>NZ_AHAM01000020.1 GCF_000236565.1 Mesorhizobium alhagi CCNWXJ12-2 | reverse complement strand
GGGCGGCGCCCAGACGATGCGGCTGGTAGCGGCCGAACCCGTCCCGGCGGAGATGCCGAAACCCGAACCGGTCGCCGAGGCCGCGCCGCCTCCCGCCGTGCAGATCAAGTCGCTCGCCGATCTGGTCGCGTTGGCCGACACGCATCGCGACATGGCTTTCAAGGTGCTGGTCAAGCGCTGCGTCCGGCTGGTCAAGATCGAGCCCGGCCGGCTCGACGTGAGCCTGACCGGCGATGCGCCGAAGACGCTGCTCGGCGACCTGACCGTCAAGCTCAAGGCATGGACCGGCCGCAACTGGCTGGTTTCGCTGTCGCGCGAGGAAGGCGGGCAAACGCTCGCCGAACAGGAAACGAGCAAGCGCGAAAACGCCTTCCAGGACGCCCGCAGCGACCCCGCCGTCGCCGCGATCCTGGCGCGGTTTCCGGGCGCCAAGGTCATCGACGTGCGCATACCCGACGCGCCGGACATTCCCGATATCGACGCCGACCTGCCGCCCGAAGCGGCGACCGAAGAAGATGACGACGAGAACTGAGCAAAGGATATCGCCATGAAGGATCTTATCGGCCTGATGGGCAAGGCGAAGGAAATGCAGGCCAAGTTCCAGGCCATGCAGGAGGAGATCGCTGGTCTCGAAGCCACCGGCCAGGCCGGCGGCGGCCTGGTGCAGGTGACGATCTCGGGCAAGTTCGAGATGAAGTCGCTGAAGATCGACCCGTCGCTGTTCAAGGAGGACGAGGTCGAAATCCTCGAGGATCTGATCCTCGCCGCGCACAATGACGCCAAGACCAAGGTCGAGGCGATCATGCAGGAAAAGACCAAGGCGCTGACGGCCGGATTGCCGATACCTCCCGGCATGAACCTGCCTTTTTAGGCCAGCGGCCGCTGCATCTCGACGGCCGGAAGAACCACGCCCGGACCCATCTCGACCTCGATCAGGCCAATCCGGCGAAAGCCTGCCGCGGCGTAGAATTTCTCCGCCGGCAAGGTCGACTGGCTCATCATGGTATTCACGCCGGCGGCGCGAGCCTCCGCAAGGCAGTGTTCCAGGAGTAGCCGGGCGATACCCTTGCGCAGGTGAGCCGGATGCGTGGCGAAGTGGCGGATATGGCCGACGCCCTCGATGATTTCGCCGCTGCCCGGCTTGTCGATCGTCCAGCCGCCGCAGCCCGCGGCCGCCCCGTCGATTTCGGCGATATAGTAGCTACCGCTCGCCAGCAGCTTCGGATTTGCGCGCGACATCAGCGGCAGCGCGGCCGCAAGCGCTTCGGTCTCGTACGAACCTCGAGCGAGTTCGCCATAGGCGGCCGCCAGCAGGTCCGATAATATCGTCTCGTCGTCGGGAGTGGCCGTTCGGATGATGATGCTGTCCCTGCCCATGAGCCGCCTTTCTCGCTTGCCTCCGGCGAAATCAGCATAGCTCGCGTCAAAGCCGGCGCTACCCAATTTCCACCTTTCCCGCTAAACCAACGCCATGTCGAAACGAGTCGCCGGTCCCGAAATCGAACGCCTGATCCAGCTCCTGGCCAAAGTGCCGGGGCTCGGGCCGCGCTCGGCCCGGCGCGCGGCGCTTCATCTCATCAAGAAGAAGGAGCAGCTTCTGGCGCCGCTCGCCTCCGCCATGAGTGAGGCGGTCGAGAAGGTCCGGGTCTGTTCGAATTGCGGCAATGTCGATACGGCCGATCCGTGCATGATCTGCACCGATCCGAGCCGCGACCAGTCGACGATCATCGTCGTCGAGGATGTCTCGGACCTCTGGGCGATGGAGCGCGCCACAGGGCTCAACGCGCTCTACCATGTGCTCGGCGGCACTCTGTCGCCGCTCGACGGCATCGGCCCGGACCAACTCACCATCCGCCAACTGGTCGACCGTATTGCGGCCGGTGAGGTCAAGGAGGTGATCCTTGCCGTCAACGCCACGGTCGAAGGCCAGACGACAGCTCACTACCTCACCGATCAGCTCGCCGAATTCGGCGTCAGGGTAACGCGGCTGGCGCATGGCGTGCCGGTTGGCGGCGAACTCGACTATCTCGACGAGGGAACACTGGCCGCCGCGCTTAAATCGCGCACGGTGTTCTAGCCGACCTGTCATCGAATGCTTTCGGCCCATTCTCGAAACACATCTATGACCGAAGGCAGGTCGCGTGCGCCACAAGCTGCGTGAAAAGACTTGTCGTGAAGGAAGCAAGTCCACCACGAGATATCGTCATCGTAGTTGTGCCGGATCTCATGAAAAGGCAGGTTTTCAAGTACGGTTCCCGTCAGGTCAATTTCGAGCCGCCATCCTGGATTGTCGAGTGTCCTAATCCTGATTCCGTAGCTGTGTTCCCACTCGCCATCGCAGTGTCGAGCATACCATTCTACCAGCCAGTTCAGGGAATCTTCCGTCACAATTGTGCTCCGAAACATGATGTCCAACCTTACAGGATAAGCGAAGTGAGTCGCCGATGAGAAGATACGTGTTTAAATCATTTGTTCTCGCAGTAGCCTTCGTCGTTTTGGGAACCGTCACCCCTACTTTCGCGTCCAAGGTCGACGAGCAATTCCGGGCATGGCTCCAGAGCGATCTGTGGCCGCAGGCCAGCGCCAATGGCGTCTCGCAACAGACTTTCGAGGCCGCGTTCGCCGGCATGAAACCCAATCTCAAATTGCCTGATCTGGTAATGCCCGGCCAAAAGCCGAAGACGCCGAAGAAGCAGCATCAGGCCGAATTCGGCTCGCCCGGCAGCTATTTCGGCCCGATCGGCGGGGTGACGTCCGGCGGCAGATCGCGAGCCGGACAGCATGCGAGGACGCTGGCCGCGATCGAGAAGCGCTACGGCGTTCCGGGTGAGGTGGCGCTGGCGATCTGGGGCCGCGAATCCGGCTTCGGCACGGCGAAGATCCCGCACAACGCCTTCGAGGTGCTGGCGACCAAGGCGTTCATGTCGACCCGCAAAGACATGTTCCGCAAGGAGGTGATCGCCGCTCTCGTCATGGTCGAGCGCGGCCTTGCCAGCCCGAAGGCAATGAAATCGTCCTGGGCCGGCGCGCTCGGCCAGCCGCAATTCCTGCCTACCTCGTTTCTCGACCATGCCGTCGATCTCGACGGCGACGGCCGGCCCGACATCTGGAATTCCGTGCCCGACACGCTGGGCTCGATCGCCAACTACCTCGTCAATTACGGCTGGGTGAAAGGACGCGACTGGGGTTTCGAGGTGACGGTGCCGGACAGCGTTTCCTGTGCGCTCGAAGGTCCGGACCGGGGGAGAAAAATATCCGAGTGGGCGGCGATGGGGATTTCGCGAGTCGGCGGCAAGCCGTTCCCGGCGCATGAAGCCCGCTCCGAAGGCTTTTTGCTGATGCCGGCGGGGCGCAGCGGCCCGGCCTTCATCGTCACGCCCAATTTCTACGTGCTCAAGAAGTACAATGAGAGCGACCTCTATGCGCTGTTCATTGGCCATGCCGCCGATCGTATCGCCGGCGGCGACAGGAATTTCGCGGGCCGCTGGGGCAAGGTCGGCGGGCTCTATCGCTCCGATGTCGCCGCGCTGCAGCGCGGGCTGGAGCGTGTCGGCTACGATGTCGGCGGCGCCGACGGCCTGCCCGGCTTCAAGACCCGGCGCTCGATCGGCGATTGGCAGGAGAAAAACGGCCGCGCCGCGACGTGCTTTCCGGACAAAGGGCTGGTTGAAGAGTTGAGGTGAGTTTTTCCTTCTCGTTGGGAGACAGGGGAGAGGCGCATGTTTCATCATCACCACGCTGCGTTTCCGCCCTGGCCATTGTCCTTCGAACTCCCCCTCGACAAGCTCAGGATCACACCCGAGGACAAGCGAAGGTCGGGAAGCGGGGCGCAAGGCCAACGCCTTCCTAATTTTTATACGTGGCGCGAACCCCGCGCCCCGCCGGTGATTTTTCAGCCCCCCGTTTCCCAGCCTGCGGACCTGCCGACATGCGTCGGTGGTTTACCGTGCCAGCGCGAGCGATACGGCGCCTCGTGCCCGTCTTAGCGGACAGTCGTGGAAACTCTGGACGACCTTCCGCTTCCGCGGCCACGTTAGCCGCTTTCCCGGAACCCCGGTTCCTCCCCGCAAATCACCGTCATGACCGGCGTTCCCGCAGGAGAAACTGCTGATGAGGATAAGGGAGGGACAAGGGGGTGTGGACAAACACGCTTGCGAGGGTTTTCAAGAATCTTACAAGCCATTGATCCGTAAGGCGAATTTCTTTGATCGGTGGAAATGGGGGTGGATTTTATCCGCTTTTGAGGGGATGCCCCTGCCGGCGCTCCAATCGCGTGCTCCGGGGACTGGTCGCTCGCAGGCTTGTCCCGCACGAAAACAACATTGCTTTCATCGCCGCTGCTCCCGCTGCTCCGGCGATCACTCCTGACAGATAGCTGTCGGCAGCCCGCGGCTAGTCTGCGGTCATCGAGGCGCACTTCGGCGTCGAGGAGGGAGAACAGCATGAATTCGCAAGAGCAGGACGGTGCGGCCGATTTCGATTTCCTGATCGGAAGCTGGACAATCGAGAACGAACGGCTGGTCGAGCGGTTTGTCGGAAGCGTCGAGTGGACTCGATTTTCGGCCATTTCGACCTGCCGCAAGCTGCTGAACGGCGCCGGCAATGGAGGAGATGACCATCTCCGGCAGCACTTTTGCAGGGCTGGCCCTACGGATTTTCAATCCCACCGACGGGCTGTGGTCCATCCACTGGGCCGACAATGACCGTCACCGCATGCTGCCGCCGATGGTCGGCCGGTTCGAGAACGGGGTTGGCGTCTTCTACGGCGATGAGGAACATGAGGGCCGGACGGTGCGGGCGCGCTTCACCTGGATGCCGTCGGCGGAAAGCCCGAGGTGGGAACAGGCGTTTTCGCAGGACGGAGGCAAGGGCTGGGAGACCAACTGGGTGATGAAGTTTTCGAGGACGGCGTGATGCGAAATTGAGGGAAGCGCCGGGGACAGTTACTTTTTGCCCCTTGCGCAGTCTCTCCGCTGCCGCGGCTTTTCCGGGGGCAAGAAGTAAACTGTCCCCTGGGCTAAGCCGCCTTCGACAGCTCCCGGTGCGCCTCGGCCAGGATCTCGAACGAGCGCAGCCGCGCGGAATGGCCGAAAATCTGCGCCGTGACCATCAGTTCGTCGGCTCCGGTTCGGCGGATGAAGGCGTCGAGGCCACTGCGCACTGTTTCGGGTGAGCCGACGATCGCGCAGGAAAGCGCTTGGGCGAGCATAGCGCTGGCCATCGGTTCGATCTGGCTCCTGTAGCCGGCGACCGGCGGCGGCAGCGGCCCCGGGCGGCCGGTGCGGAGATTGACGAAGGCCTGCTGCAGCGATGAAAACAGAAGCTCGGCTTCCGCGTCGGTCGCCGCGGCGATGACATTCAGGCCTAGCATCACATAGGGCTTGTCGAGCTGCGCCGAAGGCTGGAAACGGGAGCGGTAGATGTCCATCGCGTGCTCCATTTCGGCCGGCGCGAAATGCGAAGCGAAGGCGTAGGGCAGGCCCATCATGGCTGCAAGCTGCGCGCCATAGGTCGACGAGCCGAGGATCCACACCGGCACATTCTGGCCCTCTCCGGGCACGGCGCGAATGCGCTGGCCGGGTTCGGCCGGCTGGAAATAGCCGATCAGCTCGACGACATCCTGCGGGAAGCTGTCGGCGCCGGCATCGAGATTGCGGCGCAAGGCGCGGGCCGTCGCCATGTCGGTGCCCGGCGCGCGGCCGAGGCCGAGGTCGATGCGGCCGGGATGAAGGGCAGCGAGCGTGCCGAACTGCTCGGCGATGACCAGCGGTGCATGGTTGGGCAGCATGATGCCGCCGGCGCCGACGCGAATGGTGGAGGTGCCGGCTGCGACATGGGCGATAACCACGGAGGTGGCGGCGCTGGCTATGCCAGGCATGTTGTGATGCTCGGCAAGCCAGTAGCGCCGGTACCCGAGCCGCTCGGCGTGGCGGGCGAGATCGAGCGTGTTGGCGAGCGACTGCGAGGCGGTGCCGCCTTCGGTGATCGGCGACAGGTCGAGAACGGAAAGAGGGATCATTGGACGGCTTCCGGGGATCGGAAACCGGATATGGGGAGCGATGTCCACTGCTGCAAAGCCTGGACCAACAAACGACCTAACCGGCGCCGGTAGGCTCCGACTGTTCCTCCGGTTCTTCCACCGTCTGCTGCGCCGCCAGGAAATTGCCGACATGGCGCAGGCTTTCGAAATGGTCGCAGAAGACCTTGATAACGACCAGGATCGGCACCGCGATCAGCGCGCCGACGAAGCCCCACAGCCATGACCAGAAGGCAATCGCGATGAAGATGGCGACTGCATTGATCTCGAGGCGGCGCCCGACCACCAGCGGCGTGACGAACTGGCCCTCGATGATGTTGCACAAGACGACGAAAGCCGGCGCCAGCAGCGCGTAGGCCAGGCTGTCGAAGCTGATGATCGAGATCGCCGCCACCAAAAGTATTGTCATCACCGCGCCGATGTAGGGCAGGAAGTTGAAAAGAGCTGCGAAGACGCCCCAGACAAACGGGTTTGGCATGCCGATCGCCCACAAGCCGAAACCGATCACGACTCCGAGGCTGCCATTGATCAGGGCAACGGTAAGCAGATAGCGGGAAATCTCGCGCTCGACATCATAGACGACGCGCAACGCCCGTTTCTTCTCGCTCATCCGGCCGAAGGACTGGATGATCTTCTCGTAAAACATCGTGCCGGAGGCCATCAGGAACAGTGACAGCACAAAGGTGATCGCGACCGTGGTCGCGGCCGCGAGGAGGTTGCCAGCGGCTTGGGAGATGATGCCCGGCTGAGCCATGACGACCTTCTGCACGCCCGGCTCCTGCGCGGTATCTGCAACTTCTTCAACCTGACGGGAAGCCTGCATCACCCGCTCGAAAGGATGACGCAGTTCCGCCAGCCGCTCGGTGAGCTGGCGTCCGATCGCCGGCGCATCGTTGACGAGCTCCATGACCGGGCCGCTCATGAAATATCCCGTGCCGCCGATGCCGATGACCGACAGGAGAACGAGAAGCGTCGCGGAGATGGATTCGGGAACGCCGCGCTTGCGCAGGAAACGTACGATCGGCGTCAGCATCAGAGCGAGCATGAAGGCGAGAATGACCGGCATGAAGAATTCGCGCGCGAAATAGAGCGCATAGACCGCCATGAAGATGAAGATGCCGATCAGCAGCGAACGCATAAGCCTGGTGTCGGATGCGGTTCGGATGACTTCCGGCGTCGCTTCACCGGGTGGCTGGACCGTCATGGCGGTGTCCCCGATTTTCGCGGTATCTGGCCTCGTGGCCCGCGAAAATTCCTTCATCGCAACAATGCGCAGACGAAGCCGATGTTCCGCCGGCAAAGTGAAGGCGAGCTATGTCGGTGGCAGCATGTCAGTCGGCCGTCGGAGATGCCTTCGCGGCTGCCGTTTCCTTGCGTACCATCGGCGCGACTTTCGTGCCGTAAAGTTCGATAGCTTTCATAAGCTTGGCGTGCGGCATGATGCCGATCGCCATCTGCAGCAGGAAGCGATCGTTCCTGAAGATGCGATAGTGGGCGACGATCTTTTCGGCGACCTCTTCGGGATTGCCGACGAAGAGCGCGCCGCGCGGTCCGCGCGACTGGTCGAAATGCGCCCTCGATGTCGGGCCCCAGCCGCGTTCACGCCCAATGCGGTTCATCACCTCGGCCTGCGGCTGATAAAAATCGTCGGCGGCCTGTTCGGTGGGTTCACCGACGAAGCCGTGGACGTTAATGCTGCTGGCAGGCTCAGCCGGATCTTGGCCGGCGCGGCCGGCTCCCTGCCGGTAGAGGTCGAAGAGCGGCGCGAAACGCGCCGGCTCGCCGCCGATGCTGGCGAGCGCCAGAGGCAGGCCGAGCACGCCTGCGCGGGCAACCGAATTGGGTGTGCCGCCGACCGCGATCCAGATCGGCAGCCTTTCCTGAAACGGGCGGGGATAGACACCGCGATCTTCGATCGGCGGCGTATGCTTCCCGCCCGGCCATGAGATCCGCGCGCTTTCGCGCAGATTGAGCAGCAGCTCGAGCTTTTCGGCAAACAGCGTGTCGTAATCGTTCAGGTCATAACCGAACAGCGGGAAGGATTCGATGAAGGAGCCGCGTCCGGCCATGATCTCGGCGCGCCCGCCCGAGAGAAGGTCGAGGGTCGAGAATTGCTGGAAGACGCGCACCGGATCGTCCGAGGAGAGCACGGTTACGGCGCTGGTCAGCCTGATGCGTTTCGTGCGCTCGGCGGCTGCGGCAAGCGCCACGACCGGAGCCGAGGCGGCATAGTCGGGCCGGTGGTGCTCGCCGAGGCCGAACACGTCGAGCCCGACCTGATCGGCCAGTTCGATCTCCTCCATCAGGTTGCGCAGGCGCTGGTGCGGGTTGATCGCGCCTGGCCCCTTGTCGAGGCTGACGTCGGCAAAGGTGTAGAGCCCAAGTTCCATGGATTCCCTCGCTATGTTGCCGCCACAGGTAGCGGCGCGGCCGTGCAACTGCCAGTGCCCATCCGGTGAACAGTCCATTTCGAGGATGCCGCAAAAGCGTTCCCCTGCGGCAACATAGCGGGCGATTTCATGGCTGGCATGCCCATTTGACGCTTGAACTCTCGGCTATCGCGCGTATGTAAGCGGCGCAATCGACGATAAGAATTGAAGGCGGACATTGGCTATCTATAGAGAGAAAGACATTTTCGAGCGGCGCAACGCGGCGAACGAGGCTAAAAAGGCGCTGCTGGAGCGGTTCAAGTCAAAGCCGGCCCCGGATGACCCGCAGGTGCTGGCCAGGCAGGCAGAACGCAAGGCTATCCTGGAGGCACGCGAGAAGCGGGCCGCCGAGAAGGAAAAGCTGAGGCAGGAAAAGCTGGCCCGTGAAGCGGCCGAGCGCGCCGAGCGCGAGGCTGCGGCGGAAGCAGCACGCATTGCCGCCGAGGAAGCCGCCGCCGCCGAGGCCAAAGCCAAGGAAGCGGAAGAAACCGAGCGTATCGCTCGCCTTCTCGCCGACGAGGCAGAACGCAAAGCCAAGCGCGACGCGCGCTACGCGGCGCGCAAGCAGCGCAAGCGGTTCGGCTAATACGCGACGGCCTCAGGCGACCAGCTTGAGGCCGACAATACCTGCCACGATCAGCCCGATGCAGACCAGCCTGATGACCGTGGCCGGCTCGCCGAGAAGGTAGATGCCGAGCACCGCGGTGCCGACCGTGCCGATGCCGGTCCAGACCGCATAGGCGGTGCCGACCGGCAGCGTCTTCAGGGCGAGCCCGAGCAGGCCAAGGCTCACCACCATGCTGGCGACGGTAAGCAGCGTCGGCGTGAGACGGGTGAAACCATCGGTATATTTCAAGCCGATCGCCCAGCCGATTTCAAACAGTCCCGCGAAGAAAAGATAAGTCCAAGCCATTCTGGCCCTCGTGGATTCGGCGGGCCGTCCCGACCGTTGTCGCAAGATGCAGGGCCGTCCCGCACCGCCAGAGGATTTCCGGCATCTTCTTCAGCGCATGACCCCAAAGCGGAATCGGTTTCGGAAAGCGCGCGACGTTTTAAAGGTCCGGCCGGCGTGATGTCGCGCCGGCCGGACGTTTCGGTTCCTCCGAAGGCTACTTCTTTTCCTTCAGCTTGGCTGCGGGAACCGGCGCCGCCTTGAGCGCGGGTGCCGGCGCCGGCTTCTTGGCGTCCTTCTTCGGTTTTCTGGCTTCCTTGTTGCTGCGCATTTGACCCTTGGCCATGATTCGTTCCTCCGGCTGGCTGACGGATGAGTGAAACAGGGGAATTAGGCGAGGGCAAGAGGCGCGTGAGGTGCGACGACGTCAGGCACCCGCCTCGTCAACCACGCGCAACCTGAGCTGACCGGTTCGGGAATCCGCCCCCTGCGCCTTGACCGGTGCGGCGACAGCTTCCGCGGTTTCCGCACCTGGCGTCCCGAATTCCAGCGCCTCGATCTTCTGGCCGCGCTTGGTGACCTTCGACGAAGACACCAGAATGTCGTCAATGTCCTTCGAGGCCTGGCCGAAATGCGTCTGCAGCTTGCGCACCCGGTCGTCGAGCCGCGACACGTCCTCCATCAGGCGGATGACCTCGCCTTGGATCAGATGCGCCTGCTCGCGCATCGATGCGTCCTTCAGGATCGCCTGGATGACCTGGATGGACAGCATCAGGAGCGAGGGCGAGACGATGACGATGCGGGCGCGGTGCGCGCGATGAACGATTGATTCGAAATTCTCGTGAATCTCGGCGAAGATCGATTCCGACGGCACGAACAGGAAGGCGGTGTCCTGCGTCTCGCCATTGATCAGGTATTTTTCCGAGATTGCCTTGATGTGGACTTCGAGATCGCGCCGGAAGGCTTGCGCTGCGTATTTCTGCGCCTCGGAGCCGCTGTCGGCGGCGGCGCGGATTGCGTTCCACGCCTCCAGCGGGAATTTCGCGTCGATGACCAGGGACGGCGCATCATTCGGCATCCTCACCACGCAGTCCGGCCGGTTGCCATTGGACAGAGTCGCCTGGAACTCGTAGGCGCCGTGCGGCAGCCCGTCGGCGACGATCGCCTCCATGCGCGACTGACCGAAGGCGCCGCGCGTCTGCTTATTGGAGAGGATCGCCTGAAGTTGCACGACCTGGCCGGCGAGCGACTGGATGTTGCCCTGTGCGGTGTCGATGACCGCCAGCCGCTCCTGCAATTTCGCCAGGCTCTCATGCGTCGATCTGGTCTGCTCGGTCATGGTCTGGCCGATGCGGCCGGTCATGGCGTCGAGGCGCTGGCCGATCGACTGGGTGAGTTCGGCCTGCCGTGCGCCGAACACCTCGGCAACCGCGCCGAGCCGGCCCTGCATTTCGGCCTGCGCCTGCAATATGCCGGCCATGCGCGCTTCGGCATCGCGTGCATGGTCGGCGGCTTCGGCCGCGGCTGCCGCACGCGCATTCGCCGCGCGCCAGAGCGCAGCAATCAGCGCCACCAGCAGGACGAGGAACAGCGCGGCGACGACGGCGAGCAACTGGCCGAGCGTGACGGTGGAGGCGCCAAGTTGGGCGACTGGGGCCGACAGTATTGAGCTGAGTTCGTTCATGCCGCGCAGGATACGCGATTCGGCGAAAGATCAAAACATGAACATTTGCGCGGCTGTCGCGGTTGACGGGATTGAGGCGAGCGATTACGTGAAAACGAATGTCGATCAAGCCTCTCATCATCCTTCCCGATCCCGTACTCCGCCAGGTTTCAAAGCTTGTCGGCCAAGTCGACGCGCCGCTGCTCAAGCTGGCTGATGACATGCTGGAAACCATGTATGACGCGCCGGGCATCGGTTTGGCGGCGATCCAGATCGGCGAACCGCTCAGAATGCTGGTGATCGATCTCGCCAAGGAAGGCGAGCCGCCCGCGCCGCAACTCTTCATCAATCCGGAGATCGTCGAGACCGGGGAAGGGCGTGCGGTCTACGAGGAAGGCTGCCTGTCGATCCCGGATTATTATGCCGAAGTCGAGCGGCCCGCGACCGTTCGCGTGAAATATCTCGATCGCGACGGCAAGCTGCAGGAAATCGATGCCGAAGGCCTGCTGGCCACCTGCCTGCAGCACGAGATCGACCATCTCAACGGCGTATTGTTCATCGACCACATCTCCAAGCTGAAGCGCGACATGGTGGTGAAGAAGTTCAAGAAGCTGGCCAAGGACCGGCCGCCGAACCGGATGGTGGGGTAGGCGACCACGGCCAGCGATTTCGAAAGGCTTGACCTGAAACTCGTAAACCCGTTTGAAGCAGGCGTGTAAACACGCGCATCGCGCCACACCGCCGAACGGGAACACATGCCGCTTCGCATCATCTTCATGGGAACGCCGGAATTTTCCGTGCCGACGCTTCGGGCGCTTGCCGAAGCCGGGCACGAGATCGCGGCTGTCTACACCCAGCCGCCGCGGCCGGCGGGACGTCGCGGGCTAGACCTGACGCCGTCGCCGGTGCAGCGCGAGGCCGAAAGGCTGGGGCTTGTGGTGCGCACGCCGGTCTCTTTGAAGGGCGAGGCCGAGCAGGCCGCTTTTGCGGCGCTGCAGGCAGATGTCGCGGTGGTTGTCGCCTATGGCTTGCTTCTGCCAAAAGCCATTCTGGAAGGGACCAGGTTCGGTTGCTGGAACGGCCATGCCTCGCTGCTGCCGCGCTGGCGAGGCGCTGCGCCCATCCAGCGCGCCATCATGGCCGGCGACCGGGAAACCGGCATGATGATCATGAAAATGGACGAGGGGCTGGACACCGGGCCGGTCGCGGTAGCCGAACGTGTCGCGATCGCGCCGGACATGACCGCCGGCGAGTTGCACGACCGCCTGATGACAATCGGCGCTGACCTGATGGCCAAGGCGATGTCCGGACTGGAACGGGGCGAACTGACGCTGCGGCCGCAACCGGCCAATGGCGTGACTTATGCGCGCAAGATCGATAAAGCGGAAACGCGCACCGACTGGATGCTGGCAAACCAGCAGGTTCACAACCATATTCGCGGCCTCTCGCCCTTTCCCGGGGCGTGGTGCGAGATGGAGATAGCCGGCAAGGCCGAACGGCTGAAATTGCTGCGCTCGACGCTCGCCGATGGGCAAGGCGAACCGGGCGAAATTCTCGACGAGCGGCTTACCGTCGGCTGCGGGGAGGGAGCGGTACGGCTGCTTGAACTGCAACGCGCGGGCGGCAAGCCCGTCACCGCCGAGCAATTCCTGCGCGGCGCAAAAGCAAGAAAAGGAATGAAACTCGCATGAGCATGATGTCGATCAGGACAGCAACGCCGAGGGATCGCGACGCGATCCGCCTCGTCGAAGAGCACGCTTTCGGCCAGAAGATGGAGGCCGGGCTGGTCGACGCTTTGGTCAGAGATGGCGACGCGATCGTCGAACTGGTGGCGGAAGATGACGGCCAGGTGGTCGGGCACATCCTGTTTTCGCGGCTCTTCGTGTCGAAGGGCGGCAAGAATTTTCCGGCCGTGGCGCTGGCGCCGCTCGCCGTCGAGCCCGCCTTCCATGGCACCGGCATCGGCGGCGCACTGATCCGCGAGGCGCATTTGAGATTGAAGGCCGCAGGCGAAAAGCTGTCGGTGGTGCTGGGCGAACCCGCCTATTATGGGCGCTTCGGCTATTCGCACGAGCGTGCCGCGAAATTCGAAAGCGAGTATCAGGGCGAGGCGCTGCAGGCACTCGCCTGGGACGAGGCCGCTCCTGAGACGGGAAGCCTGGTCTATGCATCGGCCTTCGGGTCTGCTTTGGCTGCCTAGTAGCCAGTGCCGCGCTACCGCCTCGACATCGAGTATGACGGCAGCACCTATGCCGGGTGGCAGCGGCAGGATGGGCCGCATTCGGTGCAGGCGGCGATCGAGCAGGCGATCAAGAGCTTTTGCGGCGACGAAATAGCGCTGCGCGGCGCCGGCCGCACCGACGCCGGCGTTCACGCCACAGGCCAGGTCGCGCATGCCGACCTGACCAAGGAATGGCCGGCGGACACGGTGCGCGACGCCATAAACGCCCATCTGCAGATGGCCGGCGAAGCCGTGGCGGTGCTGGCGGCCAAACCCGTTCCTGACGATTTCGACGCGCGCTTCTCTGCGACCGGCCGGCAGTATCTCTACCGCATCATCAACAGGCGTGCGCCGGCGGCGCTGGAAAAGAACAGGGCTTGGTGGGTGCCGAAGCAACTCGACGTCGAGGCCATGCAGGAAGCGGCGCTCATGCTTGTGGGCCGGCACGATTTCACCACCTTCCGCTCCGTGCAGTGCCAGGCGAGCAGCCCGGTGCGGACGTTGGAACGGCTGGACGTCAGGCGCTCGGGCGAATTGATCGAAATCCACGCCGCGGCGCGATCCTTCCTGCACAATCAGGTGCGATCGATGGTCGGCTCGCTGAAGCGCGTCGGCGAAGGCGGATGGAGGCCGGCCGACGTCAAGGCAGCGCTTGAGGCGAAGAACCGGGCGGCGTGCGGGGCGGTCGCACCGCCGGAAGGGCTTTATCTGACCGGCGTGCGCTATCCGGGAACCTGAATTCCCAGCGCTGCCTGGAGTAGGAACAGCACGGCAAGCGAGGCTATGAACATTCCGGCGAAGACCGCCGTGCCGATGGCCGGCCCCCTGCCGATCACCACGTTGGTGAGCCGCCATGTCAGCACCATGGAAAGGCCGAACAGGCCGATCGACAGCAGCGCCGCCAGATCGGATGAAGACGGCGAAATCAGCCTGAGCAGGGCAGCCGGAAGCATCAGCCAGATGATCAGAGCGGAGCCCCAATTGCTGGCGACGACGTAGTGGACGAAGCGGGCGCCGATACCGGCAAGCGGCGCTGCCACCGCTAGCGCAACGAGCGGCAGGATCCAGGCGCTGAGATCGATCGCGGCCAGCCGCAGCAGGATCGACAGCCGGCCTCCCGCCAACGGCTCATCCGCGATTTCATTGGCAACGCCGATCCAACTGACGAAGAGCGCCGGCAGCGCTATGACAATGGCGAAGAACGAGTTCCAGAAGCCGTCGGCCGAGAGGTCGAGCAGCAGCAGCCCGTCGGGCTTGCCGGTCATCAGCCGCCATGCGCCGGTCAGATATCGCTGGATTTCGGCGGCGCTTGGCATTGGCCTAGCCGAACCAGTCTTCGATGAAGCGGGAATAGATCTGCGTCAGCGTTTCGAGGTCGGCGACTGCGACGCGCTCGTCGACCATGTGCATGGTCTTGCCGACAAGGCCGAATTCGACGACCGGGCAGAAATCCTTGATGAAGCGGGCGTCCGACGTGCCGCCCGAGGTGGAAAGCGAAGGCTGCCTGCCGGTTATCGCCTTCACGGAGCCGCTCAGCGTCTCGATCAGTTTCTCGTCGCGGGTGAGGAAGACATGGCTCGGTCCGTCGCGCCAGACAAGCTCGTACTCAATCGGCTCGCGGCTGCCCTTGCGGTACTTCTTGCGGCGGCTGGCGGCGTCCATCCGGTTGTGGATCTCCGCCTGAACCGTTTCGGCTGTCCACGCATCGTTGAAGCGGATGTTGAAGATCGCGGTCGCCTTGGCCGGGATGACGTTGGTGGCCGGATTGCCGACATCGATCGAAGTGATTTCCAGATTGCTCGGCTGGAAGTCGGCGGTGCCCGCGTCGAAGGGCGGCTCGATCAGTGCGTCGACGAGCGTCATCAGCCCGCGCACCGGATTGTCGGCCAGATGCGGATAGGCGACGTGGCCCTGCCGGCCATGCACGGTGACCGAGCCCGACAGCGAGCCGCGCCGGCCGATCTTGATCATGTCACCGAGCGCATCCGGATTGGTGGGTTCGCCGACGATTGCGGCGTCCCATCCCTCGCCTCGGGACGCAGCCCAGTCGAGCAGCTTCACCGTGCCGTTGATGGCCGGGCCTTCCTCGTCGCCGGTGATCAGCAGCGACACGGAGCCCTTTGGGTTGCCGTGTTTTTCGATGTGCCGCGCAAGGGCGGCGACGAAGCAGGCGATGCCGCCCTTCATGTCGACCGCGCCGCGGCCATACATCTCGCCGTTGCGGATTTCGCCGGAAAAAGGCGGCAGCGTCCACGCCGAATCGTCGCCGGCCGGCACCACGTCGGTGTGCCCGGCAAACATCAGATGCGGGCCGTTGCCCGACAGCCTGGCATAGAGGTTTTCGATGTCGGCCGTACCGCTTTCCGAAAAGATCGGCCGCTCGACCGAAAAGCCGAGCGGCTTCAGCATGGCGGCAAGTGCTGTGAGCGCGCCGCCCTCGGCCGGCGTGACCGACGGGCAGCGGATCAGGGTTGCGAGATTTTCGGCGGGATCGGCGGGCAGTTTCATGACAAGCGGGATACTGCAAACAGCCGCCCCTGTCACGCAGCGGCGGCTGGGCCAATAGCGCATCCTTGCGTTGGCGATCCCGGGTCGGCGGTTTGCGACATGAGCGAGAACACGGCGCCTGGCTTTGTTGCGGCATTCCCGGCCTCGCCGAATTCCAATACGGGATACTCGGCAATCAGCTGAAGCCGTGGGCGGGGCAGGTAGGCGCGCCATGGATCGCCGATCAGCACGTCGATGCCTGCAGTGAGGCAGCGATCGAGAAAAGCGGTGACGCGTTCGGCGAGATCGCGTTCGTAGAAAAGATCGCCGACGGCGACGACATCGACCGGCGGCGGCAAGCCGGAGGTGAGATCGCCGGAGGCCGTCGAGATCGTCACGCCGTTTGCGGCGGCGTTCAGGTCGATCGCCGCCACCGCGTAGCGGTCCGTTTCCGCCGCGATCACCTCGCTCGCGCCCGCCTTTGCCGCGGCGATGCCGACGATGCCCGAACCGGCGCCAAGGTCGAGCACGCGTCGTCCTGCCACAGTTTCGGGCCGGTCGAGAATGTGCCGCGCGAGCGCCAACCCTCCGCCCCAATAATAAGCCCAATAGGGCGAGCCGAAACCATGCTCGTCCACCTCGGCGAGACGGCGTAGGCCGCTGGCCGGCCCGGCCTTGTGGAGATGGATTTCGGGGATGCCGGGAACCGGAATCGCGGGCAGGTTCGCCCGGATGAATTGGTGGAGGTCCAGGTCAGGGCCGCGCACCATCAACCTTTCTGACCGCCGCTGCCGGATTGCTCGATCATCATGATCTTCTGCCAGATCTTGCGCGACAGGTTGGAACCCAGGCTCTCGACGTCGTTTACGGCATCGACGACCACCTCGTCATTCACCGATTGCGCAAAGAGGGCGGCGAGCTTTCCCGAGATCGACAGCATCTCGGAGCAGTAGTCGAGATAGCGGGCGAGGTCGGCGGCGTTCAGGACGCGTACCGGAGAGTGCTCGGTCGGCATGAAGCCGGCCGACAGCGCGGCCGGATCCTTGGTCAACTGGTGCATATCGATGACGTGGATGAGCGAACGCAGCCCGTGAAGTTCGCGAAACACCCGCTTGCGCTTGATGCGCTCCTCCGCCCGCACCAAGGCGAGGAAGCCGAGGCCGGCGAGCAGCAGCGTATTCAGCGAAGCTTCGATGCCCTGCACGAAGTCGAACGCGCCGGTGGAGATGCGATCGAAGGACAGGAACGTTCCGACGAACAGGAAAACGGAGGCGCCGACGGCGATGGCCAGGCCGATCAGGATGCGGACCCACCAGATCGGCCGCTCCAGTTCCTTGGCTGCCTTGGCTAGGTCGCGCGACAAATGCACCAGTCCGGCCGCGACCTTGCGCAAGCCGGACTCGGGAAAGCGATCGGCGATGCGCTCCTCCAGCCGTTCCGCCGTTCCTATGATGAGCACCGGGTCTAGTGTGCGGTAGGACATGTTTCGCCCGTCCTGAACTAGCTCATTTCGGCTGATTGGTCGCCGCGCCATATTGGTTTGGGCCCGGCGTGCCGGGAATGAGGCACAGCGGCAGGTACATCAGGATGTCGAAGAGAATGCAAAGGAATGCCAGCGCACCTGGCCTGCCGAAATCCTGGAGACGTTTGGCGGCCAGCGGGATCAGAACCACGAAAGACAAAAGAGTAGCGAGAAGGAAGATGCCGCCCCAATAGGCCGCTGCCGCCTCGTCAGGGGCAATGGTCATCCTGTAGACCGGAAACATCCTCCCCAGATAGCATAGCATGCCGGCCAGCGCATATGGCTGCCGGCTGAGCCGGCCCGAAAAGCTAAAGCAAAGCCAGAGAAGTCGTGAGCTATTCGCCAAACCGATGCGCCCCGTGTTACGCGCTCAATCTCTGAGCAACTCGTTGATCGAGGTCTTGGAGCGGGTCTGCGCATCGACGCGCTTGACGATGACAGCGCAGTAGAGGCTCGGACCGGGCTGGCCGTTCGGGAAGGGTTTTCCCGGCAGCGCGCCGGCCACGACCACCGAATTGGCCGGAACCTCGCCATAGCTGATCTCGCCCGTGGCGCGGTCGACGATCTTCGTCGACCTGCCGATGAACACACCCATGCCGAGCACCGAGCCCTCGCGTACGATGCAGCCCTCGACGACCTCGGAGCGCGCGCCGATGAAGCAATTGTCCTCGATGATAGTCGGTCCGGCCTGCATCGGCTCCAGCACGCCGCCAATGCCGACGCCGCCCGACAGATGCACGTTCTTGCCGATCTGTGCGCAGGAGCCGACCGAGGCCCAGGTGTCGACCATGGTGCCCGTATCGACATAGGCGCCGAGATTGACGAAAGACGGCATCAGCACCGCGCCCGGCGCGATATAGGCGGAGCGCCGCACCACCGCCGAGGGCACGGCGCGGAACCCGGCCTTCTCGAAATCGACCGCTCCCCAGCCGGAGAATTTCGACGGCACCTTGTCCCACCAGACCGCGTCGCCCGGGCCACCCTTGACGATCTCCATCGGGTTGATGCGAAAGGACAGGAGCACCGCCTTCTTCAGCCATTGATTGACCTGCCATTCCCCGTCCGTCCGGCGCTCCGCGACACGGACCAGGCCGCGGTCGAGCAGGTCGAGCGATGTCTCGATCGCCTCGCGGGTTTCGCCGCGCGTTTCCGTCGAAATGGCCTCTCGCTCGTCGAATGCCTTTTCGATGGTCTTTTCGAGGCTGGCCAGATCGGGCTTGGACATGAATTGCTCCGCTACACGCGCTGTTAAGGGCGCTGTCGTTAACGTGGTTTAAAATCGCGCGGACCCTATGTCAGAGGGATGTATCGGGTCAATCACGCCCAGCGTCACGGGACGGCGCAGGCAGGCAGAATGTGGACGGGGAAGTATATGAATCCGACGGAAAAAGCGGGATGGACGCCGCTGCCGCACGCGGACGAGGATCTGGAGCGCTCCAGGAGCGTGCCGGACACGCCGCAGACGCGCGCCGCGACCTACCGGCTGGCCTGGGACGACGAGGACTTCATGACGAGGCGCGAACTGCGCCCGGTCAGGCTGCAACTCGAACTGCTGAAGCCCGAAATGATCCTCGCCGAGCGCGGCATCCGCTCCACAGTGATCCTGTTCGGCGGCGCGCGCATTCCTGAGCCCGGCGGCGAGGCCTGGGCGGCCAAGGACGAGAGGCAGAAGCGCAACCTCGAAAAGAACAGCGTCTATTACGAGGAGGCGCGTAAATTCGCGCGGCTGTGCTCGAAGCATTCGGCGCTGTCCTACTACCGCGAATTCGTGGTTGTGACGGGCGGCGGACCGGGCGTGATGGAGGCGGGCAACCGCGGCGCTGACGATGTCGGGGCGCCGTCGATCGGGCTCAACATCGTTCTGCCGCACGAGCAGGCGCCCAACGCCTATGTGACGCCGGAACTGTGCTTCAACTTCCACTATTTCGCGATCCGCAAGATGCACTTCGTCATGCGCGCCAAGGCGGTGGCGGTGTTTCCTGGCGGCTTCGGCACGATGGACGAGTTCTTCGAGACGCTGACGCTCATCCAGACCGGGCGCATGGAGCGCGTGCCGGTGATCCTGTTCGGCAAGGCGTTCTGGCAGCGCGCCATCGATCTCGACTTCCTGGCCGAGCAGGGCACCATCACACCCGGCGACCAGGATATCATCGACTTTGTCGACACCGCCGACGAGGCCTGGGAAATTATCGGCCGGTTCTATGAACTGTAGGCATGATCCCGAACCGAAGGTCTGCCAAGGAAGCCTTGAGCCTCCTTGCGTCGCCGGAGATTGCCGCCCGGCGTAGCCGTCCCGCTCATACGGGGTGAACCCCGCCCGTCACGGGTGGATTCTAAACGGAGGACAATCGATGAAAACCGCGATACTCACTGCTGCCATGGTTCTGGCCATGCCGGCTTTCGCATTCTCCCAGGACAAGTGCTACGACGACGCCAAGGATCAGGCCGCCCTGAACGAGTGCGCCGATGCTGCGTTCAAGAAATCCGACATGAAGCTCAATGAGCTTTACAAGCAGATCGAAGCCCGACTGAACGACGATGCGGATGCCAAGAAGCTTCTCATTCAGGCACAGCGCGATTGGGTCAAGTTTCGCGACGCGGAGTGCAGTTTCCAGACCGCGGAAGCGGCCGGAGGAAGCATGATGCCAATGCTCGTCGCGCAGTGCATGGATAGCCTGGCGCAGGCCCGCGTCAAAGATTTCGAGGGTTACCTGAATTGCGAGGAAGGGGACATGAGCTGTCCCGTTCCGGCCGCGAACTGACACATCCCACAACTGGCTTGATCACGAAGCGGCAAAAATAAGCGTAGCGCCGCCATGCCGCAGAGCGTCGCGGTAGCGGGACGCCGGCGATTCCGCTAAGCAATTTGCCATGGCAGGCCGCAGGACATCGACGGGTTGGTTTGAGGCGCTGCGGCGCGACCGCGCGCTGTTTGCGGTGGCTGCTACGCTGGTGCTGCTGACGCATCTGTTCCAGCCGCTGGCCGAGGCGAATGCCGCCAATACGGCCAAGGCCTGGGTGATCTGCTCGATGTTCGGCGAGGCGAGTTCCCCGGCCGCAGACGGCGCCTTCCCGCTGCCCGTCGCCGCCGACGATTGTCCGACCTGCATCGGCGGCCCTTGCGCCGGGATGGATACCCCACCAAAGCTTTCGGCGGATTCCGAGCCCGCTTTCGCCGCGCCGGCGGCTTATGCCGGACGGCTCGCGCATGTGGCTGAGACGGAGAATCCGCCGGGCCGTTTGAACGAACCTCCACCGGCCATCCGCGCCCCACCCCTTTCCGCCTGAGACATGAAGGCTCTTGCGCCTGTGCGCCGGAGAAAAATCTGTTTTGGACGCGAAAGGAAACATCATGCGAATTCTCATGCCGATTGCCGCTGCCTGTGCACTGACGGCTATCTCGATCATTACCGCCCACGCCCACGCTTCGCTGGAAAAGCGCGAAGCCTCGCCGGGCTCCTACAAGGCCGTGCTGAAAATCCCGCATGGCTGCGATGGCCAGGCGACACATACGGTTCGCCTGCAAATCCCCGAGGGATATATCGGCGTGAAGCCTATGCCCAAGCCGGGCTGGACCATTGCGACGGCCAAGGGCGATTATGCCAGGAAATACGACCTGCACGGTGAGGAGGTCGCTTCCGGCGTCACCGAAGTCACCTGGAGCGGCGGCGAACTGCCTGACGATTTCTACGACGAATTCACGGTCAGCGGCACGCTGGCCGGCGTCGAGGCCGGGCAGACGCTGTTCTTCAAGGCGACGCAGCTTTGCGCCGATGGCGAGGTTGCGTGGACCGAGGAGCCGACCGAGGGCCAGGATCCGCATTCGCTGGAATATCCCGCGCCGATGCTAAAGATCGCGGCGGCCGGCGGTGGCCACGAAGGGCACGGCGCGCACGGCGACGCGCCAGTTGCCATAGGAGATCTCGAAATCTCCGGCCAGTGGGCGCGGGCGATGCTGCCTGGCCAGCCGGCCGGCGGCGGCTATATGACCATCTCCAACAAGGGCAGCGAGCCCGACCGCCTCGTGTCGATCACCTCGGCCGCTGCTGGCAGGGCCGAGATCCACTCGATGGAGGTGGTCGACGGCGTGATGGTCATGCGTCCGGCGGCTGGCGGGCTGGAGATTCCGGCCGGCGCGACGGTCGAACTGAAGCCCGGGGGCTTGCACCTTATGTTCATGGAGGTAGCCGAGCGCTTCGAGGAGGGCGCGAGCGTGCCGCTGACGCGGGAGTTCGAGAAGGCCGGCAAGGTCGCCCTGACGCTGCCGGTCAAAGCGGCCAGCGGCGGCGGGGATCATTCCAACCATTAGAGCATGATCCCGAAAAGTTGCAGACTTTTCGGGAAAGATCATGCGGCGAGACTTTGAGTTCGGAACGTCGTGCGGGCTTCGGTGTTAACTTCGGCTATGCCAAGGGAGAACGCCGATGGCCCGCACGACGAAGCCGACCGACGTGACCGCCAAGCGCCGCGCGGCCGAGACTGGAAAGCCGGCGGTCGACCAGCCGGAAAGCGACGAGAACGCGCTGGAAAAGCGCGTCGAGCGGCTGGAGCGGCGGCTGGAGGAGAGCGTTCGTGGCAATGACGGGCTCGGCATTTCGCGAACCGATCGCGGCCTCGACGACAGCGAGACCGAAGACGCGCTGAAGCGCGCAGTCGTCCGCTCGAATATCAAGCGCGGCAGCCGCAAGGCCTGAAGCTGGGCCTATTCCGCCGCTTGCGGCTTGGCGGCCAACTTCGCCTCGGCCGGCCGGGGCCGATGGACGAACGTCACCAGCACGAAAGAGATGATCATCAGCAGATACCAGGAGCCGAGCTTCTGGATCGATACAGGCGTCCAGGCGTCCTGCTGCCCCGGATAGATCCACGCGCGCGACCATGTGCCGATATTCTCGGCGAACCAGATGAACAGCGCGACCAGCAGGAAGCCGACCAGCAGCGGCATCCTGTGGCGGACGCGGAAGACGCGGTAGTGAACGACCGTGCGGAAATAGAGGATCGCCGTTGCGGCAAACAGCCCGTAGCGGATGTCGACGATATAATGGTGAGCGAAGAAATTGACGTAGATCGCAACTGCGAGAACGGCCGTCGCCCAGAGCGGCGGATAGGAGGCGTAGCGCATGTCGAAAATGCGCGAGATGCGGGCGAGGTAGGAGCCGACGGCAGCATACATGAAGCCGGAAAACAGGGGTACGCCGCCGATCCGAAACAGGCTCTCCTCGGGATAGATCCAGGAGCCGGCCGATGTCTTGAATAGCTCCATTGCCGTGCCGACGATGTGGAAGATCAGGATGACCTTGGCTTCGGCGAGTGTTTCGAGTTTGAAGCCAAGCATGCCGAGCTGGATCGCCAGAGCGGCGAGGAACAGGAAGTCGTAGCGTGCGATGCCGGCGTCGTCCGGCCAGAACAATCGCGTCGCGATGATGAGAGCCAGCATGGCTCCACCGAACAGGCAGGCCCATGCCTGCTTCAGGCCGAACACCAGGAACTCTACCAGCGCACCGTAAAGGCCGCGCGCCGGAAGCCGGTCGAGCACGCCATGCGCGGCGTCGTCGATCCGCGCTTCGACCGAAGTGAATCGCTTCAAGCCTCGGGTTCCCGGATCAGCGTGTTGAGGAAGCTGGCGAGATCGTCGGTGACGAAATCGACCGCATCGTCGAAGGCGGGATCGCGTTCCCAGATTTCGGAGAAGGTCGGCTCGAAATTCTTCGGCACGATCAGCACGGTGAGCATGCCGAGCGCCTTGGGCACGATGAGATTGCGCGCCAAATCCTCGAACATCACGGCGTTGCGCCCGATTATCTCATGAAGCTCGAGGAAGCGGTCATATGTCTGCTGCGCCGGCTTCGGCGTCAGCCCGGCCGCGACGATGTCGAAGATGTCGTCGAAATGATCGAGTATGCCGAGCTGCCGCGCGGTCCGCTCCGCGTGGCCGCGGTCGCCATTGGTGAAGATGAACTTGCGGCCCGGCAGTTGCTTGATGGCGACGCCCAGCACCGGGTCCGGCACCAGCCAGGAATAATCTATGTCGTGGACCTTGTTGAGGAAGTCGTCGGGGTCGATCTTGTGGCGCTGCATCAGCCCGGAGCGCGTCGTCCCGTATTCCTGATAGAGTTCCTTCTGCAGCTTGCGCGCCTCGTCGCGCGGAAGCGTCAGCAGTTCCGACACATAGGCCGTCATCTTCTGATCGATCTGCGAGAACAGATTGGTGTGGTGCGGGTAGAGCGTGTTGTCGAGGTCGAACACCCAGTCGGTGACATGGGCGAAGCGGGCGGGATCCGGAAGCTCGGTCATAGGGTTCCTTACGCAAACATCGAGACTTTTGGAAGCCGGCGCACGCGTGGCCGATTTGCCGCAACCAATGGTGGTGGAAATGCCGCGATGGCTCAAATTTTAGCCATGGCGGAAAGGAGAACTTCAGCGCTTTGCGGCATTGAGGCTGCCTGGCGGAGGCGGCGGATGAACAGCGTTATCGTGAGATCGGCAATCGTGGCGCTTATGGCCGCCGCCGTCTCGGTGCTGATCGTTTCGGCGGCCGTTCCAGCACTTGGCGGCACGGTCGACGGGCCAGCCATCCTGATGTGCATTCTGTGCCCGCTGGCGACGGCGTGGCCGGCCAGCGCCTTCACCTTCTGGCAAAGCGACAGGCTGAAACAGGCGCATCGCGAACTCGCCCGGGCGCACGCGCAGCTTGCCGCGGCACATCGCCGGCTGGCGGAAAAGGCCAGCCGCGACGACATGACCGGCATGCTTAACCGCGAAAGCTTCTTCGCGGCCCTCGACCGCTCGCGACGCAAGTCGGATCGTGGCGCGCTGCTGATCATCGACGCGGATCATTTCAAGAAAATCAATGACAGTTTCGGCCATCTAACGGGCGACCGGGCGCTGCTCGAGATTGCGGCGGCGATCGCCCGCGGCGTGCGCGGCGGCGACGTTCTCGGCCGGATCGGCGGTGAGGAATTCGGCGCCTTCCTGGTCGGCGCCACGGCCAAGGAGGCCGAGTACGTGGCCGAGCGCATCCGCCGCGAGGTCGAGTTGATCCGCTTCCGCCCTATCGACGAGAGGACGATCCCGCTGACCGTCAGCATAGGCGGCGCCAATTGCGCGGCGGCCGCAAGCGTGTCCGATCTGATGCGCGCAGCCGACAAGCGGCTCTACGAGGCCAAGAACGGCGGCCGCAATCTTGTCATAGTCGATGACGGCATCGCCGAGGCTGCCTAGCAGCCGGCCAGGAAGTCCCGCAGACAGGCGAGACCGTCACGCCGCGGATCGTCTTCCGCGCGGTAGGCCGGATGCAGGAGATCGGCCTTCAGGCCAGGATAATGATGGCCGATGAAGCGGTAGGAACGGGAATCGTCGGCGGGAATCATTTTGCTTCCCTGCTCCAGAGCCGACGATGAGCACGTCGCATACGCCGATTGGGCCGTCACTGCTCATCCCGACAGGCTCTCGGTTTCCAATGCGTCCGGTGAAAGGCTGCGGGCGCGGCGGAAGAAGCGGGATGCACTGCTTGCCTGACTGAGTTCGATGGCGGCTGCCTGCAGCGGCGCGGCGAGTTCCTTCATGCGCTCAGGCGTCAGACGGGCAGCGGGGCCGGCGATGCTGAGTGCGCCGATCACAGTGTCCTGCTGGCTCATGCGGACGGGCACGGCCATCGCCGCCATGCCGACGATGTAGCTGTCGACGGCAACGGAGTAGCCGCGCTGCCTCGTATCGGCGAGCCGTGCGAGCAGTTCCGTGGCCGTCTTTGGCGCCTTGGGGCCTGGCGTCTGCAGCCTTGGCACAAAGCCCTGTTCGGCAACCATCATTAGAGCCTCCTCGTCGTCGAGCGCGGATAGGAAGGCCTGCCCGCCGGCGGTAGAGGCTAAGTGGAGCACGACGCCCTGTTCCTGGCCGGGATCGTAGCGCAGGCCTGCGGTCGCCCCTTGGGCGACGGCGACCCAGACTAGCTTGCGGTCGTCGAGGACGCTGAGCCGGATGAGTTCGCCGCTGGCTGCCGCAAGACGGTCGAGGATCGGCTGGGCGATGTCGGTGACGCCGCTCTGGCCGAGGAAGCTCAAACCCATGGCCGCGAGCTTGATGGTCAGCGAATAGTCGCCCTGTGCACGGTCCTGGCGCACATAGCCGAAGCGGGCGAGTTCGTTGAGGAGGCGGTGAGCGGCGCTCGGCGGCAGGCCGAGGCGGTTGGCGATGGTGCTGACCGATAGGCCCTCGGCATTTTCCGAGAGGAGTTCGAGTATGCCGAGCGACCGTTCGAGAACGCTGGTCATGCCGGATGCTCCGTATTGGCGGGGCGGGCGGAAATGGCCTCGACCTGTGTTTCGCGCCCGCTCTCGGCCGCCCGGCGGATCGCATCGATGGTGGCGAGGTTTTTCGCGGCTTCGATCCCCGAAACCAGCGGCTCGGCGCGGCCCGCGATCACCGCGCCGAAATGCCTTATCTGCGCCGTAGGGGTCTTCTGCCTCGATGGCGAGACTCTTCCGTTCAAGGGTGTGCGTCCAACTCTTCTCGCCTCTATGGGACCAGTAGGTGAGGTCGGGCAGCGACAGTCCGCCATCGGAGCCGGCGAAGAAATGCGACTGCACGGGATGCGCCGGAAAGCGCTCTATGTTTTCGCCGGCCGAAAGGTCCCAGGCCCACGGCCCGACCGCCGCATCCGAGACCGTCAGCGACGCCAGCCCGCCATTTTCGAAACGCAGAATGGCCGCCGCTGTGTCCTCCACCTCGAAGCCGCGCGCGGCATTTGAACTGATCGCCGAGACGGAGGCGACGCCGCCGAAGAAATGGCGCATCAGGTCGATCTCGTGGATCAGATTGATCAGCAGTGGACCGCCGACTCCCGGCTGCCGTCGCCATGCGACGTCGAAATAATTGCCGCCCTTGTAGAGCGAGCAGATCACGGAAGCCATGACGAGGCTGCCGATCGCACCTTCGGAGATTGCCTTTTTCGCGGCCCGGATGATCGGGTTGTGGCGCCGGTGATGACCGATCAACAGCGGCACGCCGGTGCGCTCGGCGACTGCGAGCAGAGCGGCTGCTTCGGCGACCGTGTTGGCGATCGGCTTTTCGACAAGCACCGGCAGGCCGGCTTCGAGCAACAGGGCGGATATTGAGACGTGCAACTCGTTCGGCGTCGCCACGATCACGCCATCGGCGCCACCGGCGGCTATCATCGCCTCGACGCTGGAATGCAGCGGCACGCCGTGGGCTTTGGCGATACCGGCGGCGTTGGGACCCGGATCAACAATGCCCGTCAGCCGGAAGCCGTCCGTCCGGGCGATCGTTTCCATGTGGGTCATTCCGATGAGGCCGGCTCCCACCAGTCCAATGCGAATGTCCGCCATGCCATCTTCCCACGGTACTCGGCCTTGAGCGCCGAGACGCACTTCTCTACGCTAAAGCTGTCGAAATCGAAATGAAATACCATTTGCTATAAACCGTCTTCGACGGCGCAGGCCAGCCGTGAGATTTTGGGCGGCTGGTAGGTTTCGCTGGGGCCATTCGATGAGCAAAGCATCAACCGTCCTGGCCGGCATCCCCGACGGCGCACGCTATGATGTGGCGGTGCTCGGCGCGGGTGCGGCCGGCATGGCGGCCGCAATTTACGCGGCGCTCGAAAGCAGGCGCGTCATCCTGATCGAGCGCACCGAGTATGTCGGCGGCACTTCGGCGTTTTCGGCGGCGACGACCTGGATACCCAACACGCATCATTCGAAGGCGATCGGGGCAGAAGACAGTTTCGAGAAGGCAAGCGGCTACCTCGACCGCGCCGTTGGCAACCGCTCCTCCAAGACCATCCGCGACGCTTTCCTGAAGGCCGGTCCCGACGCGATTCGCATCATCGAGGAAGGCGCGGATGTGCGATTCCGGCCGCGGCCATTTCATCCCGACTATCTGTCCGAACTGGAGGGATCGACCTCGTTTGGCCGTGCGCTCGAGCCTTTGCCGTTCTCAGCCAAAGGCCTCGGCAACGATCTCGACCTGATCCGGCCGCCGATACCGGAATTCACCATTCTAGGCGGCCTGATGGTCGACCGCGACGACATCGCCAATCTGCTTGCGATGACGAAGTCGCTCAAAGCGGCGCGCTATTCGACGAAGCTCATCGGCGGCTACTTCCTCGACCGGCTCAGCCATTCGCGCGGCACGCGGCTGGTGATGGGCAATGCGCTGATCGGACGGATGCTGGAGGCGGCGCGCCGGCTCGGCGTCGAGATCGCGGTGAACACCCGCGTCACAGAGATCGTTGAATACGAAGGTCGGGTGACGGGCATCGTTGCCGTCCAGAACGGCGTAGCCCGGCGGCTTTCGGTCAGCGGAGGTGTGGTGCTGGCGAGCGGCGGTTTCGCGAGACATCCGGAGTTAAGGCAGAAATACCTGCCGAAGCCGGTTCCGGAACACAGTCCCTCGGCGCCCGGCCACACCGGCGAGCTGCATGATCTGGCGCTGAATCTCGGCGCGCATCACGGCGAGGGCGCACAGCAGAACTGCTTCTGGGCGCCGGTTTCGGTGCGCAAGCGCGCCGACGGCACGACCGCGATATTCCCGCATTTCGTTTTCGATCGCTCGAAGCCGGGCATCATCACGGTCGGACGCGACGGAAAGCGCTTCGTCAACGAAAGCACGTCCTATCATCTCTTCGTCAGCGCGATGTTCGCAGCCAACAAAGACGGCTCGACCATCCCGGCCTATCTGATCACCGATAGCGCGGGGCTGAAGAAATACGGGCTGGGCATGATCCGGCCCGGCGGCAAGCGGCTGAAGCCCTTCCTCGTCGACGGCTATCTCACCGAGGCAAATACGCTTGCCGAACTGGCGCAAAAGCTCGGCATCGACGCCGGAGGATTGGCGGCATCGGTCGCATCCATGAATGAATATGCCGGGACCGGCGTCGATCCCGACTTCAGGCGCGGCACGACGATCTACGAGCGCGCCAACGGCGACCCCGCTCACGGGCCGAACCCGACGCTCGGGCCGATCGGGGCGGCGCCCTTCTACTCGGTGAAGCTCTATCCCGGCGACATCGGCTCGGCGATGGGGCTGGTGACCGACGAGAATGCGCGCGTGCTGCGCCGGGACGGAACCCCGATCGAAGGGCTCTATGCGATCGGCAACGACATGCATTCGATCATGGGTGGAGCCTATCCCGGCCCCGGCATCACGATAGGGCCGGGCATCACCTTCGGCTACATTGCCGCCACGCATGCCTCACGCCGGGCGGCTTCCTGATGCGCGTCCTGATCACAGGTGGCTGCGGGGTCCTGGGCGGATGGGTGGTGCGCGCTGGTCCGGCGCGGATATGAGGCGCGCCGTTGCTGATCGCATCCGATCTTGAAATCGCACCGCAGCCGGCCTGGCTCGCCGGCCTGCCGAAAACGGGCGCGGCCGACGGGATCGCGCGTACGCTCGCCCATTATGGAAAGAGAGTTTGACATGACCTTGAAGCTCGACGGCGAAACCCGGCTGTTCATCATCATCGGCGACCCGGTCGCCCAGGTGAAGTCACCGGCCTTCCTGTCCGGGATACTGGCGCGGCGCGGCGCCAACGCGCTGGTCGTGCCTGCCCATGTCGGCGCGGCTGACCTGCCCGCCTTCATGCGCTCGGTGCGGCTGATGCAGAACCTCGACGGCATCGTGGTGACCGTGCCGCACAAATTCGCCGCGCTCGATTATTGCGACCTGACGACCGAGCGGGCGGCCTTCGTTGGTTCGGTCAATGTCATGCGCCGGCTGGCGGACGGTCGCTGGGACGGCGACAATCTCGACGGCGTCGGCTATCTCGACGGCATCGCCAGGGAAGGCTTTTCGGTGGCCGGCAAGTCGGCGCTGCTGGTCGGGGCGGGCGGCGCGGGTTCCGCAATCGCGCTCGAAATGCTGGAGCGCGGAGCGATGCGGCTCGCCATCTACGACGCCGATACGGAGCGCCGTGACCGGCTGGTCGCCAAGCTGGCGGGACGCTTCCCCGGCCGGGCGGAAGTCGGAAGCGCGGACCCGACAGGCTTCGATCTCGTCGCCAATGCGACGCCGATGGGCATGAAAGAGGGCGACCCGCTGCCGGTCGATGCCGCCCGCCTGTCGAAGCATCAGTTCGTGGCCGACGTCATCACCAGGCCGGCGGTCTCGCCGCTCGTGCAGCACGCTCGCGATCTGGGCTGCGGCACGATGATGGGCGTCGGCATGTTCAACGCGCAGGCTGAACTGCTCGTCAACCACATGCTCGGGCAGGGAGAGGCGGCGCGCTGACGCACGGCCTGCTGCAAACTGACGTCTACTTTGCCAGCCCGCTCTTTATCTTGCCGACCTCCTCGGCGCTGATCTCGCCGACCGTGGTCACTTCGCCGTTCTGGATGCGCCACAGGCGGAACGGACCGGTGATGTCGCCATATTCGTCGAAGCTGACCGGGCCGATGACGCCTTCATATTTGATCGGCTTGCCCTCCTTGATGAGAGCGAGCGCCTTGGCGAATTCTTCTTTGCCGGCGTGGATCGGCTCGCCGCCGGCCGCGACCACTTGCGGGATTGCAGCCTTGATCGCGGCGGCGTCGCCCTTGCCCGCCTTCGCCACGGCCAGCGCCACGATGGCGCCGGCGTCGTAGGAGCGGTCGGCGGCCGGCGCGTCCGGCTTGATGCCGCCCGAGAATTCCTCGTAGGCGCTGTTGAAATATTCGGTCGAGGCGGTCGGGCTGGTGCCCGAGGAGGTGCCGTAGGCGTCGTTCAGATATTGCGCGCCGACGGCCTCTATGAATTCGGCCGAGTTCATGCCGTCATTGAGCAGGAATTTCGGCGCGCCGCCGCCTGAAATCCAGGCGCGGGCGATGGTCGCGCCGTCGACGGGATAGCTGACGAGGTAGAGCGCTTCCGGCTCGCCGGCCATGGCCGCGCTCGCTTCGGACGAGTAGCTCGCCTGCTTCTCATTGTAGGGCGTGACCGAAGTGATGCCGCCGCCGAGCTTTTCGTAGGCGGCGGTGAATTCGCGCACCATGTTGACGCCGAAATCATTGTTGACGTGGATGATGGCGATCTTCTTCAGGCCCTGGTCGAGCGCGTATTTGGCGGCGGCCGTGCCCTGCAGCGCATCCGAGGTGATGGTACGGAAGAAGACGCCGTTGGTCTTGCCGTCGCGGGCAAGCTGGGTCAGCGTCGGCGAGGACGAGGCGGGCGAAACCTGCACGACGCCGGCCGGAGCGGTGACCGAGGTCAGGATCGGAATCGACACCGACGAGATGATGCCGCCGATGACGACCGGCACCTTCTTGATATTGACGAGCTGCGTCGCCTGGTCGACCGCGACGGTGCCCTGGCTCTGGCTGTCGCGTGTGTCGGTGACGAGATTGCAGCCGCCGACGCCGCCGGCCTCGTTGAAGTCGCGGAAGGCCATCTCGACGGACTTCGCGCCGGCCTGGCCATAGGCGCCGGCCGGGCCGGTCAGTTCCATGACGACGCCGATGGTGATGTCACAATTCTGCGCAGCCGCCGGCAGGGCCGACGCCACAAGACCGGTCAGCAGCGTGGTGATCAGAAGCATCTTCTTCATGTCGCATTCCCCTTTTTGTCAGGCCGGCATGCGCGCGGCCGCTGGTTCATTCTTGCTTGCGGTATCTTCGCGCCGTCTCCCGAGGCGCGGCCTTCAGGCGGCTCCCTTGTTGAGATTGTATTTCATGATCGAGCCGTGGCGTCCGTGCCGGTTGCGTTCGAGCTCATAGACGTCGCCTGAGAGCGGATTAGCCATGGCCAGAACGGCCTCGATCCGGCCATGGTCGTCTTCAGTCAGCGACAGGCTGGAGATCGCCAGATTGGACTGGAGGTGCGAGCGGTTGCGCGCGCCGACGATGACGCCGGCGACACCCGGCCGCGAGAGCATGGCCGCGCTGGCCACAGTCGCGACATCGACGCCGTGCCGGTCTGCTATGCCGCGCAGGGTCTTGAGCAGCGTTTGGAACAGATTCCAGCCGCCGAAATCGTCGATGATGAGCTTGTACTTGACCAGCGAGCGGTTCTCGAGCGGCTCCGATGGCTCGGCGGCGCCCAGCCATTTGTCGCCGAGGAACCCGCCGGCCACCGTGCCGTAGCACAGAAGCGAGACGCTGTGGCGGGTGGCCGCGGCCGCCATGCGCTTGGCCGGACGGGCGTCGAGCAGCGAATATTGCACCTGCATCGAGACAAGCGGCACGCCTCCCTGGATCATAGCGAGCATGTGGTCGGTGTCGAAATTGGTCCCACCGATCTGGCGGATCTTGCCTTCCCGGCGCAATTCGCCGAGCCATTGCGCCGCCTCCAACCAGCGCGGCGCGTCGTAGTCCCACCAATGGAACTGCACGAGGTCGAGGCTTTCGAGATTGAGCCGGCGCAGCGACTGGTCGATGACGCCTTCGACATAGGCCTTGGTTATGCGCGGCAGCACGTCGAGATCGGGCACGAATTTCGTATGCACCCGGATGCGGTCGAGCGCTTCCTGTCCGCGCAAGTCGCGGTAGCGCAGGCGGAAGCGGCCGATCAGTTCCTCGACGCCGGTATAGATATCGGCGCAGTCGAAGGTGGTGATGCCGGCGTCGGCGAACGCGATCATATCGGCGATAGGATCGTCGCTGCGGACAGCGCCGTGCCCGCCGGCGAGCTGCCAGCCGCCGCGAATGACGCGCGAAATTTCGTAGCCTGGCGCCAGTTGGATGCGCTGCATTGCCGTGTGGTCAGCCATCGAGCGGCACCGCCGTGGTCTGGGCATGGCTGAAGCGGCGAAGGCCGAGCCGGGTGATACGGAAGCGGGACGAGCAGTTCGGGTCGGGGCAGGCCACTTCCGCGTCGGTGGTCATCCAGTCGTTCTTGTGGGTCGGCCGCTGCTTGGCCGGCAGCAGCGGCAAGAGCGCAGCCAGCGAGTAGATCGAAAAGCCTTGGCCCGGTGGCAAATGCAGCATCTCGCCGCGCAACTCGAAATGGTCGCCGACCTTGGCGCCGCAATAGATCGGGCCGCCTTCCGGCGCGGTCACCTCGACGCGGAGATCGTAAAGCTCGAAGGAATCGTCGCGGGCGTCAGGCATAGCTCACCGCCTTTTCCGGAATGTCCTGTTCGTCGAGGCGGGAACGGATGAGATTGAAGGAGCGGGTGATGTCGTCAGTCAGCGCCTTGATGGAGCTGGCGACGTCGCCGCGTTCCAGCGCCTCGATCAGTGCCCAGTGGTGATGCGTGGCAGGGATGTCCCGGCGCTCGTCATGGATGTGGGCGGCGGCGCGCACATAAGGGCCGGACTGCAGCCATAGGCTTTCGACGATCGGGATCAGCACGTCCGAGCCGGCGGCGCGGTAAATGTAGAAATGGAAGGCGTGGTTGAGTTCGGAGGTGGTCTGCGCCTTGTCCTTTTCATCGCCGCGGAACGCCGTCTCGCATTCGACCGTGAGCTGCCGAAGTCTTGCGAAATCCTCACTCGAAAGGTTGGGCAGAGCGAGCGCGGTGATTTGCCCCTCGATCAGGCAGCGTGCGCGGGCGAGATCGTCCAGCCTTTCGCGGGTGATAACGGGCACGCGCACCGAGCGGTTGGGCAGCGCCTCCAGCGCCTGTTCGGACACGAGCCGGCCGAGCGCCTCGCGAACCGGCATCGTGCTGGTCTGCAGCGTCTCTGCGACATCCTGGATGCGCAGCATGTCGCCGGCGTCGAACATGCCGTGGATCAGCGAGCGGCGCAGCTCGGCATAGACGCGGTCATGCAGGGTTTCGCGGCCGACCGGCGAGAGCGCGCGGCGGCTCATGCGAAAAACCCAGTTCGGGCGTATTCGACTGCGCGCTGACATTCCCGTCCGGGCATTGTGACCGCCGTTCGACTTCACGCCGCGGAGCGCGGCCATCCGGATTTTTTTTAGTTGCGTTTGGGGCCGATGTAAAGTTTGATCAAACATCAGCGATCACAATTTTGACGCACGGATGCCGCGATGCCGCCTGTCGCCGACGCAACAAGACCGACGAGTTCCGCAACGGCCGCGCCCGTGGAGGCGCGCGATCTGGTGAGGCGGTTCGGCGGACTGCGCGCTGTCGACGGGATGTCTATCGCGCTGCAACGGGGCGAGATGCTGGGGCTTATCGGACCAAATGGCGCAGGCAAGACCACGCTGTTCAACCTGATCGCCGGAAGCCTGAAGCCCACCTCCGGCTCGATTCGGATTTCGGGCGAGGAGGTGTCCGGTGAAGGCCCGGAGCGGCGCATCGCGCGCGGTCTGGGGCGCACGTTCCAGATACCGCGCCCGTTTCCGGAGATGACGGTACTGGAGAACGTGCTGACCGGCGGCCAGAGTCAGGCCGGCGAACACATCTGGAGGAATTTCCTGCAGCCCGGCCGCGTCGCCGCCGAGGAGAAGGGCGCCGTCGACCGGGCGCGATCGCTGCTCGATTTCGTCACGCTATCCGGGCTCGAAGATGAACCGGCGCGGGTGCTTTCCGGCGGGCAGCGCAAGCTGCTCGAACTTGCCCGCATATTGATGGCCGATCCCGAAACCATCCTGCTCGACGAGCCGGCGGCCGGCGTCAACCCGACGCTGCTCGAGATCATCATCGACCGCGTTCTCGACCTCAATGCGCGGGGGAAATCGGTGCTGCTGATCGAGCACAATATGGAAATGGTGGCGCGGCTTTGCGGACGTGTCGTGGTGATGGCGGCTGGGCGGCACCTGGCCGAAGGGCCGCCGGCCGAGGTCGCGCGCAACCCGGCGGTCATCGAAGCTTATCTCGGCGGGGTCGCGGCGTGAGCGTGCCCGAACGGCCCATTGCGCTTTCGACGCATGCTCTCGTCGCCGGCTACGAGCGCGACCTGCCGATCGTGCGCGGCGTCGATTTTGTGATCCGCAGGGGGGAACTGGTCGTGGTGCTCGGGCCGAACGGGGCCGGCAAGTCTACCTTCGTCAAGGCGATAGCCGGGCTGGTGCCGGTGCATTCCGGAACGGCATCGCTCGGCGCGGCCGACATCACATCTGTGCCGGCCCATGAGAAGATCCAACACGGCCTGGCGTTCGTGCCGCAGACCGAGAACATCTTCGCGACGCTTTCCATCCATGAGAATCTGCTTCTGGCGGCGAACATCCTGCCGAAAGACCGGCGGCAGGATCGCATCGCCGCGCTTTATGGAATGTTTCCCGATCTCGCTGTACGGCCGTCGCTGCGCGCCGGCCAGCTTTCGGGCGGCCAGCGGCAGATGCTGGCCGTGGCGCGGGCGCTGGTCGTCGAGCCGTCGGTCCTGATCCTGGACGAGCCCTCGGCCGGCCTGTCCCCGAAGATCGTCGCGGAGGTTTTCTCGACGCTGAAGGCGATCAACGAAACGGGGGTCACCATCGTCCTGGTCGAGCAGAATGTGAAGGCGGCGCTCGCCATCGCCGACCGAGCGGTTATCCTTGTCGAAGGGCTGCTGCGCCATGAGGGTCCGGCGGCGACGCTCGCCGACGATCCGATCGTGGCGGAACTCTATCTCGGCGCGCGGCACGTTCCGAAGGCGGCTGGCCGATGAACCCGCAGGCGCTTATGGACGGGCTGGTCACCGGCTCGATGATAGGGCTCGGCGCGATCGGCGTGACGCTGACCTATTCGATCCTGCGCTTCGCCAATTTCGCGCATGGCGAATTCCTGGCATGGGGCGCCTACATCGCGCTTGCAGCGAGCGGCGCACTCGGCTGGCTGGCTCCTTCGCTGCTGGCGCCGATCGGCCCTTTCTCCTTCGGCTGGTCGCTGCCGATTGCGGCGATCGCGGCAATCGCATTGACCGGCGGGCTTGCGCTCCTGGTTGACGCAATGCTGTTCGGTCGCCTGCGCGCGCAGCGCAGTACGGTCATCATCTTGGTCATGGCGAGCTTCGGCGCTGCGCTGACGCTGCGCAGCTTGCTCGAATTCATCTTCACGGCAAAACCCGCCTACTACACCAAGGCGCTGCAGATCGCGCTGCCGCTCGGCGGAGGGCTGAGGGCGACGCCGGACCAGTTGCTGTCGCTTGGGCTCGCCGCAATTCTGGTAGTCGCCATCCATCTGCTGCTCACCCGCACCGCGATCGGCCGCTCGATGCGGGCGGTGAGCGAAAACCGGCAGCTTGCCGGCGTCGTCGGCGTCGACGTGCGCAAGGTGATCCGCACCGTCTGGCTGCTTGGGGCGGGACTGGCGGCGGTCGCCGGCATCATGGCCGGGCTGCTGGTGCAGGTCCGTCCCTATATGGGCCTCGACCTGCTGTTGCCCCTGTTCGCGGCGGCGATCCTCGGCGGTATAGGCAGCGTGCCGGGCGCGATGCTCGCCGGGCTGATCGTCGGCCTTGCCGAGGCTTTCGCGGTGCAGTTCGTCGGCGCCGAATGGCGTGCTGCCATCGCCTTCGTCATCCTGGTCGCCGTCCTGCTCTTCCGGCCGCAGGGGATTTTCGGGAGGCCGGAATGAGCATCGAACTGGTCGCCTACGGCGCTTTCTTCCTGACCATGGCGCTGACCTACGCCATCATGTGCCTCGGCCTCAACGTCCAGTGGGGACAGACCGGCCTGTTCAATGTAGGCATTGCCGGTTTCGTCGCGATCGGAGCCTATGTCTCGGCGCTGCTGACCACGCCGGATGCGGCTGGCCGCTTCGGCGGTTTCGGCCTGCCGATCGTCGCCGGCTGGCTGGGCGCGGCGCTGGCGGCGGGGCTCGTCGCCTTCCTGATCGGCGCGCTGACCATTCGGCTACGCGCCGACTATCTCGCCATCGCGACATTCGGCGTCGCCGTCGCTGTGCAACTCTGCGCACTCAACCTGGAGCTGGTCACCGGTGGGCCGTTCGGTATCGGTTTCGTTCCGCGGCCGTTCGCCAGCCTGGCAGGCGATCCGCTGGCCTTCAGTCTCGCCAATCTCGGCGTCCTCGTCCTGGTCGTGCTTGCGCTCTATCTCGCTCTGGAGCGGCTGCTGCGCAGTCCCTGGGGCCGGGTGCTGCGCGCCATCCGCGAGGACGAGACGGCCGCACTCGCACTCGGCAAGAGCGCGACGAGATTCCGGCTGCAGGCATTTGCCATAGGCGGCGCAATCATGGGCCTCGCCGGCGCCGCGCAGGCGCATTTCATCGGCTTCATCGCGCCCGACAATTACATGCCGATGCTGACCTTCCAGGTCTGGGCGATGCTGATCGTCGGCGGCTCCGGCAACAATCGCGGCGCGATCCTCGGCGCGATCCTGGTCTGGGGCATCTGGGCCGGTTCGGCGGGCGCGATAGCGTCGCTGTTCCCGCCGGGCGAACAGGCGCGTGCTGCCTCGCTACAGATCGTGATGATCGGCGTCGGCCTGTGCGCCATCCTGCTGTTGCGCCCGCGCGGCATTCTGGGCGAGGTGAAGACCGTCTCCCGCCACATAGGACGGCTGGCCAGAAGCGCCGGCAAACCGGTATCCGAACCATGAGCGAGCCTTCCATGCAGAGACGTCCCGACCGCATCGATCTTGGTGACAACAACATCAGCCGGCTGATCTGCGGATTATGGCAGGTGGCGGACCTCGAGAAGGGCGGCAGGCTGCTCGATCCCGAACGCGCCGCCGACGCGCTCCAGGCCTATGCCGAGGCGGGCTTCGACACGTTCGACATGGCAGACCATTATGGCAGCGCCGAACTGATCGCCGGGCGGCTGCTCGCGCGCTATCCCAATGCGTCGCGCCGGCCGGCGGCTTTCACCAAATGGTGCCCCGAGCCCGGCCCGATGACTGCGGAAATCGTGCGAAAGGGTGTGCAGGAACGGCTCGACCGGCTCGGCGTCGACAGGATCGACCTCCTGCAATTCCACTGGTGGACCTTCGAGCATCCGGCATGGCTCGACGCGCTGCACGAAATGGCCCGGTTGAGGCAGGAAGGCCTGATCGGCGCGCTCGGCGTCACCAATTTCGACGCCGCTCATCTGGCATTGGCGCTGGCCGACGGCGTGCCGGTCGCGACCAACCAGGTTTCATTCTCGATCATCGACCGCCGGGCGGCGGGTGCGCTGGCGCAGCTTTGCGAAAGATCCGGCGTGAAGCTGCTGGCCTATGGCACGCTATGCGGCGGCTTCCTCGCCGACAAATGGCTGGGCCGGCCCGAGCCGACCGAAATCGCTGACTGGAGCCGCTCGAAATACAAGCGCTTCATCGACACGGCGGGTGGTTGGACGGCGTTCCAAGGCATATTGGCGGCGGCAGGTGAAATCGCGCAAAAGCATGGCGTCTCGATTTCCAACGTCGCGACGCGCTGGGTGCTGGAGCACGAGGCTGTGGCGGCGGCGATCGTCGGCGCCAGGATCGGCGAAAGCGAGCACCGCTCGGACAATCTCAACGTCTTCGGCTTCGCGCTCGACGCCGAGGACAGAGCGAGGCTGGAACAGACTTTCGCAGGGACGAAACCAATCCCCGGCGATTGCGGCGACGAATACCGCCGCCCGCCCTACCTCACGGCGTCCGGCGACTTGAGTCATCATCTCGACGCCATTCCTTCTGTGTTCAAGGCCGAGCCAGTGCCGGGACGGCCGGGGCGGCTGCGGGTCTCTTCGGGCAGCGTCTGGGAGCCGATCGCCGGCTACAGCCGCGCGGTGCGGGTCAAGGACACGATCCGGGTGTCCGGCACGACGGCTACCCATGCGTCCGACCGCTGCGTCGCTCCCGGCGACCCCGGCGCGCAGGCCACTTACATCCTCGACAAGATCGCCGCTTCGATCACCGCGCTCGGCGGCAGGATAGAAGACGTGGTGCGCACCCGTATCTACCTGCGCGATGCCGCGCTTTGGGAGCCGGTGTCGCGCGCACATGGCCGTGTTTTCGGCGATGTATTGCCGGCTAACACGTTGATCGAGGCCGGCAATCTCATCGGCGACTACGAGGTCGAGATCGAAGCCGAGGCCGTCGTTACGGAAGCGTAGACGTTAGGCGCTCGGGTTCTTCTTCGCGCGCTGTTCGCGGAAGAAGATGAACAGGCCGGCGGCCACGATGATCGCAGCGCCCGCCAGCATGGCCGGCCGCGGGATGTCGCCGAAGACCAGCCAGCCGAAAATCACCGCCCACAGAAGCAGTGTGTACTGGAACGGCGCGACGGTCGCGGCGTCCGCCAGCTTCAGCGCTCGATTGACGCAGACATGCGCGACCATGGCGACGACGCCGAGTAGCCCGAGCAGTGCGAAGTCCGGCCCGCTCGGCGTCACCCAGCCGAACGGTGCGGTGGCGAGCCCGAACAGGCCTGCACCGATCGTCTGCCAGAACACCAGCGTCGTATCCGGCGTGGCGCGAAGCGAGCGGCCCGACAGCATCATGAAAGCGAAGGCGAAGCTGCCGAAGATCGAGATCAGCGCCGGAGCGGTCAGCGTGGCGGCGGACGGCTCGAGCGCCACGATGACGCCGACGAAGCCGATGAAGATCGCGGTCCAGCGCCGCCAGCCGACATGCTCGCCGAGCAGGAAGGGTGAAAGCGCGGCGACATAGATCGGCGCCGCCAGCCAGTAGGTCATCACGTCGGCGAGCGGCAAATAGACCACCGCGAAATAGAAGCAGTAGACTTCCAGCGAGGACAGGATGACGCGCAGCACCTGCATGCGGGGCTGCTCGACACGGACCAGCGAGCGGACACCCGCCTTCCAGATGAATGGCGACAGGATCAGCAGCGCGGCTGCGCTGCGGATCAGCAGCACCTGGCCGACGCTGTAGGTCGCGACCAGCCACTTGCCCATCACGTCGTTGAGCGAGAACAGGAGGATGCCGACGAGCATCACGGCGATGCCGAGTTGCGTCGAGCGCGAGGCTGACGAATGGGCCGGCAATGCTTCCGCAGTCATCGTGTCATCCTCAGGCGTTGCTGGAGCGCACGATGGCATCCGCGCGCTCGGTCAGTCCCGGCAGAAGCGTGAGGCCAAGGCCCGGTGCGTCGCCGAGGCTGATCTGGCCGTTCTTCACCCGCGGCAGTTCGGTGACCAACTCGGTGTACCAGCCGGTGTAGAAGGCGCGGACGGATTCCTGGATCAGCGCATTGCGCGCGTGCAGCGAGAAATGGCACGAGGCCATGAACACGACCGGGCCCGTGCAATCGTGGGGGGCGACCGGAATGTGATGGGCTTCGGCCATACCGGCAATCTTGCGGGCTTCCGACAGGCCGCCGCACCATGAAAGGTCGAGCATGGCCACGCCGGCGACGCCGGTCGCGAGATAGTCGCGGAAGGCATGCGGATAGGCAAGCGTTTCGGAGGCGCAAATCATCGCCTTCGAATGCGGGGCATACGCTTTCAGCGTCTCCAGCGAATCCATCCGCACCGGGTCTTCATGCCAGTAGGTATCGAAAGGCTGGAGCGCACGGGCGATGCGCTGCGCGGCGGGAAGCTGCCACAGCGAATGGAACTCGACCATGATATCCATGCGGTCGCCGACGGCCGAGCGGATCTTCTCGAACGGCTTCAGCGCGGTGCGCAGCTCCTCGGCGGAGATGTCGAGGCCGCCGGTGCGTTCGGCGGCGATGTCGAACGGCCAGATCTTCATGCCGGTGATGCCCTGCTCCAGCAGGGAGTGCGCCAATTCGTCAGCGCGGTTCAGGAAACCGTCGAGATCCTCATACGGGCCCTCGGTTGCGCCGACGCCCCAGTTCTCGACGGCCTGGGCGCGGGCGTCGCGCACATATTTGTAGCCGGCGCAGGTGTTATAGGTGCGGATCGAATCCCGGCTTTTGCCGCCGAGCGCAACGCTGACCGGAACGCCGAGCGCCTGCCCGAAAATATCCCAGAGCGCGATATCGACCGCCGAATTTCCGCGCGTCTCTACGCCCGCGCCGCGCCAGCCGAGATAACCGATCAGATCGCGGTTGATCGCCTCGATCTGCAGCGGGTCGCGGCCGATCAGCTTCGGCGCGACGGTTTCGTGGATATACGCCTCGACGGCGGCGGCGCCCATGAAGGTCTCGCCAAGCCCGGTCAATCCTTCATCGGTGTGGATGCGGACCCAGATGATGTTAGCGAATTCGCCCAGCCGGACGGTTTTGACGGATGTGATCTTCATGGAGCAACCCTGTAGAAAAACGGGCGGCGAACTGCGCCGCCGCCCGGAAGTATCAAATCGCCTAAGCGGCTTATTCGCCGCGCAGCTTCTTCAGCTCGGCCATCATCTTGTCGACGACCTCCTGGCCGATCGTGGCGGCGTGCTTCTCGTAGACCGGCTTCACCGCCTCGCGCATCTCGGCCTGCGCCTCTGGCGTAAGCTCGGTCACTTCCATGCCCGCCGCCTTGACGTTTTCCAGCGACTCGGCTCCGAGATCACGGCTCGCCTTGCGCTGCACGTCGCGGCCGACCACCGCGCATTCCTGCAGGATGGCCTGTTCCTCCGGGTCAAGCTGATCCCAGAGCGGCTTCGAGTAGAGCACCATGAACGGCGTGTAGGCATGGCGCGACAGGGTCAGATGGTCCTGCACCTCGGAGAATTTCGAGGTGTCGATGGTCACCACCGGGTTTTCCTGGCCGTCGATGGCGCCGGTCTCGAGTGCGGTGAACACTTCGCCGAAAGCCATAGGCACGGCATTGGCGCCGAGGTTCTGGAAGGAATCGAGGAAGATGTTGTTCTGCATCACCCGGACCTTCAGGCCCTTGATGTCCTCCACCCCGGCCACCGCGCGCTGCGAATTGGTGAGATTGCGGAAGCCGTTCTCCCAATAGGCGAGGTTGACAAGGCCGTGGCCCGGCATCTGGTCGGAAATGTACTTGCCGAACTCGCCGTCGAGGATGGCGTCGGCTTCCTTCTCGTCACTGAACAGGAAGGGCAGGTCGAACACGCCGAGCGCCGGCGCGATTCCAACCAGGGGCGAGGTCGAGGTTATGACCATTTCCTGCGTGCCGGATCGCAACGCCTGGGTGGCGTCCAGGTCGCCGCCAAGCGCGCCGCTCCAGAAGGCCGTAAGCTTCATCTTGCCGCCGGACTTGTCGGCCATGCACTCCGTCATCGCCTTCACGCCATTGCCGACTGGATGCTCCTCGGCGACGCCGTTGGAGACACGGATGGTGCGTTCCTGGATTTCGGCGAGCGCCGGTCCGCTGAAAACGCCGGCGCAAAGCGCGAGCGCGAGACCTTTGAGAATTGTCGATTTCATTTTGTTTCCTCCGTTGTTGAACTTGGACTTCTGTTTCTCGAAAGACACGTGCCCTCTCATTCCTAGCGAAGCCAGGCGAGGGGTACGAGAACGAGCTCTGGGAACATGACGAGCAGGAACATGACGACGGTCTGCGCCAAAAGGAAGGGCCAGACGCCGACGATGACTTGCCCGAGCGGAATACGTGCTACGCCGCTCACCACGTTGAGAACGATGCCGACCGGCGGCGTGAGCAGGCCGATGCAGTTGTTCATGACGAACAGGACGCCGAAATAGACCGGATCGATGCCTGCTTGGCGGATGATCGGCATCAGCACCGGCGTCAGGATCAGGATGGTCGGAGCCAGGTCGAGCGCGGTACCCACGACCAGCACCAGCACCATGATGACGGCGAGCAGCAGCTTCGGCCGGTCTACGAGCGGCTGGATCATGCCGCCGATCTCCGCCGGGATGTTGGCCGAGGTGATCAGCCAGGCCGAGACCAGCGCCGCCGCCACAAGGAACATCACGACCGACGTGGTCTTGGCCGCGGTGAGGAATACGCCGTAGAGGTCGCGGAACTTCAGCTCGCGGTAGATGAACATGCCGACGAAAAGGGCATAGACCGCGGCGACGACCGCGGCTTCGGTAGGCGTGAAGATGCCGAAGCGGATACCGCCGAGCACGATCACCGGCATGAACAGCGCCCAGCCGGCGCGCCCCGTCGCTTTCAGTTTCACGGCCATCGGCTGACGCGGCAGAACCGCCACGCTTTCCTTCTTGGCCAGGAACAGCCAGGTCAGGACCAACGACATCGCCATCATCAGACCGGGCACGATGCCGCCGATGAAGAGCTGGGTTATGGAGACGTTGGCCGCCACGCCGAAGATGATGTAGGCGATCGACGGCGGGATAACCGGCGCTATGACGCCGCCTGCCGCCATCAGGCCGGCAGCGCGCGGCACATTGTAGCCGGCGTCGCGCATCATCGGAATGAGGATGGAGGCGAGCGCTGCCGTGTCGGCGGCGGCGGAGCCCGATATGCTGGCCATGATGACGGCCGCCACGATCGCCACAATGCCGAGGCCGCCGCGTATATGGCCGACACAGGCGATGGCGAATTCGACAATGCGGCGCGACAGACCGCCGGCATTCATGATCTCGCCGGCGAGCAGGAAGAACGGGATGGCGAGCAGGGTGAACGTGTCGGCGCCGGAAATCATGCGCTGCGAGACGATCTGCGTGTCGAAGATGCCGCCATAGGTCATCAAAGCGATGCCGCAGAAGATCAGCGCGAAGGCGACCGGCACGCCGATCGCCATGGACCCGAGCAGGGAAACCAGGAAAACGACGATGGTCATTCGGCGCGCTCCCGGATGGCGGCTGCTTCGGCGCCCTCGCCGGCGAAGGCGTTGATCTCATCCTCCGTGATCCGGCCGGTGATGGTTCGGAGGAGCCGGATGACGACGAGCCCGCCAATGCCGATCGCGGTGAAGAAGCCGATCCCGTAGATCCAGTTCATTGATATGCCGACGACGGGCGCCGTCATCGAGGCGTTGATCGGATATTGCTTCCAGGTGCCCCAGAAGAACGCCGCCATGCACAAAAGGATGATGATGTCGCTCAGCACCATGCAGATGAGCCGGCCGTTGCGGCCGAAGCGCTGGACCAGGGACTCGACGCCGAGATGCGCATTTTCGCGGAAGGTTACGACAGCGCCGATGAAGGTCAGCCAGACGAAGAAATAGCGGGCCATCTCCTCGGAAACCAGGATGCCCGAGTTGAAGCCGTAGCGCAGCACGACATTACCGAAGACCATGATCGCCATGCTCGCGAGCAGGATGACGAGCAAGACCTCAAGCCCGCGGACCAGCCAGTCGATCCCTTTCAGCATTCGTTCCTCCCGTTGAAACTGGCAGCACCTGGAAAATATCCTCGCGCGCTGATTCTATGAGTGTGGTGAGCGCCGTCCTGGCTGCCCCCGGATCGCGGCCGATGATAGCGTCGGCAACGGCCCGATGCATAGGCAGCGAAGCCCGTGCGCTATCCATGCTGATGACCGACAGGCTGAACGAAACGCGCAGCGTGTTCGCCATCAGCGGCGCCAACTGGCGCAGGAACTGATTGCCGGAACCGAGAAATATGGTCTCGTGGAACGCCAGATCGGCCTGATGGTAGTCGCCGTCGCCATCCACCGCGGCCGCCATTCGGCGGAAATATAGATCCAGCTTCTCCCCCGGAAATTCCGGGTTGGCAGCGGCAAGTCCGGCCGCGTAGGGCTCGATGCCGAGCCTGAAATGGATCAGATCCTCTATGAATTCGCGCGTCAGGCCGCTCGACAGCCGCCATGAAACCACCTGCGGGTCGAACAGGCTCCAGGAATCGACCGGCTGCACCTGCGTGCCGTGACGCCGGCGCACATTGACCATGCCCTTGGCGACCAGCGTGCGCATCGCTTCGCGCACGACCGTGCGGCTGACCCCAAGCTCGCCGCCAATCTCGTCTTCAGTGGGCAGCACGGAGTCGGCGGCGAACCGCCCTCCGACGATCCAGCCGGCAATCACGTCGACCGCATCCTGGTGCCGGGTCCGCAAAATCGCCATCAGAAACATCATACGTATGATTAATGACGCGGCAAGCGCCTAATTGGCAGTCACCAGAAATTTTATCAGAGGAGTTCCACGCTCGAACGGGTGAGCCGCAAACTGCCGACACGCCGTTTATTGGACGATGAAAAAGTCTTCAATATTGCGCGCAGCAGCGAGCAGATGCGGCAGGATTTCGCGCTTCATCTCGGCGGTCGTGAACCGCGACGATTGCGTCGACACGTTGATGGCGGCGACGATCTTGCGAGAGCGGTCGCGGATCGGCACCGCGATCGAGCGTAGCCCTATCTCCAGTTCCTCGTCGACAATGGCGAAGCCTGCTTGCGCGGCCTTGGTGATCTCGGAGGCCAGGGCCGCGCGGTCGGTGATGCTCTTGTGGGTGTTTCGCTCGATCTTTGCGTTCTCCAGAAATTCCCGCAATTGCGGAGCGGGCAGGTCCGACAGAAGCACGCGTCCCATCGAGGTGCACCAGGCCGGCAGCCGCGTCCCGACATGCAGCGCCACGCTCAATATGTGCCGGCCGGGAACGCGCGCGACATAGACCACGTCCTCGCCGGAGAGCACCGCCGCCGAACTCGATTCATTAAGCCGTGACGCCACTTCGCGCATGAAGGGCTCGGCGTAAGACCAGAGCGACGCGCCTTGCAGCCAGGTGCGCGCCACCGAGAGCAGCCGGGGCGACAGGCTGAAGCGACGGCCAGCCTGGACGGCGTATTCAGTGGCGACCAAGGTCAGCAGGAAACGACGCGCGCCGGCGCGCGTCAATTGCGCCCTTTCGGCCATTTCGGTGAGCGTCAGGCCGCCGGGATGGGCGGCCAGGATCTCCATCACGGCAAGGCCACGCTGGAGCGAGCCGACATTGTCGCGTGGCAGCGGCGCCTCGGCCATATAGTCCTCCCCAAAATCCGCGCGTCCACTGCAGGCAGCTTGACACCGGTGCAAATCTCCATCAAGAGTATTGCATACAAAACAAATGTTCACAATACGAACATTTGTCGGGCTGGGAGGAGATGCGAATGGCGAAGTTCCTGCCGCTTGCACATGCGGTCGCCGAAAATTTGCGCGATGGCGACAAGGTCGCTTTTGAAGGCTTTACCCATCTGATCCCGACCGCTGCCGCGCATGAGGCGATCCGTCAGGGATTCAGAAATCTCACCCTGATCCGCATGACCCCCGATCTGATCTACGATCAGATGGTCGGCATGGGCATGGCGAAAAAGCTGGTCTTCTCCTATGCCGGCAATCCCGGCGTCGGTCTCCTGCGCCGGGTGCGCGATGCGGTCGAGAACGGCTTCCCCAACGCGCTGGAGATCGAGGAACATAGCCACGCCGCCATGGCCAACGCCTATGAGGCGGGCGCGGCCGGACTGCCCTGCGCCGTCTTCCGCGGCTATCGTGGCGCCGAACTGGCGAAGGTCAATCCGAACATCAAGCCGATTACCTGTCCGTTCACCGGCGAACAGCTGGCAGCCGTCCCCGCGGTCCGTCCCGACGTGACCTTCATCCACGCCCAGAAGGCTAACCGGCGCGGCGACGTGCTCGTCGAGGGCATTATCGGCATCCAGAAGGAAGCAGTGCTCGCCGCCAAGCGCGCGGTGGTCACGGTCGAGGAGGTGGTCGAGGACTTCGACGGCCTGCATCCCAATCTGACAATCCTGCCGCGCTGGACGATTTCGGCCATCTCCATCGTGCCCGGTGGCTCACATCCGTCCTACGCGCATGGCTGCTATGCCCGCGACAACGCGGCCTATCTCGAATGGGATGAGATTGGCGCCGATCGCGACCGCTTCCGCGCCTGGATGGAGGAGAACGTGATGCGGGCCAAGCCGGAGGATTTCGCCGCGCGCGTGGAAGGTCTCAGGGCCGGTGCAAGTCTCAGGAGCGTGGCATGACCGGATTCACGCCCAACGAGATGATGACCATCGCGGCGTCGCGCGCGCTGAAGAACGATGATGTCTGCTTCGTCGGCATCGGCGCCCCTTCGGCGGCTTGCAATGTGGCGCGGCTGACGCATGCGCCCGACATCACGCTGATCTACGAGAGCGGCACAATCGGGACAGCGCCGGACGTGCTGCCGCTTTCGATAGGCGACGGCGAGCTTTGCGACACGGCCGTCACCACCGTCTCGGTGCCCGAAATGTTCCGCTATTGGCTGCAGGGCGGACGCATTTCGATCGGCTTCCTTGGCGCAGCGCAACTCGACAAATTCGGCAACATCAACACCACTGTCATCGGCGACTACGCGCATCCCAAGACGCGTCTGCCGGGCGGCGGCGGCGCGCCGGAGATCGCGACCTCGTCTCGCGAAATCTATATCACCATGGCGCAAAGCAAGCGCGGCATGGTCGAGAAGATCGACTTCTACACCTCTTTCGGCCATGGGGAGGGCGGCGATCACCGCAAGCGCCTGGGTATCGACACGGCGGGGCCGACTCTGCTTGTCACCGACCTCGCCATCTGGAAGCCCGATCCCGAAACGAAGGAGTTCACAGTCGTGTCGTTGCACCCGGGAGCCACCCGTGAAATGGTCCAGGAGACCTGCGGCTGGGCGGTTAAATTCTCCCCGGCGCTCGAAGAGACGCCGGCGCCTAGCGAACTCGAACTCGCCACGCTTCGCGATCTTAAGGCGCGCACCGACGCCGCCCACAAGCGCGATGCCGCCGCAGCGAAGAGGGGGTCGAAGGATGGCTGAAGCCTTTATCTGCGACTATATCCGCACGCCGATCGGCCGCTTCGGCGGCGCGCTTTCGGCGGTCCGCACCGACGATCTCGGCGCGGTACCGCTGAAGGCGCTGATGGCGCGCAACGCCGGCGTCGACTGGGCAGCCATTGACGATGTGGTCTATGGCTGCGCCAACCAGGCCGGCGAGGACAATCGCAACGTCGCGCGCATGTCGCTGCTCCTGGCCGGACTGCCGGAGGCGGTGCCGGGCTCGACCGTCAACCGGCTGTGCGGTTCGGGCATGGACGCCGTGACCATCGCGGCGCGCGCCATCAAGGCCGGCGAGGCCGAACTGATGATTGCCGGCGGCGTCGAATCGATGTCGCGTGCGCCCTTTGTCATGCCGAAAGCCGAAACCGCGTTTTCCCGTCATGCCGAGATCCACGACACGACGATCGGCTGGCGCTTCGTCAACCCGTTGATGAAGACGCAGTACGGCATCGATTCCATGCCGGAGACGGGCGAGAACGTCGCCGAGGAGTTCTCTATCTCGCGCGCCGACCAGGACGCCTTCGCGGTGCGCAGCCAGGAGAAGGCCGTAGCCGCGCAGGAGAACGGCCGTCTCGGAAAGGAAATCACCGGAGTATCGATCCCCCAGCGCAAGAGCGATCCAATCGTCGTCGACCGGGACGAACACCCCCGCGTCGGCACCACGCCGGAAGCGCTCTCCAAGCTGCCGACGCCTTTCAGGCAGGGCGGGACGGTGACGGCTGGCAATGCGTCCGGCGTCAACGACGGAGCCGCGGCGCTGATGATAGCTTCCGAGGCTGCTGCGAAGAAGTACGGCCTGACGCCGATCGCCCGTATTCTCGGCGGGGCGGCAGCCGGCATTGCGCCGCGCATCATGGGTATGGGCCCCGCGCCGGCGACCAAAAAACTCTGCGCCCGCCTTGGTATCGCGCCGCGGGATTTCGACGTCATCGAACTCAATGAAGCGTTCGCCTCCCAGGGCATCGCCGTGCTCCGCGAGCTCGGCGTCGCCGAGGACGCCGAGCACGTGAACCCGAATGGCGGGGCCATCGCGCTCGGCCATCCGCTCGGCATGTCGGGAGCGCGCATCACCGGAACCGCCGCGCTGGAACTCAGGGAACGCGGCGGCAGGCTGGCGCTGGCCACAATGTGCATCGGCGTCGGCCAGGGCATCGCGATCGCTTTGGAACGGGCGTGAGCATCAACTGAACTCAATGAGACCATAGGGAGGAAAGTGACATGAACAGAAGAAGCATTCTTGGAATGGCGACGGCGCTGATGGTTGGCGCGGTCATGCCGGCGGCCTACGCCCAGGAGACGGTGAAGATCGCCAACATCTCCGCGAGCTCAGCGGCCCGGGCGCAACATCGGGCGTCAACTGGCGCGACGGCGCCGCCATGGCGATCGAAGAGATCAATGCGGGCGGCGGCATTCTCGGCAAGCAGGTCGAGCTGACCCAGTACGACAGTCAGAGCGACGCGCAGACCTCGCGCGCAATGGTCCAAAAGGCGATCGACGATGGCGCGTTCGCGCTGCTCGGCACCGTCTATTCGGGTTCCACCATCGTCAACATGCTGGTTGCGCAGCAGGCCGGCATCCCGCAGATGACCGGTTCCGAAGCGCCGAAGATCACCGCGCTCGGCAACCCCTACATCTTCCGCACCTCTTTCGGCGCACAGAAGTCGATGCCCAAGATCGCAGCCTATCTCAAGGACGAGATGAAGGTGTCGAAGGTGGCCATCGCCTGGGTCAACAGCGAGTTCGGCAAGGGTGGCCACGATGCCTTCGTCGCGCAGATGGAAGAGAAGGGAATTGAGGTCGTCGCCGACGTTCCGAGCGAGAATGCGCAGGCCGACTTCGCCTCCGACGTGGTCAAGCTCAAGGGCTCGGGCGCCGAAGCGATCTTCGTCTATCTGACCGAAGAGGAGAGCGCGCGCTTCCTGCGCGAGGCCAAGAAGCAGGGCGTTTCGGTGCCGCTGGTCGGCGAAACGACGCTGATCGGCCAGAAGGTGATCGACCTCGCCGGCGACGCCTCCGACGGCACGCTCGGCCATGTCAGCCTGACGCCGGACGCGCCCATTCCCGCCGTACAGGAAATGGCGAAGAAGTTCGAGGAGAAGTACAAGTACCGGGCGGATCACAACGCCATCAAGGGCTACATCGGCGCCTACGCCATCAAATACGCGACCGAGTTGGTTGGCGAACTGGACTCGCAGAAAGTCGCCGACAAGCTGCACGGCCTGACCCTCAAGGCGGCCGAGCATCCCGGCGTGCTGATGGACATTACTTGGGACGATACGGGCGAGGTCTCGCGCGAAAGCTTCCTGGTCGGGGTCGAGGGCGGCAAGCAGACCGTCAAGGCGACGCTGCCGGCCAACTGACGGCATCGGCTCCCTGCGGCGGAACGGGCGCCGCAGGGGACGCCCGGCGATGCCGGCGTGAAATGCGAACACCGATGCGGCCGGTCATCGCGTCGAGCCGGGGCGGCTCGAATCCACGGGAGGTGGAGGAACATCAATGGCTGAATTTCTGCAGATCACGCTGTCCGGTCTTGCGACGGGCTCGATCTATGCGCTGGCCGCGATCGGTTTCACGCTGTTGTGGCAGGCCTCGCAGACGATCAATTTCGCGCAGGGCGAGTTCGTCATGCTGCCCGCCTTCTTCGTCCTGATCGGCATGCACGTGCTCGGCCTGCCGCTCTTCGTCGCCATGCTGTTTGCGCTCTTGCTGTCGCTCATCCTTCTCGGAGCAATGTTCAAGAAGCTGGTCATCGAGCCGATGCTTCCGCACGGCACGCTGCCGATCGTCATGGCGACGATCGCACTCGGCATCTTGATGAAGGAGAGCGTGAAGGAATTCTACAGTGCCGAGGCGCAGCCCTTTCCCGCGCTGGTAAGCGACCGCACGGTGGACATTTTCGGCGCTTCGGTGTCGTTCCAGGACATCGCCAACCTTGCCATCTCGCTGCTGGTCGTCGTGGCGCTGCAGTTCTTCCTCAACGGCACCCGCACTGGCCGCTGCATGCAGGCGACGGCGCAGAACCCCGGCGTCGCCGAGATCCTCGGCGTCAACATCAAGCGGATGGTGCTGTACACCTTCCTCATCAACGCGGCGCTGGCCACCGTGGCCTCTTTCCTGATCTCGCCGATCTATCTGGCGAAGTTCTCCAACGGCGAGCCGATCGGCCTTGTCGCCTTCATCGCGGCGATTGTCGGCGGCTTCAACCAGATCCGCGGCGCTCTCGTCGGCGGCCTCTTGATCGGCGTCGTCGACAATCTGGCGGCGTCTTACGTTTCGGCTCAATACAGGGCCGCCGTGCCGCTTCTCCTGCTCATCGTCATCATCCTTGTCCGCCCGCAGGGCATCATGGGCAAGGCAGAGGGGAGGACCGTCTGATGCCCTTGCGCAATCTGATCCTTCTCCTTCTCGGCATCGCCGCGCTGATCGCGGCGCCGCTCGGCCAGGGCAATTACGTCATCTACGTTCTGTGCTCGTGGCTGATCTTCTCGATCGCGGCGATGGGCCTCAATCTGACGCTCGGCTACGCCGGCCAGGTCTCGCTTGCGCAGGCGGCTTTCATGGGCATCGGCGCATATACATCGGCGCTGCTAACCATGGCCGGATGGCACTGGATACTGGCTGCGCCGGCGGCGATGGCGCTGTGCTTCGTCATCGGGCTCCTGCTGGGCTACCCGGCGTTGCGCGTCCAGCACCATTTCCTGGCCTTCGTGACGCTGGCCTTCAACACGCTGGTCTTCCTGGTGCTGCGCAACGAGGAATGGCTGACCGGCGGTTCGCTCGGCTTGGTGGGCATCATGCGGCCGTCCTTCCTCGGCTTCGACACCATGCCCCAGATCCATTTCTATTATTTCACGCTCGTCGTTTTCCTGATCGTGGCGGCGCTCTTCTGGGGCCTCGTGCGATCGCCCTGGGGCCGCGCCTTCCGGGCGCTCAGGGAAAACCCGATCCGCGCCAACAGCCTCGGCGTCGACATCCGCCGCATGACCCTCTTGGCGTTCGCCATCGGCTCCTCGCTTGGCGGGCTGGCCGGCGCGCTTGCTGCGCCGCTGGTGCAGTTCATCGATCCGCCGGCGTTCTCGCTGGTGCATTCGCTGAAGATATTGCTGATGGTCGTGGTCGGCGGCTCGGGATATTTCTTCGGGCCGATCCTCGGCGCCGGGCTCGTTATTGTGATGCCTGAGTTCCTTCGCTTCACCGAAGGCTACTACCTGATGATCTACGCCGCGACGGTCCTCGTCCTGATGATCTTCTGCCCGACCGGCCTGATCGGTCTCGGCAAGCGGATCGCCGGCCGCTTCAAGGGGCAGCGCGTACGTGCAGACCTCAAGCAGGGAGCGCAGCTATGACCATGCACGTCCAGACCGCTCCCACGGCGACTCCCGTACTCAGCGTCCGCAATCTGTCGAAATCCTTCGGCGGCATCAAGGCCGTGCAGGATGTCTCCTTCGATGTGCAGGCGGGAGAAATACTCGGCCTGATCGGGCCTAACGGCAGCGGCAAGTCGCCGCTCTTCAACTGCATCCTCGGCCAATCGAAGCCGGACGCCGGCGAGGTCCATGTCAACGGCCGGTCGGTCGCCGGCAAACGCGCTTGCGACTTGAACAAGCTCGGCGTCGGCCGCACTTTCCAGATGCTGCAGGTCTTTCCGCAGATGAGCGTGCTGGAAAACATCATCCTGGCCGGCCAGGAGCATCACGGCACCATGTTCTCGCGGCTGTTCGGCGCGCCCGACGCCGGGCTGACAGGCGAGGCGGAAAAACTGATCGATTTCTTCCGGCTCGGTCATCTGAAGGACGAGCTTGCCGGCTCGCTTTCGTACGGCCAGCAGAAGCTGCTGGACGCCGCCATGGCGTTCATGGCCGGGCCGAGCCTGGTGCTGCTCGACGAACCGGCCGGCGGCGTCAATCTGACGATGCTGGAAAGCCTGAAGGAGCGTCTCGTCGCCTTCAATGCCGAGCGCGGCTCGACCTTCGTCGTCATCGAGCACAATATGGAATTCGTCATGTCGCTGTGCACGCGCATCCTGGTGCTGGCCGGCGGCAGGATCATCGCCGAGGGACCACCCGAAGCGATCCGCAGCAATCCTGAAGTCATCGAAGCCTATCTGGGAGGCTGACCATGCTGGAACTGAAAGAGCTTTTCGGCGGATACGGCAAGATGACGATCCTGAACGGGGTCTCGTTCAAGATCGACAAGGGCACCATCACCACCGTGATCGGTCCCAACGGCGCCGGCAAGTCGACCGTGTTCAAGGCCATATTCGGCCTGCTCAACATCCACTCCGGCCAGATTCTGCTCGATGGCAAGGATGTGACGCGGCAGACGCCGGCGCAGATAATCGCCCATGGCGTCACCTATGTGCCGCAGGGCCGCAATGTCGTGCCGCAGCTTTCAGTGCTGCACAATCTCGAGCTCGGCGGTATCACCGCCAAGGACCAGACGCTGGTGAAGCGCCGCATCGAGGAGGTGATGGACCAGTTCCCGATCCTGCGCGAGAAGCGGCACAGCCAGGCGATCACGCTCTCCGGAGGACAGCAGAAGCAGCTGGAGATCGCCCGCTCGCTGCTGCTCGATCCCAAGCTGATCCTGATCGATGAGCCGTCGATCGGCCTGTCGCCCAATCTGGTGCAGGAAGTGTTTCAGACGCTGAAGAAGTTGCGCGACAAAGGCGTCACCATCCTGATGGTCGAGCAGAACGCCAAGGCGGCGCTGGCGATGTCCGACTACGGCATCGTGCTGGAACTCGGCCAGCGCCGCATGCACGACCGCGCCGACGCCCTGCTTGCCGACCCACGTGTCGGCCAGCTCTTCCTCGGCGGCTCGACGCAGAAGAGCGTGGCCTGATAAGAAACAGCCGGAGGAGATCGACCTCGATGAAAACCTCGATCGCGACCGTCTCGATCAGCGGCGACCTTTCCGAAAAACTGGCCGCCATCGCTGCGGCAGGTTTCGACGGCGTCGAGATTTTCGAGAACGACCTTCTGGCTTCCGACGCTTCGCCGGCCGAGGCCGGCCGAATGGTGCGAGATGCCGGCCTGGAGATCACGCTGTTCCAGCCGTTCCGCGATTTCGAGGGCATGCCGGAGCCGCATCGGTCTCGCGCCTTCGACAGGGCCGAGCGCAAGTTTGATTTGATGCTGGAGCTCGGCGCTGAGCTGATGCTCGTCTGCTCGAATGTTTCCTCGGTATCGCTCGGCGGGATCGACCGCGCCGCGGACGATTTTCGCGAGCTCGGCGAACATTCCGCGGCGCGCGGGCTGCGCGTCGGCTACGAGGCGCTCGCCTGGGGCCGGCACATCAACGACCATCGCGACGCCTGGGAGATCGTGCGCCGCGCGGACCATGCCAATGTCGGGCTGATCCTCGATTCCTTCCACACGCTGGCGCGCAAGATCGACGTGAGTTCGATCCGCGCGATTCCGAAGGACAAGCTGTTTCTGATCCAACTTGCCGACGCGCCACAGATCGACATGGACCTGATCTACTGGAGCCGGCATTTTCGGAACATGCCGGGCGAAGGCGATTTGCCGGTTCGCGACTTCATGCGCGCGGTGGCGGCCACCGGCTATGATGGCTATCTTTCGCTCGAAATCTTCAACGACCAGTTCCGCGGCGGCTCGCCAAAATCCATCTCGGTCGACGGCCGCCGCTCTTTGATCTACCTCATGGACCAGGTGCGCCGCGACGAGCCGGAAGCCGCCGCCGGCCTGCCGGAAATCCCTGACCGCATCGCGGTAAGCGGGGTCGAGTTCATCGAATTCGCCGCCAGCGAGGCGGAGGCGCGGGAACTGGCCGCCTTCTTCCGCGGCATGGGCTTCAGGAAATCCGGAAAGCACGTCTCCAAGGACGTGACGCTCTATCGGCAGGGCGGTATCAATCTGGTCATCAACACCGAGCGCGAGGGTTTCGCGCATTCCTCCTACGTCGTCCACGGCACGTCGGTCTGCGCGCTCGGCCTCAAGGTCGAGAACGCCGCCGCGACCGTCGAACGGGCCCGCGCGCTGGGCGCTGAGATATTCAGCCAGCCGGTCGGGCCAGGTGAACTGACCATACCGGCGATCCGCGGTGTCGGCGGCGGGGTCATCTACTTCATCGACCAGACGTCGGAATTGCGCCGCGTGTGGGAGACCGAGTTCGTCCCCGTCGCGGGCGACGATGCGCCGCAGGATGCCAGTCTCACCGCCATAGATCATGTCGGCCAGACCATGCTGCATGAGGAGATGCTAACCTGGCTGCTGTTCTACACCGCGATCTTCAGGACCAGGAAGACGCCGATGGTCGACATCATCGACCCGGCCGGCGTGGTGCGCAGTCAGGTTATCGAGAACGACGAAGGCAGCCTGCGGCTGACGCTGAACGGTGCCGAAAACCGCCGCACCTTCGCCGGCCATTTCATCAACGAATCCTTCGGCTCCAGCGTCCAGCATGTCGCCTTTGGCACGGACGACATCTTCGCGGCCGCCGCCGCGTTGCGGGCAAACGGTTTCGAGCCGTTGCACATTTCGCCCAACTATTATGACGATGTCGAAGCCCGTTTCGGCCTCGATCCCGATCTCGCCGATCGGTTGCGGGCGGAGAACATTCTTTACGACCGCGACGAGAGCGGCGAATATTTCCAGCTCTACAGCCCGAATTACGGCGAGGGCTTCTTCTTCGAGATCGTCGAGCGCCGCGGCGGCTACCGCGGTTACGGCGCTCCGAACGCGCCTTTCAGGATAGCGGCGCAGAAGCGGCATTTGCGGCCGAAGGGCATGCCGCGCGCCTGATTTTCAGTAGGGCAGGCCTACATAATTTTCTGCCAGCGCGGTAGAAGCCGCGCGCGAGTGGACGAGGTAGTCGAGTTCCGCTTCCTGGATGCGCTGCCCGAACGCGCCGCCTTCCGGGAAACGGTGCAGCATGGTGGTCATCCACCAGGAGAAGCGCACCGCTTTCCAGACCCGCGCCAGCGCGCGGCCCGAATAGGCGTCCATGCCGGCCATCGATCCGTCCGCGTAGAATTCCCGCAGGCCCGAAAACAAATAGCGCACGTCGCCGGCGGCAAGGTTCAGGCCTTTCGCCCCGGTCGGCGGCACGATATGGACGGCGTCGCCGACCAGCGACAGTTTACCGAACTGCATCGGCTCGGCGACGAAGGAGCGCAGCGGCGCAATCGACTTCTCGAAAGACGGGCCGGTGGTGACCGCAGCGGCGCTCGCTTCGGGCAGGCGGCGGCGCAGCTCGTCCCAGAAGCGGTCGTCACTCCAGTTCTCCGCCTTCTCGTCGATAGGGCACTGGATGTAGTAGCGGCTGCGGGTCATCGAGCGCATCGAGCAGAGCGCGAAGCCGCGTTCATGGTTGGCGTAGATCAACTCATGGCTGGCCGGCGGCACTTCGGCCAGCACGCCGAGCCAGCCGAATGGATAGACCCGTTCGAAGCTCTGCAGTGCGCCTTCAGGGACCGATTTGCGGCTGACGCCATGATAGCCGTCGCACCCCGCGATGAAGTCGCAGTCGATGCGGTGCGATTGCCCGTCCTTCTCGTAGGTGACAAAGGGCTTGCCGGAAATATCGTGCAACGCGACATTCGCCGCCTCGAACACGGTCGTCAGCCCGGCCTGCTCGCGCTTTTCGACAAGATCGAGCGTCATCTCGGTCTGGCCGTAGGCCATCACGCGCTTGCCGGTCAGCGCGTGGAGGTCGATGCGGTGCAGCCGGTTGTCGAAGGCGACGGCAAAGCCGTCATGCGGCAGCCCCTCGGCATGCATGCGCGCGCCGGCGCCAGCCTCATCAAGGATCTCGACCGTGCCCTGTTCGAGCACGCCTGCACGTACTCGGCTCAGCAAGTGATCGCGGTCGACACGCTCGAGGATGACATTGTCGATGCCGATGCCGGCGAGCAGCTGCCCGAGCAGCAGGCCGGAAGGGCCGGAGCCGACGATCAGGACTTGCGTGCGCAACGGCTTCTCCGGGGACCGGTGGGATGCATGCCCGCTACGCTCCGACCCGGTCGATGCGGCCGGTCAGCGCCGCCGCAAGACGCAGCGCCGAGCCGGCCGCGGCGATCATCTGCGGCAGGATGAGCCACTCCAGCGACCAGGCAGAACCGGAGCGCTCCTGCTCGTGGATAAGCGCGTGGTGCATGCCGGAAAGCTGGGTCGCGTTGAAGCGGCCGAGCGTGACCAGGGTTTCGGCTGCGACAGGGTTCTGTTTGTGCGGCATGGCTGAAGAGCTGCCGCCGCCGCTGAGCGCTATCTCGTCACCCGCCTGCGCCAGCAGGGCGACATCCTGGCCGAATTTCGCAAGGCTGCCTGTCAGCAGGGACAGGAAGCTTGCGAATTCGGCCATTCCGTCGCGCTGGCTTTGCCACTGCGGAACGTCGACAAGACCGAGCCTTTGCGCCATGGCCGCACGAATCGCCTCGCCCTTGCCGCCGAGCTTGTCCAGCGTGCCAGCCGCGCCGCCGAACTGTATAGTGAGAAGTGAAGGGCGCACCGCCTCGAGCCGAGCCCTGTGGCGCACGAGCGGATCGCGCCAGCTTCGGATGCGGGCACCTGCGCTGATCTCGATCGCCGCCTGCATGCGCGTGCGGCCCATCAGCGGGTTCTTGCCGAAACGCTTGTCCAATTGGTCGAAGCGTTCCGTCAGTTCCGCCAGCCGGCGGTCGAATAGGTCTAGCACCGGCTTCAGCCGCAGCACGAACGCCGTGTCGATCACGTCCTGACTGGTCGCGCCGAAATGGAGCCGGTCCGCATGCGGCGCGCCGACCTTTTCCCGCATCTGCCGAACGAGTTCGGGGACCGCGACCCCGTCGCGCGCCATCCCACTGCGAAGCGCCGCCGTGTCGGGTTTGAAGCCGGCGAGAGCCTTCGCAATCGCGCTTGCGGCTTCCGCCGGGATTAAGCCTGCTTCCGCCTCGGCCTCCGCAAGCGCGATCTCGAACTGGAGCATCGCATCGATTTCAGCGTCGATGCCGAGAAGCGCTTCGATCTCTTTGTCCCCGAAAAGGCCCGACAGGAAAGGATGGTCGAAAGGCGAGACAGCCATGGCTAAATATCCAAGAAGACGGTTTCCCGCTCGCCCTGCAGATGAATATCGAAAGTGTAGGTGTCGCCATCGCGCGGCGCGATCAACGTCGCTACGCGAACGCGGTGCTCGATGCGCGCCAGGACCGGATCCTCGGCATTGGCCGCTTCCTCGTCGCCGAAATACATCCTGGTGTGCAGGCCGATATTGATGCCGCGCGCCACGATCCAGATCGTGATGTGCGGCGCCATCAGCCGCCCGTCCGGGAACGGCATGCGGCCGGGCTTGACCGTCTCGAACAGGCACTCGCCGGTGGCCATGTCGGTCGCCTGCCGGCCCCAGCCTGTGAAATTGGGATCGGCCGCCCCGCGCATTTCCGAAGGCGAATTGTAGAGGCCTGCCGCATCAGCCTGCCAGATTTCCACCACCGCGTCCTTGAGCGGTGTGCCCGACCCGTCGATCACCCTGATCTTGACGGCAATGCGTTCGCCTTTGGTTTTCTCGTTGACCATCGCCACGCCCAGATCGCTCTCGTAGACGCCGGAAATACCGGAAAAATTCGGCGTCAGGCCGATATGGGCGTACGGCCCGGCGGTCTGCGAAGGGCTTTCCTTCAGCCTGTCGAGGCTCTGTACCATCAGTTGCCCTCCAGCCTGTTTTCGAAGAGCGAGGAGCGCCGGCCCCGGAGCACGATGTCGAATTTGTAGGCGCGCGCATCCATCGGGATCGTTGCCTCCATGTCCAGCGCCGCGACCAGCCGCTCGATCGCGGCGCGGTCGGGGATAGTGCGCACGATCGGACATTGCCAGATCATCGGGTCGCCCTCGAAATACATCTGGGTGATCAGTCGCTGCGCGAAGCCGTGGCCGAATATCGAAAAATGGATATGCGCCGGTCGCCAGTCGTTGGGACCGTTCGGCCAGGGGTAGGGTCCCGGCTGGATGGTGCGGAAAGCATAAGAGCCGTCCTCGTCGGTGATGGTGCGCCCGCAGCCGCCGAAATTGGGATCGAGCGCCGCGATATATCCCTCCTTCTTGTGGCGGTAGCGGCCGCCGGCATTGGCCTGCCAGAACTCCAGCAGCGCCCCGGAAACGCCCTTGCCGCGCTCGTCGAGCACCTTGCCGTAGACTATGATGCGCGGCCCGATCGCGCTTTCACCGGGCTTGGCGAAATTGTGAATCAGGTCATTGTCGAGTTCGCCGAGAATATTGTGCCCGAACACCGGCCCGGTGATCTCCGACAGCGTCCCGTCGAGCGACAGCAGCGCCCGCCGCGGCGAACGCAGCACGGAAGTCTTGTAGATCGGCGCATAGGCCGGCGGATGAGCGTTGAGATCGCGCCGGAAGAATGCGCCGGTCTCGGGTCTGCGGTTCGACATGCGTTCCGTCATCGCTGCTCGCCCTTGCCGTCCATCTCGTCGAATACCTGCTTGGCGATCTTGATCGCCTGGTTGGCGGCCGGCACGCCGGCATAGATCGCCACATGCAGCATGGCCTCACAAATATCCTCACGGCTCGCGCCGGTGTTGGCGGTGGCGCGGACATGCATGGCGACTTCCTCGCAATGTCCGAGCGCAGCAAGCAACGCGATGGTGACCATGGATCGCTCGCGCTGCGTCCAGTTCGGACGCGACCAGACATGGCCCCAGGCCGCCTCGGTGATGAGATCCTGGAACGGCTGGTCGAATTCGGTCTTGGCGGCTTCGGCGCGGTCTACATGCGCATCGCCGAGCACGGCGCGCCGGGTTGCCATGCCGAGGCTATGGCGATCCGCCTGTCCGGCTTCATGCATCGGCATGGCCTCCAAGCTGTTTGCGCGCGAGGAATTCGCGGATTCTCGCGACGAACTGCACGGGTTGCTCCACGCAGGGTATATGCCCGGCGCCTTCTATGATCTCAAACTCCGCGCCTGGTATCAAATCCGCCATCGAGCGGACGAGCGGCGGCGGCGTCGATCCGTCCTGGTCGCCGGCAATGCAGAGCGTAGGCACGTTGATGCGTCCAACAGCCTCAGTGTGGTCGGCATCGCGAACCGAGGCGCAGGTTCCCGTGTAGCCTTCGACCGGCTGCCTCGCCAGCATCGCCCGACAGCCGGCGAGCAATGCCGGCTTCTCGGCGTGAAAGGACGGCGTGAACCAAAGCTTCATGACGCCGTCCGCGATCGCGTCGATGCCGCTCCGCCGCACCGTGTCGACGCGCGCGTTCCACGTTTCCGCGGTCCCGATCTTGTGGGCGGTATCGCAGAGGATGAGCGCGCGCACGATCTCGGGGCGGATGGCATAGAGCCCCTGCGCGACGAGGCCGCCGACCGAGAGCCCGCAGACAATACCATCGCGCGCGCCGACAAAATCGAGCAAGCCGGAAAGATCGGCGACATGGTCCGCGATCGTATAGGGCGGGGCGCCGAGGCCGGACAGGCCATGGCCGCGCATGTCGTAGCAGAGTGTGGAGAAGTCCGCGGCGAGGTCGTCAACGACCTCGCGCCAGATGCGGAAATCGGTGCCGAGCGAATTGGCGAAGACGATCAGCGGTTTTCCCGGCCCGCCCTCCCGATACTCATAATGAAGCGTGACGCCGCCAATATCGGTGAACTGCATCCAGGCTCCTCCCTGTCCTCAAATTGATATGCTTTTTCGGTTTCGTAAAATCATTTCTTTTGCCAGTTCGATAACCTGTAGGTTATCAGGTAGCATGATCGATGCGCGCATCAAGCTCCGCCACCTGCGCACTTTTCTCGAAGTAGCGCGCCAGAAGAGCGTGGTCGCGGCGGCAAATCTCCTGCATGTCAGCCAGCCGGCGGTGACCAAGACGATCCGCGAACTCGAGGAGACGCTCGGCGTCGCGCTGTTCGAACGCGAGGGCCGGCGCATCCGCATCACGCGCCATGGCGAGGTATTCCTCCGTCATGCCGGCATGGCGCTCAGCGCGGTCAGGCAGGGCGTCGATTCCGTGACGAATACGGATGAAGGCGAGGGGCCGCCGCTTCGCATTGGCGCGCTGCCGACCGTTTCGGCGCGAATCATGCCGCGCGCCATCTCGCTCTTCCTGAAACAGGGCACCGGCAGCAGCATCAAGATCGTGACCGGCGAGAATGCGGTGCTGCTGGAGCAGCTTCGCCTCGGCGAACTCGACCTCGTCGTCGGCCGGCTCGCCGCGCCGGAGAAGATGAGCGGCTTCTTCTTCGAACATCTCTATTCGGAGAAGGTGGTGTTTGCCGTCAGGAGCGGTCATCCGCTGCTTGCAGCCGGTCAGGATATTTTTGCGCGGATCGGGGATTTCCCGGTGCTGATGCCGACGCGTGGCTCGATCATCCGGCCATTCGTCGAACGGTTCCTGATCGCCAACGGCATGCCTGCCATCGCAACCGAGATCGAGACGGTTTCCGACAGTTTTGGGCGCGCTTTCCTGCGGGCCAGCGATGCGGTCTGGGTGATCTCGGAAGGCGTGGTCGCGAACGATCTTTCCGATGGCACGCTTGCTGTGCTGCCGGTCGACACCGCGGACACAAGGGGGCCGGTCGGGCTGACCATGCGCACCGACACGGCGCGGACGCCTGCCTTCGAAGTGCTGCTGCGGACCATCCGCGAGGCGGCGCGCTGAGGCTCAGCCGTTGATGATCAGGTATGCGGAATAGAGCGACGTGGTCCCGCAGATGAACAGGCGGTTGCGACGCGGCCCGCCGAAGGTAACGTTGGCGACCAGTTCCGGGATTCTGATCTTGCCGATCAGGGTTCCGTCCGGCTCGAAGCAGTGAACGCCGTCGCCGGCGCTCGTCCATATTCGCCCGGCGCGGTCGACGCGGAAGCCGTCGAATAATCCGTTCGAGCATTCTGCGAATATCTCGCCTCCCGACAGCCTCCCGTCGCCGGCCACGGAAAAGCGGCGGATGTGGCGTGGCCCGCCCGGCATGTGGCTAGCGCCAGTGTCGGCGATGTAGAGCAGGCTTTCATCGGGCGAGAACGCAATGCCGTTGGGCTTGACGAAATCGCCGGCGACCTTCGTCACCGAGCCGGTCGCAGCGTCGACGCGGTAGACGTGGCAGCCGCCGATCTCCTCGTCCTGGCGTTCGCCCTCGTAGTCGCTCATGATTCCATAGGTCGGATCGGTGAACCAGATCGACCCGTCGCTCTTGACCACAAGGTCGTTGGGCGAATTGAAGCGCTTGCCCTCGAACCGGTCGGCGATCACGGTGACCGAGCCGTCGAACTCGGTCCGTGTCACCCGGCGGGTCAGGTGCTCACAAGTTAGCAGCCGGCCCTGGCCATCCACCGTGTTGCCGTTGGAATTGTTGGACGGCTTGCGGAATTCCGAGACGACGCCATCGGTTTCATCCCAGCGCAGCATGCGATTGTTGGGAATGTCCGACACGACGAGGTAGCGCCCGGCCGCGAACCACGTCGGCCCCTCCAGCCAGCGCGCGCCCGTCCACAGCCGCTCGACGCGTGCATGGCCGGCAAAGCAATCCGCGAAGCGCCGTTCGATGACTTCGAATCCCGTCCCTTCGACCTCTCCGAACATGTTTTCCCTCCCTTGGCAGCGATTGCCGTTCTCGCGCGCCAACGATTCACATATTGGCGGGCTGTCGTCAAAGGAGTGGACCCAGGCTATTGGCAGGTAGCATGCCAACTGGTACCCGGCTCGCGACCCCAAGACAGCATAACGCCGTTCAGCCCTTGTTCAGGCCGCATATGGAACTGGTGCCGTAATGAACTGCTAGTGAGGTATGTCCAATGCTGAAATGTCTTTTTCTCGTTGGCGCCGTCGCTCTGATCGCCTCGCCCGCGCTTGCCGACCCCTACAAGGACGAGAGCGGCAAGGGTTCCTACCGCGTTTGGGATCGCCGTGAAGGCGACCGCTACCGGGATTGGCGAGAGCGCGACCGGGATGATTACAGACGCTATTCCTACCGCATTCCCCGTGGGCATTTACCACCGCCGGGAAGCTGCCGCGTGTGGTTCTACGACCGCCCGGCTGGCCAGCAGCCCCCGCCGACAAGCTGCCGCCAGGCGCAGCGATTGGCTTACCGTTATGGCGGCCGGGTGATCTGGGGCGGCGAGCGGTAATCGGCGTTTCACCCATGGTCGGCATTGCCCTGTTGGCCGGGCGGCTTGCCTAGCGGGCGGCGGTTGGCCTAAAGGCTGAACCGCGACGTTTCGGTCGCGTTGGATGAGCGGCCGCCAAAGACGCATGGAACTCTGGATACCCATCACCATCGCCGCAGCCTTCCTGCAGAATCTGCGGTCGGCGGCGCAGAAGCACCTGAAGGGCGTGATGGGCACGACCGGCGCGACCTTCGTGCGCTTCGGCTTCGGCGTCCCGTTCGCGCTGTTCTTCGTCTTCGCTCTCAACCGCTTCGCCGGCTATCCACTGCCCAGCGTCAACGGCGCCTTCCTCGCCTGGATGGTCGTCGGCGGGCTCGGCCAGATCGCCGCGACGTTCCTTTTGGTCTATCTGTTCTCGTTCCGCAATTTCGCGGTCGGCACCGCCTATTCGCGCACCGAGCCGGCGCAAGCGGCGCTGTTCGGCTTGATCTTCCTCGGCGAGCGCGTAACGGCAGGCACCTTGTCGGCCATCGCCGTCAGCGTGTTCGGCGTCATGCTGATCTCGGTCGCCCATATGGCCGTCAGCTGGCGCACGCTGGTGTCGTCCGTCGTTTCCCGCAACTCGCTCATCGGCCTGGCCTCCGGCACCCTGTTCGGCATAGCGGCGGTGGCCTACCGCGCCGCGTCGCTGGCGCTGGGCGGCCCGAACTTCATGATGCAGGCGGCGGTCACGCTGGCCTTCGTCATTGTGTTCCAGACGCTGGTAATGGGCGCGTGGATGGTGTTCCGCGACCGTGCCGAAATAGGACACATTGCGAGAGCATGGCGTCCCGCTCTGTTCGTCGGCCTGGTCGGCGCATCCGCCTCTTTCGGCTGGTTCATGGCCATGACCCTGCAGCAGGCGGCGGTGGTCAAGGCGTTGGCGCAGATCGAAATGCTGTTCACCTTCGCGTCGTCGATCTTCTTCTTCAAGGAGAAGATAAATGCATTGGAAACAGCAGGTTGCCTGCTGATCGTGGGCGGCATCCTGCTGCTTCTTCTGGTCGGCTAGGAGCCGCCACCGGCAGATCGCCAATCGCGGCGGCGAGCACATCCCGACGAGCGATTTATCCGACGATCAGCCCGTAGAATGCGACTGGCACGGTTCTGGCTACATCGGTCGTGAGCGCCCCGATCCGAAGCGCTCGCCGCAGAATCCACGCCAGGACGGCATGGCGGCTTTAACAGAAGTTCCCGAGTTCCCGCGGGGGGAACGGGCGCTCGCGCCGGCATCGACGCCAAGTCGAGCTGCAGCGCGGGCGCTAGAACTTGCTCAGATCGTTGCCGGATCGAGCACCGGCGCATCCTTCCAGCGGGCGATGATGGCGGCGAGATCCGACTTCTCGAACCCGTCCCTCAGCGCCGAAAATGACGGCAGCACGAAATAGGCGCGCTGGAATTTGTCGATCTCGTAGACCGTCCGCATGACCGTCTCGATGTCGAACGGCACATGGTGCGCGTCGGGGCTTTCGACTGCGAACTGCAACTCGCTGAACGACGACATCAGCCCGGCGCCGAAGGCCTTGACCTGGCCTGCCTCCTGCATCAGGCCGAATTCGGCTGTGTACCAATAGAGCCGCTCGATCATGTCGCCGCCGCCCAGCTCGATCAGGCCTTCCGCTTTCTGCCCGTACATCTGCATGAAGTCGGCAAAGGCCGGCTGCGTCAGCGCGGGCACGTGGCCGAAGAAATCGTGGAACATGTCGGGCTCGACGATATAGTCGAGTTCCTCGTGCTTGCGCAGCCAGTTGGTGACCGGGAAGCGGCGCTCGGCGAGATGGTCGAAAAAGGCCGGAGCCGGGATAAGACCGGGCACGGCCACGAGTTCCCAGCCGGTCAGCTTGCGCAACTTCTGGCTGACCTCGTCGAAATCCGGGATGCGGTCGATCAGGCCGAGGGCTTCGACGCCGTCCAGATAGGATTTGTGCGCCAGCCGCTTCGTAAGTTTTGTCTGGCGGTCCGACAGGATGCGCCAGACCTCCTGCTCGGCATCGGTGTAGTCGTATTCCTGTTCGACAGTGAAGTCGGAGCGGCAGACGTCGTAGTTGCCGCGCAGACCCTTGTCGGCGCATTCGCGTGCATAATCCTGAACGCTGATTTCCATAAGTTCCTCCTCATTTCGAGGGCTCAAGGCCGATCTGCCGACAGGATACGCCAGGTTCGCGAGTGAATGCTTCCCGAGATGTCGCCGTGACAGGCAAAATGAGGTAAGGTTCTCAGCAAAACCTAGATCAGGAGTGAAATTGCCTCAATTCGACGAATTCGAGATCAGGATGCTGGAGATCCTGCAGCATGACGGGCGCAAGCCCGTTTCGGAACTGGCGCAGGAGATCGGCCTTTCCAACACGCCCTGCGCGCGGCGCTTCGAGGCCCTGCAGCAGGCCGGCATCATCAAGGGGTTTTCGGCGCGGATTGGCCGCCGCGCGATCGGGCTGATGGTCGAGGTGTTCATCCAGGTCCGGCTCACCAGCCACAGCGACGAGTCGCCCGAAAAATTCATCGCGGCGGTGCAGCGCATGGACGAGGTGTCGGCCTGCTGGACGATGACCGGCGACTACGATTTCCTGCTGCATGTGATGGTGCCGTCGGTCGACGACCTGAACGCCTTCGTCATGCACCGGCTGATGCGCCTTGCCGGCGTGCGCGACGTGCACACGCAACTGGTGCTGCAGAACATCAAAGGTCCCGGCCACGTGCCGCTCGGGCATTTGCGGGGGTGAGGTTGGGCACTCGAATATCCCACGCTACAAAGCGGGGGATTGTTCATTTACGGCACGATCAGCGTGCCGGCGCCGTGCTGGGTGAAGAGTTCGAGCAGGACGGCGTGCGGCGTCTTGCCGTTGAGGATGACGACACCTTCGACGCCGCGCTCGATCGCCTCGATGCAGGTCTCGACCTTCGGGATCATGCCGCCGGAAATGGTGCCGTTGCGGATCAGCGTGCGGGCTTCCGCCACCGTCAGCTCGTCGATGAGCTTCTTGTCCTTGTCCAGCACGCCGGGAACGTCGGTCAAGAACAGCAGGCGCGACGCGCCCAGCGCGCCGGCGATGGCGCCGGCAAAGGTGTCGGCGTTGATGTTGTAGGTGTGGCCGTCACGGCCGGGGGCAACCGGCGCCAGCACCGGGATCATCTCGGAACGCGCCAGAAGGTCGAGCAAGGTGCGGTCGACCTCGACGGGCTCGCCGACGAAGCCGAGATCGAGCACGCGCTCGATGTTCGAATCCGGATCGGTGACGGTCTTCTTGGCCTTTTCGGCGAATACCATGTTGCCGTCCTTGCCGCAGAGCCCAATCGCCCATTCGCCCTCGGCGTTGATGAGCGCGACGATCTCCTTGTTGATCGAGCCGGCCAGAACCATCTCGACGATCTCGACAGTCTTGCGGTCAGTTACGCGCAGGCCGCCCTCGAATTTCGATTCGATGCCCATCTTGCTGAGCATGGCGCCGATCTGCGGGCCGCCCCCATGCACGACAATCGGATTGACGCCGGACTGCTTCAGCAGCGCAATGTCGCGTGCGAAAGCCTGGCCGAGCGCGGCGTCGCCCATGGCGTGGCCGCCATATTTCACCACCACGGTCTTGTTTTCGTAGCGCTGCATGTAGGGCAGCGCGGCGGAAAGCAGGTGCGCCTGTTCGGCGGCTGTGGCGGCAACGTCCGTCGGTGTCATAAGGCTTTCCCCGGAGCTGGATGGCGGCGGTTACTTAGAGCAAATTTCATGACGTGCAAATGATAAGCGCGTCGGATGGGGCGTTCATCGATTGATCCGGTCAATCGGAGTTGATTTGGCCGTGACTGGCCGAGCCGCTAAACCGGTAGTCAGAGGAGAACGCCATGAAAAGACGCAGCTTCCTGTTTTCCGGTGCGGCCGTCGCATTGTTGGGCGGAACGACGGCGTTCTGGCGCATGGGCGCGCCGACCAACGCAAGGGCGGAATCCTTCGAGGTGATCAAAACCGAAGAGGAATGGCGCGCGCTGCTGAGCGATGCGCAGTACGCGGTGCTGCGCGAGGAGGACACCGAGCCTGCCGGCACGAGCCCGCTCAACAATGAGAAGCGCAAGGGCATCTTCCACTGCGCTGGGTGCGATCTTCCCCTCTATCCTTCGGAGACGAAGTATGAATCCGGAACCGGCTGGCCGAGCTTCTGGGATTCGCTGCCCGGCGCAATCGGCACCAAGGAAGACAATTCGCTGTTCATGACGCGGACCGAAGTTCATTGCCGCCGCTGCGGCGGGCATCTTGGACACATATTCGATGACGGCCCGCCGCCGACCGGCAAGCGCCACTGCCTCAATGGTTTAGCGCTGACGTTCAAGCCGGCGACGGCTTAGAAATCGCCGCAAATTCTATTCTGCCGGGCGGCTGAGAATCACCCGCCCCTTACCGCCAGGGCGATCGCCTCGCGAAGCTCGTCCATGCCTTCGCCCTTTTCCGAGGAGGTGGCGATGACAGTCGGGAAGGCGGCCGGTCGCTTCCGGATCTTTTCCAGCGTCTCCTCGATCAGCCGTGGCACGCCGGCGGCCTTGATCTTGTCGGTCTTGGTCAGGACGATCTGGTAGGATACCGCTGCCTTGTCGAGCAGCCGCAGCACTTCCTCGTCGTTCTTCTTGATGCCGTGTCGGGCGTCGATCAGCACATAGACCCGCTTCAGCGTCACCCGGCCCTTGAGGTAGTCGAAGACGAGCTTGGTCCACTCGTCGACCTTCTCCTTGGGTGCGGTGGCATAGCCGTAACCAGGCATGTCGACCAGCGCCATCGGCGGCAGGTCGGCGCCTTCGCCGGAATAGCCGTCGGGCACGAAATAGTTGAGCTCCTGGGTGCGGCCCGGCGTGTTCGAGGTGCGGGCGAGGCCTTTCTGGCCGACAAGCGCGTTGATCAGCGATGACTTGCCGACGTTGGAGCGGCCGGCGAAGGCGATCTCGACCGGCCCTTCAGGCGGCAGGAACTTCATCGACGGGACGCCACGGATGAAGACCCAAGGCGCCGCAAACAGTCCGCTTGCGACTGCCGTCGCGCCGTTTTGTGTTGCTTCGCTCAAACTGCTCGCTCCAGACGGTCGATGTCGGCGCCACGAATGGCGTCGAGGTTGCGCGTCAGCTTATCGGCCGGCCAGTTCCACCATGCAATGGCGAGAAGCCGCATTACCGTAATCCTGTCGAAGCGCATCTTGACCACCTTGGCCGGATTGCCGGCGACGATCGCATAGGGCGGCACGTCGTGTGTGACGACGGATTTGGCTGCGACGATCGCGCCGTCGCCGATGGTTATGCCGGGCAGGATCACGGCCTCCATGCCGATCCAGACATCATTGCCGAGCACGGTGTCGCCGCGGTTCTCCGCCTCCCAGGTCTTGACGTCGAAGCCCCGTTCCCAGCCATGGCCGAAGATGTTGAACGGATAGGTCGAAAACCCCGACATTGCGTGGTTGGCGCCGTTCATGATGAAGCGCGCGCCTTCCGCGATGGCGCAGAAGCGGCCGATGATGAGCTTGTCGCCGATGAAGGGATAGTGGTGCAGCACGCATTTTTCGGCGAAGTGATCGGGTCCGTCCGGATCGTCATAGTAGGTGTAGTCGCCGATTTCGATGTTCTCGGCCGTGACGAGCGACTTCAGGAAGCCGACGCGCGGGTGCAGCGGGATCGGGTGCTTTATCGCTGGGTTGGGTCCGTCCATGGGAAGGCTCGCCGGTCTCGTGGAATGAAGTTGCGCGGCCATTATAGCCATCCGATCCGCCGTGCCGATACCCGGCGGGGCTGTATGAAAAAAAGCCCCGGCGGACCGGGGCTTTTCCTGATCAACGCGTCAGCCGGCTATTCCGCCGGACTGGGCTTTTTCTTGAACAGTCCGACCAGATTGTCCCAGAGCTCGATCTTGGCGCCCTGGCGCTTCATGATCGCGCCCTGCTGGATGATCGACAGCAGGTTGTTCCACGCCCAGTAGATGACCAGACCCGCCGGGAACGAAGCCAGCATGAAGGTGAACACAACCGGCATCCAGGCGAAGATCATCGCCTGTGTCGGATCCGGAGGCGTCGGGTTCATGCGCATCTGCAGGAACATGGTCACGCCCATGATCAGCGGCCAGACGCCGATGTGCAGATATTCGGGCACCGCGAAAGGCAGCAGGCCGAACAGGTTGAACAGCGACGTCGGATCGGGCGCCGCCAGATCCTGGATCCAGCCGAAGAACGGTGCGTGCCGCATCTCGATGGTGATGTAGAGCACCTTGTAGAGCGCGAAGAAGACAGGGATCTGTATCAGCACCGGCCAGCACCCGGCCAGCGGATTGATCTTCTCCGTCTTGTAGAGTTCCATCATCGCCTGCTGCTGCTTCATCTTGTCGTCCGCGTATTTCTCGCGGATCTCCAGCATCTTCGGCTGCACCTTCTTCATGTTCGCCATCGAGGCATAGGACTTGTTGGCGAGCGGGAAGAAGACGGCCTTGACCACGACCGTGGTCGCGAGGATGGCGAAGCCGAAATTGCCGAGCAGGCGATAGAACCAGTCGATGAGCCAGAACATCGGCTTGGTGATGAAGTAGAACCAGCCCCAGTCGATCAGGAGCTCGAACTGGCGGATATTGCGATCCTCCTCGTAGCCGTCGATCAGCGCGACTTCCTTGGCGCCGGCAAAGACCAGCGTCTCGACCGTTGCCGACTGACCAGCGTCCACCGTCATGGCGTCGGTGAGGAAGTCCGCCTGGTAGCGGCTGCGCGCGTCGCTGAAATAGCTGAAATTCGGCTGGAAGGGCTGCTTGCCCGAAGGGACCAGCGTGACCGCCCAGTATTTGTCGGTGACGCCGAGCCAGCCATCCGTGGACTTGCTAGGTGTGATCCGCTTATCTTCCTCGATCGTCGAATAATCGATCTCCTGCAGGCCCTCCTCGCCGGTGACCCCGATCAGGCCCTCGTGCAGCACCCAGATGCTGGCGGTGGTCGGCTTGTCGAAGCGCGTCACGCGGCCGTAATTCGAGAGAGAGACTGGGGCGGCGCCGGAATTGGTCACGGTGTCGGAGAATGTGAACATGTAGTCGTCGTCGACCGAGATGGTGCGGCGGAAGGTCAGGCCCTTGTCGTTCGTGTAGGAGAGCGTGACCGGCGTTGCCGGAGTCAGCGTCGCGCTGCCCTCGACCGCCCAGACGGTGTCGTGCCGCGGGACCGAGCCGGTCTCCTCGTTGCCGACGAAGCCGATCTCGGCATAGTAGCCATTGGGCAGGGCCGACGGGTTGAGAAGCTCGATATTCGGCGAATCCTTCTCGACCGTCAGGCGGTAGTGCTTGAGGCGCAGATC
>NZ_AHAM01000021.1 GCF_000236565.1 Mesorhizobium alhagi CCNWXJ12-2 | reverse complement strand
CTGTCTCCCCCCCGCCTCGCTCGACGGCATCGATCTCTTCTATCCCGATCCGTGGCCGAAGCGGCGGCACTGGAAACGCCGCTTCGTCAGTCCCGCCAATCTCGACCGCTTCGCCCGCGTGCTCAAACCGGGCGGAAAATTCCGCTTTGCTTCCGATATCGATCACTACGTCAACTGGACGCTGCTGCATTGCCGGGCGCATGGCGCATTCGAATGGCAGGCGCGCGACGCCGACGACTGGCGCCAGCCATACGAGACCTGGGTGCGGACCCGATACGAGGCGAAGGCCATTCGCGAAAACCGCATCCCGGCCTATCTGACATTCGTCAGGACGTAGAAACGGGCGGAAACGAGACCCGCGCCAGCAGTCCTCGTCCGGTAGGTGGCGTCAGAAGGTTGAGCCTCGCGCCGAACAGCTCGGCGATTTCCTCTACGATCGGCAAGCCGAGGCCCGCGCCGGGTTTGATGCCGCCACTGCCCCGCGCAAAGCGCTGCCGCACCGCTTCGATCTGGTCGGGCGGGATGCCCGGCCCATTGTCCTCCACCTCCAGCACGACCGCCTCGTTCGCCAGAACCCGAACGGTGATCTCGGCCCCGCTGCCTGCATAGGCGATCGCGTTTTCGAGGAGGTTCCCGACCAGTTCGGCCAGCAGCAGCGGCTCGCTGCGGATCATCGCCGGCTCCGCTCCGTCGAAACCGAGGTCGATGCCGGCCGCACGCGCCGCCACGATGCGGTCGGCGGTGCAACTTTGCGCAAGCTCGGTGAGATCGATCGGGACCAGATGCTTCAGCCGTTCGGATGCAGTTTCGTCGATCTTGGCGAGCAGAAGCAATTGCGCTAGCACGCGCTCGGCATGGGCGACGGCTTCGTCGCCAGTCATGGCCGCCATACGCGCCTCGTCCAGCGAACCCGCCCGCGCCGACAGCGCAAGCTGCGTCCTGATGATGGTCAGCGGCGTGCGCAACTGATGGCTGGCATTGCCGGTGAAGTGCCGCAGCGCCTCTATTGCCGCGTTCAGCCGGCCCATGAAGGAGTTGACCGCCTCGACCAGCCCCTTCACCTCGTTTGGCGCCGGCTGTTCGATCGGATGCAGGTCGCCCGGATTGCGCTCGGCGATGGCGTCGCGCAGCCGGTACAGCGGTCCGAGCGAGGCGGTGACCGCGAACCAGACGATGATCGCCGCCCCAAGGATCAGGATCGCCAGCCGAACAGCGGAGCGCAACAGGATCGTATTGGCAAGCTGCGTGCGTGCGATGGTGGTTTCGGCGACCGTGACCACGAAAGGTATGGAATCTACACCCGTCGACGCGGATCGCGACAGCGCCGCCAATCGGATCGGATCGCCTCGGAAAACAGCATCCGCAAAGGACGGATTTCCCCGCACCTCTCCCGAGATCGTCGGCAGATTTTCATAGCCGGTGATGAACGTGCCGGGCGGCCCGTCGACGCGGTAGAAAACCCGATCCTGCGCTGCCGATGTCAGCATTTCGAGTGCCACGTAGGGTATGTCGACCTCCAGGCTGCCATCTTCGGCAACCACCACGCGCTCCGCGATGGCGAGCGCCGACCCCGCAAGAACGCGGTCGGAAACCGCGTCAGCGGTGCGCACCGCCTCCCGGTAGGTGTCGAGCAGCGCGATCAGGCCGATCGCAACGAGCGGCACCAGCAGCCAGACGAGCAGCCTGCGGCGCAGCGAATAGCCGGCGGTCACGAGGCTTGCGTCTTTTCGAGGTAATAGCCGATGCCGCGCGCGGTGCGGACGGTCAGGCCGTGCGGCGCCAGCCGCTTGCGCAGCCGGCTGACATATTGCTCGATCGCATTGGCGCTCAAATCCTCGTCGAAGCCGGCGAGCGATTCGATGATCGACTGCTTCGCCACGACCTTGCCGGCGCGCATGAACAGCGTCTCCAGCAGGCTGATCTCTCGCGCCGGGATATCGATGGCGACGCCGGCCGCCGAGAAGGTGCGCGAATTGAGGTCAAGCGAGACCTCGCCGAACGAAACCGTAGCGGACTTCTGGCCCGCTTGCCGCCTGAGCAGCGCCCGCACCCGAGCCTCCAGTTCGCCCACGTCGAACGGCTTGGCCATATAGTCGTCGGCGCCGAGATTGAGTCCCTTGACCCGGTCGTCGGACGCGCCGCGGGCCGACAGGATGAGCACGCTGGCATCGTGCTGGCGCGCCCGCATGATGCGCAGCACCTCCAGCCCGTCATGCTCCGGCAGGTTTAGGTCGAGGATGACCAGATCGAAGCGCTCGGTCGCCAGCACGGCGATCGCCGACGCTCCATCGCCGACAATATCGACCGCATAGCCGCTGCCTTTCAGCACCGCGGCCAGGCCGTTTGCCAGCGTGGCATTGTCTTCGACGACCAATATGCGCAAGCGGCCCCCTTTCCCGCACAATCCTAGAACCACCGCCCGAACTTGTGAACACTACCAGCATGCGGCATGGTCGGCCCGCCATGCCGTTTTTCGTTCTCATCGCTTTCCTGCTGGTCGGCTTCGGTCCCGCTCAGGCCGAAATAGCAGTGTTCCCGGCCGCCAATGGAGACCCGGCCGCGCGTACGCTCACCGTCTATTCCTCGCTCGACGCGCCCCTGGCGGTAGCGATGATCAAGGGATTTCAGCGAGCCAATCCCGCAATTGCAGTGCGCTACGAGGATCTGCAGACCGTCGATATCTATGATCGCATCGTCGCGGAAACCGATGCCCAGGGCGAGACGGCCGACATAGCATTTTCTTCGGCGATGGACCTGCAGGTCAAGCTCGCCAATGACGGCTATGCCCAGCAGAGCGATCTGCCGATGAGTGCGCGCTGGCCGCGCTGGGCCAACTGGCGCAATACAGCCTATGCACTGACCTTCGAGCCGGCGGTCTTCGTCTACCACAAGCCGAGCTTCAGGGACGCCGCCCCGCCCGCCACGCGGCGGCAGTTCGTGGATTTCCTGGAAGCCCAGGGCGACGCCGTCTTCGGCCGCATCGCCACCTACGACATAGAACGCTCCGGCGTCGGCTTCATGTTCATGTCGCGCGACCAGGAGCAGTTCGATGACATATGGTCGGTGATCGGGGCGATGGGCGCTGCCGGCGTCAAGCTCTATTCAACCAGTTCCGCAATCCTCGAGCGCATCGCCGACGGGCGTTTTGTCCTCGGCTACAACATTCTGGGCTCCTATGCAGCCGACTGGGCGTCGCGCGATCCGGATGTCGGCATCGTGCTGCCCAGGGACTATACCGTCGTCATGTCGCGGATAGGGCTGGTTCCGGCTGCGGCGCGGGCTCCCGACCTCGGCCGCCGATATCTCGAATACTTCATGTCGGCGGAAGGCCAGGCGGTGATGGCGCGCGAGTTGCAGATCGCCGCCGTCAATCCAGACGTTTCGGGCGAGAACACCGCCAACACCATGCAGGCCAATCTTGGCGCGCAATTGCGCCCAGTGCCGGTCAGTCCGGGGCTGATGGTCTATCTCGACCAGGTCAAGCGCACCCGGCTGATCAAGCGCTGGAACGACGCCTTGCGAGGCCGATAGCGACCTGACAAGATGCTGGCGAGGTTGTCAGCCTGATGACAGGTTTATGTGGTGATGTGATGCCCGGTCCGGTCGCCGGAGGCGGCCAGACCTTGAGAAGTTTGGGAGGACTTCAAGCTCTTTTCCTCGACCATCGTCCGGCCTCGCAAGTCGGTGCGAGCGGTGCGGGGGCTTCCAAACCGGAAGCGAGGGGCGCCGGCTCTTGCCGTGCGCTCCGCCGCGATAGTCGCAATGACGCCGCCTCCCTGAAGGCAGGCGAACAGAAGGAGGAAATTCAGTGAAGCATTTCGTATTTGCATCCATCCTCGGCGCCTTTTTGGCGCTGCCGGCCCACGCGGCCGACTACAAGATCATGGCGCCCGCCGCTCCTGGCGGCGGCTGGGACCAGACGGCCCGCTCGATGCAGACCGCGCTGCAGGACGAGAAGATTTCCGGCAACGTGCAGGTGACCAATGTTCCGGGCGCCGGCGGCACGATCGGACTTGCCCAGTTCGTCAACCAGGCTAGCGGCGACCCGTCGCAGTTGATCGTCGGCGGTTATGTCATGGTCGGCGCAATTCTCACCAATGCGTCTCCGGTGACGCTCGACCAGGTAACGCCGATCGCTCGCCTCACCGGCGAATATGAAGCGATCGTTGTGCCTGCCGCTTCCGACATCATGGACATGGCCGGTCTGGTCGAAAAGCTGAAGGCCGATCCGGGCGCGGTTTCCTGGGGCGGCGGTTCCGCCGGCGGCACCGACCACATCACGGCCGGCCTGATCGCCAAGGCCGTCGGCGTCGACCCGACCAAGGTCAACTACATCGCCTTTTCCGGCGGCGGCGAAGCGCTCGCCGCCATCCTTGGCGGTCAGGTGACAGTCGGCATCTCGGGTTACGGCGAGTTTGCCTCGCAGATCGAAGCCGGCGCGTTGCGCATCATCGGCATTTCGAGCGACGAGAAGGTTGAAGGCATCGACGCGCCGACCTTCAAGGAAGCCGGTGTCGACGTTTCGATCCAGAACTGGCGCATGGTTGCGGCTGGTCCCGGCATCACCGACGAGCAGACGGCCGCCATAAACGCCGACATCGAAAAGATGGCGATGTCGGAAACCTGGAAGAAGATCCTCGCCGACAATGGCTGGGCGAACACCTATCTCGCCGGCGACGAGTTCAAGGCCCAGCTTGCCAAGGACATCGAATCGACTTCGGCCATTCTGAAAGATATCGGCCTCGTTAAATGAGCGACGGCAACCAGCCACGTCAGGAGCGTCGCCCCGACCGGGCGGCGCTTGTCATTGCCGCGGCGCTGGCTGTGGTTGCTATTGTGATCGCCTGGAGCACCGCCAATATGGGCGGTGCAGCTACCTATGCGCGGATTGGGCCAACAACTTTCCCCTATGTGATCGCCTTCGGCCTGTTTGTCCTTGCGATCTGTACGGCATATGTAGCTTTACGCGGCGATTTTCCGCAGCGCGAAGAACAGAACTTTCCGCCGATGCTCTGGATTGTCGGGGGCCTCGCGGCGCAGATGCTGCTCCTGAAAACCGTCGGCTTCTCGATCGCCACCGGCCTGCTTTTTGCAGCCACCGCACGCGGTTTCGGCAAGGGTCCGTTGTGGATGACGGTGCCGCTCGGCATTGTTCTCGCCTTCGCCATCTGGTTCGTCTTCGCAAAGGGCCTGCAGCTAGCTCTGCCCGCCGGTCCCCTTGAGCGACTATTTTAAGCGAGGTTAGACGAAGGCATGGATACTTTCGCTCTGCTCGCGCAAGGGCTGCTTACCGCCCTCGAGCCCATCAATCTGTTTTACGCACTGGTTGGCGTGACGCTTGGCACCGCTGTCGGCGTGTTGCCGGGCATCGGCCCGGCCTTGACTGTCGCGCTGTTGCTGCCTGTCACCTACAAGCTTGATCCCGCCGGTTCGCTGATCATGTTCGCAGGCATCTATTACGGCGGCATGTATGGCGGTTCGACCACCTCGATCCTGCTCAACACGCCTGGCGAAAGCGCTTCCATCGTCACTGCGCTCGAAGGCAACAAGATGGCCAGGGCGGGGCGTGGCGGCCCGGCGCTTGCGACCGCGGCGATTGGATCCTTCATCGCCGGGCTCATTGCTACACTCGGCCTGGCTTTCATCGCGCCCTGGATCGTAAGCATTGCGCTGTCGTTTGGGCCGGCTGAATATTTCGCGCTGATGGTGCTTGCCTTCATGACCGTCTCGGCGGCTTTCGGCGATTCGGCGCTGCGCGGATTGACGGCGCTGGCCATCGGCCTGACGCTAGGCCTGATCGGCATCGACCTCCAGACCGGACAGGCCCGGCTGGCATTCGGAATTCCCGACCTTTTGGACGGCATCGAGGTGACGACGCTGGCAGTCGCTTTGTTTGCGGTCGGAGAGGCATTGAGCGTTGCGGCGACCAAGAGCGCCCGCGAACAGAAGATCGAGCCGGTAAAAGGCTCGGTGTGGATGAACCGTGAGGACTGGGCGCGTTCATGGAAGCCTTGGCTGCGCGGCACCGCTATCGGCTTTCCAATCGGGGCGATGCCGGCGGGCGGCGCCGAAATCGGCACCTTCCTGTCCTATTCGGTGGAAAAGCAACTCACCACGAAACCCGAGGAATTCGGCCATGGCGCCATCGAGGGCGTCGCCGGGCCGGAGGCGGCAAACAACGCGTCCGCCGCGGGCACGCTCGTGCCGCTGCTGACGCTCGGCCTGCCGACGACCGCGACGGCCGCCATTATGCTTGCCGGATTCCAGCAATTCGGCCTGCAGCCGGGGCCGCTGCTGTTTGCCAACAATCCGCAGCTTGTTTGGGGCCTGATCGCCAGCCTTTTGGTCGCAAATTTCATGCTCGTAGTGTTGAACCTGCCGCTGATCGGGCTGTGGGTCAGATTGTTGAGCATCCCGACGCATTGGCTTTATGCCGGCATCCTGATGTTCGCCACGCTCGGCACGATCGGAGCCAACCCGTCGAGTTTCGAACTCGGCATGCTGCTGGCGTTTGGTCTTATGGGATATGGGCTTAGGCGCTTCGGCTACCCGATCGCGCCGGTGGTCGTCGGGCTGATACTCGGACCGATGGCGGAGCAGCAATTGCGCCGCGCGCTTGCGATCAGCCAAGGCGATCCGACTGTTCTGGTAGGCTCGCCGATCGCCATCGTTCTACTTCTACTAGCGGTAACCGCCGTCGTCCTGCCGATGATCCTGCGGGCGCGGGGACAAGGCAAGGTACTGGCGCAATTGGCCGGCGACGAGGATTGAAGTCCTCCCCAGTTGCTGTGCGGCCGGGGGTAGCGACTATTGACGGCAATTAGAGGCTTTTGATCTGGCGGAACCGCGCGGGATCGATCCCCAGGGCGCGCAGATCGCGCGCTGCCGGTTGGCGGCCATTCTCGACCGCGGAGGCGGCCGCAATGGCGCTGCCGAACAGGTTGAAAAATTCGCCTAGTCTCGCGCGCTGTTGACGATATGACATGCTATGTTCCTTTCGCGTTGTGCGATGCAACATAGGTAGGCACTCGGCGGGCGGTTTGTCAGACCCTTGGCCGCAATGCAGGCATGCCGCCGGCGCATTGGTGCTTCGTATCGTGCTCCTGCGGCGAGGCCGTCGTCGAGATGTCTGGCGACATGCGTCAACTCTTGCAAATAACTCCCAATAGGACTATATCGGCATCAAATTCTTGGTCGGTATGACGAAGAGTGGGTCCACCCGGTCCCGCTCTTTTTTGTTACCTGGACCGCCCGGAGACGGCATGAGCGAAACCACAGGCGAAGGCATCGGCGACGACCGCATCATCCGCGAGAGCGGCATGGATGCGCGCGTGGCGTCGATCATCCAGCCGGTGTTGCGCGCTATCGGCTTTCGCCTTGTGCGCGTGCGGCTGTCGGGCCAGAACGGCCTGACCCTGCAGATCATGGCCGAGCGCGAGGACGGCACGATGACCGTCGAGGATTGCGAAGAGGTTAGCCGTGCGGTGTCGCCGGCGCTCGACGTCGACGATCCGATCGACAAGGCCTATCATCTCGAAGTTTCGTCGCCCGGCATCGACCGTCCGCTGGTCCGCAAATCCGATTTCGCCGCGTGGACCGGTCATCTCGTCAAGATGGAAACGTCGATCCTGGTCGCCGACCGCAAGCGCTTTCGCGGCAAGATCGTGTCAGCCGACGAGGATGGCGTCGTCATCGAGCGCGACCAGGCGGCTTATGGCGAGGAGCCGAGCGTTCGTGTGCCGTTCGAGGCGATCGCCGAGGCGCGGTTGATCCTGACCGACGATCTCATTCGCGACGCGTTGTCGAAGGACAACAAGGCGCGCAAGGAAGCCAGGAAGCGTCGTGGCGAACCCGACGACGACCAGGAAGAACAGAACGAAACCGAAGTTTGATTGAGCAGCCGCGCGGAAGGTTCCGCCGGCATTGTTCCGGGAGACGAAAATGGTAGTCAGTGCGAACAGACTTGAACTGCTGCAGATCGCCGATGCGGTTGCGCGTGAGAAGTCTATCGACAAATCGATCGTGATCGCGGCCATGGCCGATGCGATCCAGAAGGCCGCACGCTCGCGCTACGGCCAGGAAACCAACATCCGCGCCGACATCAATCCGAATACCGGTGAGATGAAGCTGCAGCGGCTGATGGAAGTCGTCGAGAACGTCGAAGACTACGCCACGCAGATCGCGCTGTCCTCGGCCCGCGAGCGCAATCCGGACGCGCAGGTCGGCGACTTCATCGCCGAGCAGCTGCCGCCGATGGATTTCGGCCGCATCGCCGCCCAGTCGGCCAAGCAGGTCATTGTGCAGAAGGTGCGCGAGGCTGAGCGTGATCGCCAATACGACGAATACAAGGACCGTATCGGCGAGATCCTCAACGGCACTGTCAAGCGGGTCGAATACGGCAACGTCATCGTCGATCTCGGCCGCGGCGAGGCGATCATCCGCCGCGACGAATTGATCCCCCGCGAAAACTACAAGTACGGCGACCGCGTCCGCGCCTATGTGTACGACGTGCGCCGCGAGCAGCGCGGCCCGCAGATTTTCCTGTCGCGCACACATCCGCAGTTCATGGCGAAGCTCTTCACCATGGAAGTGCCGGAAATCTATGACGGCATCATCGAGATCAAGTCGGTCGCCCGCGACCCGGGTTCGCGCGCCAAGATCGCCGTGATTTCGCGCGATTCGTCGATCGACCCGGTCGGCGCCTGCGTCGGTATGCGCGGCTCGCGCGTCCAGGCGGTCGTCGCCGAACTGCAGGGTGAGAAGATCGACATCATTCCGTGGTCGCCATCGGCCGCTTCCTTCATCGTCAACGCGCTGCAACCGGCCGAGGTCGCCAAGGTCGTTCTCGACGAGGATGCCGAGCGCATCGAAGTCGTGGTGCCCGACGACCAGCTTTCGCTGGCCATCGGCCGCCGCGGCCAGAATGTGCGCCTCGCTTCGCAGTTGACCGGCTGGGACATCGACATCCTCACCGAGCAGGAAGAATCCGAACGCCGCCAGAAGGAATTCGTCGAGCGTTCGACCCTGTTCATGGAAGCGCTGGACGTCGATGAGATGGTCGGCCAGGTGCTGGCTTCCGAAGGTTTTACCAGCGTCGAGGAAGTGGCCTTCGTCGACCAGGACGAGATCGCCTCGATCGACGGCTTCGACGAGGACACGGCTAACGAAATCCAGTCGCGCGCCAAGGAGTATCTCGCCAAGATCGAAGCGGAGCATGACGAGAAGCGCCGCGCTTTGGGCGTTTTGGACGAACTGCGCGAAATCCCCGGCATCACCACCGCCATGATGGCGACGCTCGGCGAGGACGGCGTGAAGTCGATCGAGGACTTTGCTGGTTATGCGGTCGACGATCTTGTCGGCTGGAAGGAGCGCAAGGACGGCGAGACCAAGTTCTTCACCGGCGTTCTGGCAAATCACTCGATTTCGCGTGCGGACGCCGAGCAGATGGTGATGGCCGCCCGCCTCAAGGCCGGCTGGATCACCGAGGAAGAATTGGCCGGTGAAGAAGAAGCGGCCGATCTTGCCGCCGGTGCGTGAGGTGAACACGCATCGCACACGAGCCGCCCTTGGACGAGATGAACGATCGCACCTGCATCGTCACGCGCAACAGCGCCGATCCGGATGAGCTGATCCGTTTCGTCGTCGGGCCGGACGGCGCCATCGTTCCCGATCTGAAAAGAAACCTGCCCGGCCGCGGTTGCTGGGTTACCGGCGAGCGCCTACATATAGAAAAGGCTGCGGCCAAGAACCTGTTTTCCCGAGCGTTCAGGAAAGAGGTGGCCGTTCCGCCGGATCTCGGCGCGATGATCGACGCGTTGCTCGCGAAATCGGCGCTCGGCGCGCTTGGTCTGGCGCGCAAGGCAGGCGCCGTCGCATTGGGAGCGACCAAGGTCGAAAGCGTCGTGCGCAGCGGCGAAGCCCTACTCGTACTGCATGCCGAAGAGGCATCGCCGGACGGATTGCGCAAGATCACTCAGGCGAGGCGGGCGACCGCCTACGCCGGCGGACCCCATATCCATGCCTATAAACTTTTTTCGGAAGCCGATTTGAGTTTGGCATTGGGGGGTACAAATGTGATACATGCTGCCGTTCTCGCGCAAGACGCGGGAAAAGCGGTGTTGAAGCGCATGGTTGCGCTTGACCGATACCGGGGCGGATCCCCGGATGACCGGGCAATGTTTGCGGCAATTGCTGACGGAGATGAAGCCGCAGAGGATATGGAATGAGCGATACGAAAACCGGTGACGACAACACGCTGAGCGTTAACACCAAAAAGACGCTGACGCTGAAGCGGCCCGGACTGGAGCAGGGCACCGTGCGGCAGAACTTCTCGCATGGGCGCACCAAGTCCGTGGTTGTCGAAACCAAGAAGCGCAAATTCTCGATGCCCGGCGACAAGCCGGACGCGGCGGCCTCGGTGTTCAAGCCGAAGCCGGCGGCGCCCGCGGCTGCTGCTCCGGCCGTCCAGCAGGAAGCGCCCAAGGCGGCCCCGGTCGAGCGTCCGCACATCGTCTTGAACGAGCTGTCCACCAGCGAGATGGAAGCGCGCCGTCGCGCCCTCGAAGGTTCGAAGGCTCGCGAGGTCGAGGACCGCCAGCGCGCCCTTGAGGAAGCCAAGCGCCGCCTCGAAGAGGAAGAGCTGCGCAAGCGCGAGCGTGAAGCTTCCGCCCGCCGCCAGGCGGAAGAGGAAGCGCGCCTGCAGGCCGAAGCCGAATCGCGCCGCCGCGCCGAAGAAGAAGCGCGCCGCCGTGCGCCGCAATCCGACATCGGCGTTGATGATGAGCCGGAGGCCAAGAGCAAGAGCCCGGCGCTCGCCCGCGGCGCGCCGATCAAGCGCATCGTCACGCCGGAAGTGGCGCGTCCCGCCAAGGCCAAGGGCGAGGAAGATCGGCGCCGCGGCAAGCTGACGCTCAGCACGGCGACTTCGGATGGCGACGGCCGCGCCCGCTCGCTGTCGTCGATGCGTCGCCGCCAGGAGAAATTCAAGCGCGCCATGCATCAGGAGCCGCGCGAGAAGATCGTGCGCGAAGTCGTGCTGCCCGAAACCATCACCATCCAGGAACTCGCGCAGCGCATGTCCGAGCGCGCGGTCGATGTCGTCAAATATTTCATGAAGCAGGGTCAGATCCTGAAGCCCGGCGACGTGATCGACGCCGACACCGCCGAACTGATCGCCTCCGAATTCGGCCATACGGTTCGCCGCGTCGCCGAGTCGGATATCGAAGGCGGCCTGTTCGATGTCGAAGACAAGCCCGAGGATCTGAAGCCGCGTTCGCCGGTCGTCACCATCATGGGCCATGTCGATCACGGCAAGACCTCGCTGCTCGACGCCATTCGCAACGCCAATGTCGTGTCGGGCGAAGCCGGCGGCATCACCCAGCATATCGGCGCCTATCAGGTTGAGAAAAACGGCCAGAAGATCACCTTCATCGACACGCCCGGCCACGCCGCCTTTACGGCGATGCGCGCCCGCGGCGCGCAGGCCACTGACATCGCCATTCTGGTGGTGGCAGCCGACGACAGCGTGATGCCGCAGACGGTGGAATCGATCAGCCACGCCAAGGCTGCCGGTGTCCCGATCATCGTGGCGATCAACAAAATCGACAAGCCGCAGGCCGATCCCCAGAAGATCCGGGCCGACCTGCTGCGCCATGAAGTGTTCGTGGAATCTATGGGCGGCGACGTGCTGGACGTCGAGGTCTCGGCCACCAAGGGCACCAATCTCGACAAGCTGCTCGAGGCGGTCCTGCTGCAGGCCGAGCTTCTCGACCTCAAGGCAAACCCCGACCGCACCGCCGAGGGCGTCGTCATCGAGGCCAAGCTCGACAAGGGCCGCGGCCCTGTCGCGACCGTCCTGGTGCAGACGGGCACGCTCTTGGTCGGCGACATCGTCGTCGCCGGCAGCGAGTGGGGCCGTGTTCGCGCGCTCGTCACAGATCGCGGCGAGCAACTCGACGAAGCCCTCCCGGCGACCCCGGTTGAAATCCTCGGCATCCAGGGCACGCCCCAGGCCGGCGATCGCTTCGCAGTCGTCAACAATGAGGCGCGCGCCCGCGAGATCACCGAGTATCGCCAGCGTCTGGCTCGCGACAAGGCGGTGGCCAAGCATGTCGGCCAGCGCGGTTCGCTCGAGCAGATGATGACGCAATTGCAGTCGAGCGGCCTCAAGGAGTTCCCGCTCGTCATCAAGGGCGACGTGCAGGGCTCGGTAGAGGCTATCGTTGCAGCGCTCGACAAGCTCGGAACCGACGAGGTGCGGGCACGCATCGTTCACGCCGGCGCCGGCGGCATCACCGAAAGCGACGTGTCACTGGCGGCAACCTCTGGCGCGGCGATGATCGGCTTCAACGTCCGCGCCAACCCGCAGGCGCGCCAGGCGGCGGAAGCCGCCGGCATCGAGATCCGCTACTACAACATCATCTACAATCTGGTGGATGACGTTAAGGCGGCGATGTCGGGCCTGCTGTCGCCGGAGCGTCGCGAGACCTTCATCGGCAATGCGGAAATCCTCGAGATCTTCGACATCACCAAGGTCGGCAAGATCGCCGGCTGCCGTGTCACGGAAGGCAAGGTCGAACGCGGTGCGGGCGTCCGCCTGATCCGCGACAACGTCGTCATTCACGAAGGCACGCTGAAGACGCTGAAGCGCTTCAAGGACGAAGTGTCGGAAGTCCCTGCCGGCCAGGAATGCGGCATGGCGTTCCAGAACTACGAAGACATGCGCGCTGGCGACGTCATCGAGTGCTTCCGCGTCGAGATGGTGACCCGCACGCTTTAGCCGCTTTGTAGCCGGCGCATAAAGGAACGGCGGCAGGCGCCGCGTTCGTAACGACCAGACATGGAACGCGGTCCTACACCCGTTCCATGTCTTTTGGATTTAAACGATGTCCCGATCCCAGTCCTCAGGCCCCTCCCAGCGCATGCTTCGCGTCGGCGAGCAGGTGCGCCATGCCCTCTCAGACCTGATCCAGCGCGGCGAGGTCCGCGACGACGTAGTCGAATCCACGGTGATCTCGATCTCCGAGGTCCGGATGTCGCCCGATCTCAAGATCGCGACAGCCTTCGTCTCGCCGCTTGGCGCTAAGGACGACGAGGCGGTGATAGAGGCGCTGAACCGGAACGCGAAATTCATTCGCGGACGTGTGTCATCGGCGCTCCGGCAGATGAAGTACATGCCCGAGTTCCGTTTCCGCCGGGACACCAGCTACGACAATTTCGCGAAGATCGACGAGCTTCTGCGCTCGCCCGAAGTGGTGCGCGACCTGGACAAGGACGACGAGGAATAGATGGCGCGCCGCGGCAAGAAAAAGGGCCGGCCGGTCTCCGGCTGGCTGATCCTCGACAAGCCGGTCGGCATGGGCTCGACCGACGCCGTCGCCAAGATCAAATGGCTGTTCCAGGCCGAGAAAGCCGGCCATGCCGGCACGCTCGACCCGCTGGCCTCCGGCATGTTGCCGATCGCGCTCGGCGAGGCGACCAAGACCGTGCCCTACGTCATGGACGGCGCCAAGGTCTATCGTTTCACCGTCGCTTGGGGCGAGGAGCGCTCGACCGACGATCTGGAGGGCCCGGTGACGAAAACCTCCGACAAGCGCCCCAGCGACGCAGAGATCCGGGCGCTGCTGCCGAAATACACGGGCGTCATCATGCAGACGCCGCCGCAGTTCTCCGCCATCAAGATTGGTGGCGAACGCGCCTACGACCTCGCCCGCGAGGGCGAAAGCGTCGACATCCCTGCGCGCGAGATCGAGATCGGCCGGCTCGACCTGATCGAAACGACGGCCGATGGCCGCTCCGTCTTCGAGACCGAATGCGGCAAGGGCACCTATGTGCGCTCGCTGGCCCGCGACATGGGCCGCGATCTCGACTGTTTCGGCCACATCGCCGAACTGCGCCGTGTCGAGGTCGAGCCGTTCACGGCGGAAGATTTCGTCACGCTGGAAGAACTCGAGGCCGCCGCGCCGCCAAAGCCGGATCCGGATCAGCCGGCCCTTGCGCTGGGTAATTGGAACGACCGCTTCGACGCGATCGACGCCTATCTGGTCGACACCGGCGCAGCCCTCGAATGCCTGCCGCAAATCGCCATCACCGACGATGCCGCGGCAAAGATCCGGCTCGGCAATCCCGTCATCATCCGCGGCCGCGACGCCCCGGTCGAGGCGGAGGAGGCTTGCGCCACCGCCCGCGGCAAGCTGGTCGCGATCGGCGCTGTCGAAGCCGGCATGTTCAAACCGAAGCGGGTTTTTGCCGGCTGATTCCTGTATTCTCCGAGCCGAATCGGTAGAGCGCCGCGCGTCCTCCCGGACGCTCTAAGACTGTCAATCTGCGCATGAAAGCCGTTTCCGGTTTTCGGGGTCATGCGCTGGGCGAGAAGCAGCATGGCGAAGGTTGAGGCGGTCAAAAGGCGGTCCCTGCGCAAGGTCAAGAGGTCGCCCATCGGCGCGTCGCCCGGTACGTTGATCGCCGATCCCGCCGCCCGCCAGTCGGCGCTCAGCCTCACCTTGATTGCTCCCGACGAGTGCAAGTTCATCGACAATGCCAGCCTTCGGGATGTCGTTGAAAGCTGCGCCGAATGGCCTGTCATCTGGCTCGATTGCGTCGGCCTCGCCAATGTCGAGCTGATTGCCGAGATTGGCGCGATCTTCAAGCTGCACCAACTGGCGCTCGAGGACACAGTCAACACCGGCCAGCGCCCGAAGGTTGATTTCTTCGATGACCACGCCTTCGTCGTCGTCTCAGCGATCGACGACGCGGCCGCCGGCCGCTACGAGCAGATATCGTTGTTCTTCGGCGAGAACTTCGTCGTCACCTTTCAGGAGCGCGAGGGTGATCCGTTCGGGCCGGTGCGCAAGCGCATCAAGGCTTCGCTGCCCAACAGGCTGCGCACGCGCAAGGCCGACTACCTCGCCTATGCCCTGATAGACGCAATCGTCGACAGCTATTTCCCCATCCTGGAAACCAAGGGCGAAAAGATCGACGGCATCGAGGACGAGATGCTACGGGGGGTGGGGCGGCATCAGGTGCGCGAGTTGCACGAGCTCAAGCGCGGCATGATCGTGCTCAAGCGGGCGCTGTGGCCGCTTCGTGACGCACTCGCGGCCCTGCTGCGCGCCGAGGTCCCCTTCGTCCATCCCGAAACCAAGGTCTATTTGAACGACACGCACGACCATTCGATCCGGCTGATCGAGGTGGTCGAGATGCACCGCGACATGTTGACGGGGCTGATCGAGATGCATCTTTCGCTGAGCCAGGCCCGCACCAACGACGTGATCAGCTTCCTGACCATCGTTTCGGCGATCTTCATCCCGCTGACCTTTCTGGCCGGTATATGGGGCATGAATTTCGATCCAGGCGCTTCTCCCTGGAACATGCCGGAACTCTTGAGCTATTACGGCTACCCGATCGCGCTTGGCATTATGGCTGTCATCGGATTTTCGCTCGTCGGCTTCTTCCGCTGGAAGAAATGGCTCTGAACTGACTGCCCGATCGAGATTCTTTGCCGGTTTGGATTCTCTCTGGCTTTCCGTCCGGTTTTGCACTATATGCGCCGCAGCATTGGGCGAGACGCGCAATGTACACCGGCCCCTGCTGGACGACATCCCGGCTGAGGGCGACCCGTTTCCTCAAATTCGAAAGGAAAAGCACGATGTCGATTACTGCTGAACGCAAGAAGGAATTGATGACGGAATTTGCGACCGCCGCAGGCGATACCGGTTCGCCGGAAGTCCAGGTGGCCATTCTTTCCGAGCGCATCAAGAACCTGACCGAACACTTCAAGGACCACAAGAAGGACAATCACTCCCGTCGTGGTCTTCTCGCTCTCGTTTCGCAGCGCCGCCGTCTGCTCGACTATCTGAAGTCGCGCGAAGAAGGCCGCTACCAGACGCTGATCGAGAAACTCGGTCTGCGCCGCTAAGACTTCCGGCCGGCGGGCTTCATTGAGGTCCGCCGTTCGCTTATCCGGGCGGCCGTCAAAGGCTTCCCGACAGGACATGGTCCGGGGGATCATGTCCGAACTGGTTCCAGGTGCGGCACAGGGCGGCATCGGAACCGCCTCATGAGACGGTCATGGGGCAGGATTGCAGGATGCCTGGGGCGTTGATCTGACGCCGACTGTCCAGACACCCCGTTGTCTTGCCCGTGGCTCGTCTGGAACAAGCCAGGAGAAGGACGCCGCGAGAAGTTCGCGGCCCTTTCCGCATTACGCAAGGACAAGAAATGTTCAATCATCACAAGGTAGAGATCGAATGGGCGGGCCGTCCGCTCATTCTGGAAACCGGCAAGATAGCCCGTCAGGCCGACGGCGCCGTTCTCGCCACCTACGGCGAGACCATCGTGCTCGCCACAGTCGTTTCGGCGAAGGAGCCCAAGCCCGGCTTCGACTTCTTCCCGCTAACCGTCAACTACCAGGAAAAGACCTACGCCGCCGGCAAGATCCCGGGCGGCTACTTCAAGCGTGAAGGCCGTCCGAGCGAGAAGGAAACGCTGGTTTCCCGCCTCATCGACCGTCCGATCCGTCCGCTCTTCGCCGAAGGCTACAAGAACGACACACAGGTCGTCGTGACCGTGGTCCAGCACGACCTCGAAAACGATCCGGACATCCTGTCGATCGTCGCCACCTCGGCGGCCCTGACGCTTTCGGGCGTGCCCTTCATGGGTCCGATCGGCGGCGCCCGCGTCGGCTACATCAACGGCGAATACGTGCTGAACCCTCACGTCGACGAGATGGAGGAATCGAAACTCGACCTCATCGTCGCAGGAACCGGTGATGCGGTCCTCATGGTCGAATCGGAAGCCAAGGAGCTTCCCGAGGACGTCATGCTCGGCGCTGTCATGTTCGGCCACAGGGGCTTCCAGCCGGTCATCGATGCGATCATCAAGCTCGCCGAAGTGGCCGCGAAGGAGCCGCGCGACCATCAGGTCAAGGATCTTTCCGAGCTGGAAGCTACCATGCTCGGCATGGTCGAAGACGACCTGCGCGCCGCCTACAAGAACACGCTCAAGCAGGAGCGCTATGCGGCGGTGGATACTGCAAAGGCCAAGGTGAAGGCGGCTCTGCTGCCGGAAGGCGCCGAGACGACGACCTGGACTTCCGAGCAGGTGAACGCGGTGTTCAAGGACCTGCAGGCCAAGATCGTGCGCTGGAACATCCTCGACACCGGTTCGCGCATCGATGGCCGCGACCTTAAGACCGTTCGCCAGATCGTCTCGGAAGTCGGCATCCTGCCGCGCACCCACGGTTCGGCGCTGTTCACCCGCGGCGAGACCCAAGCGATCGTTGTCGCCACGCTGGGCACCGGCGAAGACGAACAGTACGTCGATTCGTTGACCGGCATGTACAAGGAGAAGTTCCTCCTTCACTACAACTTCCCGCCCTATTCGGTCGGTGAAACCGGCCGCATGGGTTCGCCCGGCCGCCGCGAAATCGGCCACGGCAAGCTCGCCTGGCGCGCTATCCGTCCGATGCTGCCGGCCGCGGACGCCTTCCCCTACACGCTTCGCGTCGTCTCGGAGATCACTGAATCCAACGGTTCGTCCTCGATGGCTACCGTCTGCGGCACCTCGCTAGCGCTTATGGATGCCGGCGTGCCGCTGGCCAAGCCCGTTGCCGGCATCGCCATGGGCCTGATCAAGGAAGGCGAGCGCTTCGCCGTCCTTTCCGACATTCTCGGCGACGAGGACCACCTCGGCGACATGGACTTCAAGGTGGCCGGAACCCAGGGCGGCATCACCGCGCTGCAGATGGACATCAAGATCGAAGGCATTACCGAGGAGATCATGAAGGTTGCGCTCGCCCAGGCGCAGGAAGGTCGTGTGCACATTCTCGGCGAAATGTCTAAGGCGATCGCCGAAGGCCGTTCGGAGCTCGGCGAGTTCGCGCCGCGCATCGAGGTCATGCACGTCCCGACCGACAAGATCCGCGACGTGATCGGTTCGGGCGGCAAGGTCATCCGCGAGATCGTTGAGAAGACCGGCGCCAAGATCAACATCGAGGATGACGGCACGGTCAAGATCGCTTCGTCGAACGCCAAGGAGATCGAGGCGGCGAAGAAGTGGATCCACACCATCGTCGCCGAGCCGGAAGTTGGCGAGATCTACGAAGGCACGGTCGTCAAGACCGCCGACTTCGGCGCTTTCGTGAACTTCTTCGGTCCGAAGGACGGCCTGGTCCACATCTCGCAGCTTGCCAACGACCGCGTCGCCAAGACGTCGGACGTGGTCAAGGAAGGCGACAAGGTCTTCGTCAAACTCATGGGCTTCGACGAGCGCGGCAAGGTTCGCCTGTCGATGAAGGTCGTCGACCAGGAGACCGGCAAGGAAATCGTGCGCGAGAAGAAGGCCGAAGGCGAAGAGACCGCCGCCTGATTTCAGCAAACTGACGGCAAAAGGGCGCGTGCCGGAAGGCCGCGCCCTTTTGTTTGGCTTGCGTGTCCAGTGTTACCACGGTAACATCCTGTTATGATCGAGAGAACGCAAACCGGTGTCCGCATTTCCACGTCTCTGCTCAAGGTGCTGAAGGCGCTTGCCGAGAAAAAGGACATGAGCCTCGGCGACCTTCTTGAAGGCATCGTGCTGCATGCGTTCGAGGGCAGACAACCTTTCTCGAACGACACTCTCTCCGTCATCGAGAAACTGAAGGACATTTACGATTGCCGGCTGACGAGCGCGGACAGTCACCTTCATCCCGACCAGGACGAATGACAGTCATGCGCGTCGCATTTTGCCACGAGATTTCACTTCCGTTGCCGGCCGAAGAAGCCTTCCCGTTGTTCACGCCAAGGGGAGAGGAACTTTGGGTGCCTGACTGGGCGCCCGAATATATTTCGCCGGCGTCAGGGGAAGTATGCAAAGAGATGATCTTCGCCACCGGCAGCGGCGACGAAGCGACACTTTGGACATGCCTCGAATGGCAGCCGGCCGAGCGCCATGTCCGCTATCTGCGGACCACTCCCGGCTCGCGGGTGGCTTTTGTCGACGTGACCTGCAAGCCGGACGGCGCCGCACGGACGATGGCTTGCGTTTCCTACTCGTATGTTCCGTTGTCGGAGCGAGGCCGCGCGTTCATTGCTGCCATCACGCCTGAATCCTTTGCCGCGGGCATTGACGAATGGGCGGTGCTGATACGCGAATATCGAGCCCGGCAAACCGCGGCTTGAACCAATGACCAGCGACGCGCTGAAAACCTTGTTCCACCCGTTCGAAGCAGAGTCACTTGCAGCGCCTGGCCGGAATCAGCGCGTTCTCTTCTTCGGTGCTGAACCCGGGTTCCGGCTTCCGGAAGGCTTTGCCGCCGATCTTTCGCTTATCCAGGGATTTCGCCCCTGGTTCCGGGCGCTGGCTGGCCGCTATAAAGTCACGCCACAGCCGGAGGAAGAAAATTTCGATTCAGCGCTGGTCCTCTGCGGCCGGCATCGCGGCGAGAACGAGCTTCGCATTGCCGAGGCGCTCGAACGCATCAGGACAGGCGGGTTGATCCTTGTCGGGGGAGGCAAGGATGACGGCATAGCCAGCCTGCGCAAGCGGGTGGAGGGACTTGTCGAACTGGAAGGACATACGCCGAAGCATCATGGCGTCGCCTTCTGGTTCCGACGACCTGGCGATGTCTCGCAGGCTGTGGCCGCCCTGCGCGCCGGCAATGGCGAGACGTTGATCGAGGGCCGCTTCGTCGCGGCTCCCGGCATGTTCTCGTCGGACCGCATCGACGCCGGCTCGAAACTTCTGGCCGCACATCTGCCGGACAAGATTTCCGGTGCGGTGGCCGATTTTTGCGCCGGCTGGGGTTTTCTTGCCGCCGAACTGGCGGGGCGTTACCCGAAAATATCGGCGCTGGATCTCTACGAGGCTGATTTCGCCTCCCTTGAGGCGGCGAAGCGCAATGTCGCCGCCACCGGCGCGCTTGAACTGCGCTTCTTCTGGCACGATCTGCTGGCCGAAGAGGTTCCCCACCGCTACGATTTCATAGTCATGAACCCGCCCTTCCACCAGAAGCGGGAGGCGGAGCCGGATATTGGCCAGCGGATGATCCGCACGGCAGGCGCCGCTCTTAAACCCGGCGGACGGCTCATGATGGTCGCGAACCGCCAGCTTCCCTACGAGAAGACGCTCGCGGAGGTCTTTTCCAGTTATTCCGAAGTCGCGCGCGACGGCATGTTCAAAGTTTTCGCAGCGAAACGCTGAGCGCCTATTCCCGCTCTTCGCCCGTCCGCTTCAGCTCATCCAGCGTCGGCATCGAGACGATGTGATAGCCGGAATCGACGTAGTGGATCTCGCCGGTGACGCCGGACGACAGATCGGACAGCAGATAGAGCGCCGAACCGCCGACTTCCTCGATCGTCACCGTGCGGCGCAGCGGCGAATTGCGCTGCTGATAGGAGAACATGTGGCGCGCATCGGCAATGCCGGCGCCGGCAAGCGTACGCACCGGACCGGCGGAGATCGCGTTTACGCGGATGCCGCGCGGGCCGTAATCATTGGCGAGATAGCGCACGCTGGCTTCCAGCCCGGCCTTGGCGACGCCCATCACATTGTAGTTGGGCATGATGCGCACCGATCCGGCATAGGTCAGCGTGATCATCGATCCGCCTTCCTTCATCAGCGCCGCCGCGTGGCGCGCCACTTCGGTGAAGGAGTAGCAGGAGATCACCATGGTGCGGATGAAGTTCTCGCGGCTGGTGTCGGCGTAGAGGCCTTTGAGCTCGTTCTTGTCGGAAAAGCCGATGGCATGGACGATGAAATCCATGCCATCCCATTCCTTGCCCAGCGTCTCGAACACGGAGCTGACGGAGGCGCTGTCCTCCGCGTCGCAAGGCAGCACCAGCGATGCGCCGACCTTCTCGGCCAGCGGCTTGACGCGGCGGCCGAACGCCTCGCCCTGATAGGTGAAGGCGAGTTCCGCGCCCTGCTCGGCCAGTTTCTTCGCGATGCCCCAGGCGATGGAGTGATCGTTCGCGACGCCCATGATCAGGCCGCGTTTGCCCTTCATCAATCCGTCCATCTGCCTGAAACCTTCAACCGTTATAGCGTTGGAAGACCAGCGTGGCGTTGGTGCCGCCAAAGCCGAACGAGTTCGACAGCACGGTATCGATCTTTGCGTTGTCGATGCGCTTGCGCACGACCGGCATGCCTTCGAATTCCCGATCGAGCTCCTCGATATGGGCGCTTTCGCCGATGAATCCGCCCTGCATCATCAGGATCGAGTAGATCGATTCCTGCACGCCGGCCGCCCCCAGCGAGTGCCCGGTCAGCGACTTGGTCGAGGTGATGTTCGGCATCTTGTCGCCGAAAACTTCGCGGATCGCGCCCATCTCCTTGGAATCGCCGACCGGCGTCGAGGTGCCGTGCGTGTTGATGTAGTCGATATCGCCTTTGACGGTGGATAACGCCTGCTTCATGCAGCGCACCGCGCCTTCCCCTGACGGCGCGACCATGTCGTAGCCGTCCGATGTCGCGCCGTAGCCGACGATCTCGGCATAGATTTTCGCGCCGCGCGCCTTGGCGTGCTCCAGCTCTTCCACCACCAGCACGCCCGCGCCGCCGGCGATGACGAAGCCATCGCGGTTGATGTCATAGGCACGGGACGCCACGGAGGGCCTGTCGTTGAACTTAGAGGACATCGCGCCCATAGCGTCGAACAGGTTCGACATCGTCCAGTCGAGATCCTCGTGGCCCCCCGCGAATATGATATCCTGCTTGCCGAACTGGATCAGCTCATAGGCATTGCCGATGCAATGCGCCGAGGTCGAGCAGGCGGACGAGATCGAATAGTTGACGCCGTGGATCTTGAACCAGGTCGCGAGTGTCGCCGATGCGGTCGACGACATCGCCTTCGGCACCGCAAACGGCCCGATGCGCTTCGGGCTGTTGTTCTTTTCCGTGATCTCGGCGGCTTCCACGATCGTCTTCGTCGATGGCCCGCCCGAGCCCATGATGATGCCGGTGCGCTCGTTGGTGATGTCGCCTTCCTCGAGCCCCCCGGATGCTATCGCCTGCTGCATGGCGACATGGTTCCACGCCCCGCCCTTGTGCAGGAAGCGCATCGCCCGCCGGTCGACCAGCTCGGCCGGGTCGAGCGTCGGCGCCCCCCACACCTGGCAGCGGAAGCCGTGCTCGGCGAAATCACTGGAAAAGCTGATGCCCGACCGGGCGCCATGCAGCGAGGCCTGCACCTCGTCGGCATTGTTGCCGATGGACGATACGATCCCAAGGCCTGTCACGACGACACGTCTCATCGGCAACTCCTTCGATTTTGCTGGGCCGTTCAGGCGGCCGCTGCTTCCTTGAACAGGCCGACCCGAAGGTCGGTGGCCTTGTATATGGTCTCGCCGTCGGCTTTCAGCCAGCCGTCGCCGATGCCAAGCACCAGCCGTCCGCGCATCACGCGCTTGAAATCGACGCCATATTCCACCCGTTTGTTGGCGGGCGTCACCATGCCGGTGAACTTCACTTCGCCGGTCGACAGCGCGCGGCCCTTGCCGGGTTCGCCGAGCCAGCCGAGGAAAAAGCCGGAGAGCTGCCACAGTGCATCAAGTCCGAGGCAGCCCGGCATCACCGGGTCGCCGATGAAGTGGCAGGGGAAGAACCAGAGGTCGCGGTGAATGTCGAGTTCGGCGCGCACGAAGCCCTTGCCGAATTCGCCGCCGGTTTCGCTGATTTCGGTGATCCGGTTGAACATCAGCATCGGCGGGTAGGGAAGCTGCGCATTTCCGGGCCCGAAGAGTTCGCCGCGCGCGCAGGCAAGCAGTTCTTCGTATTCGTAGCTGGACTTCGCAACCGCCATGAAATTCCGTCCCCATAAATTTGTGGGCGCGCTGCGGCGCCCTTGGCAATGTCATTATCACAGTCTGTTTCGGGTCGGAAACAGCAGTGCACGACCTAGCGTGCCGGCCTTGCCGGGTCAATCCGCGCCTATTGATCGGTTTGCCGTGACCGAATATATGTCGGGAACCATCCGGCGCCGTCGAACCTACAGAATCGACGGTCCGGAAGGCATATAGGCGAAGTTTGGCGGGTTGATGGTTCCAAATTGCAAGGACGGTGTGAGCGTCGATCAGCGGGTGCGCGAAGCGGGCCTGCGGCCGACGCGTCAGCGCGTGGCGCTGGCAGATCTGCTGTTCGCCAAGGGCGATCGCCATCTCTCCGCCGAGGAACTGCACGAGGAAGCGCTCGCCGCGGGCGTTCCCGTCTCGCTGGCGACAGTCTATAACGCGCTACACCAGTTCACCGAGGCTGGCCTGCTGCGCATACTGGCGGTCGAAGGATCGAAAACCTATTTCGACACCAACACTTCCGACCACCACCATTTCTACATCGAAGGCGAAAACAAGATCTTCGACATCGATTCCGGCCCGGTCGAGGTACGCAACCTGCCCGAACCGCCCGAAGGCATGGAAATCTGCAACGTCGACATTGTCGTGCGGCTCCGCCCCAAGCGGAATGTCTGAACAGCGCCGATCTCTCGGACCGATCGATCTCCTCGTCAGGCTCGAATGGGCCTTTTTGTTTGTCCTGTGCTGTGCAGCCTATGCCCTGTCCGGCGGTTCCGGGCTGTTATTTTTCCTGCTGATCCTCGCGCCCGACCTCTCGATGCTCGGCTATCTCGCCGGCCCGCGCATCGGGGCTTTCGCCTACAATCTCTTCCACGCGCTGATCCTGCCGCTGTGCCTTCTGGCATTCGGCTTCCTGGCCGGGCAGTATCTGGCGATGCACATCGCCGCGATATGGCTCGCCCACATCGCGATCGACCGCGCGCTCGGCTATGGTCTGAAATTCTCCACCGGATTTCAGGACACGCATCTCGGCCGCATCGGGCGAGATCGAAGCGTCAATCCTTGACCTGCTCGCCCGGATAGGCGCCCCAGACCTGCGTCTGGGCGATCCAGCCCGTATGCCCGTCGAAGGTCATCTGGCACCACTCGCCGTTGCACTGCTTGATCGTGCCGACCACGCCCGGCTCGATGATGGCCACCGTGCCCGCCTCCCGGTCGGGCTCGGCCAGAAGCGTGAGCCGGGCATCCTTGCCGCGCTGCCATGGCGCGGTTATCGCCGTGCGCCGGCCCGACAGCAGCGACTGGTTGATCCAGCCCTCGGAGCCGTCCGCGTCGCGAACGCGCCGCCAATTGTCGTATTCCTGGATGATCTCCATCGGCAGGCCGGGTTTCATGTACAGCCAGTCGACCGCATAATTGAGGCCGGGGCCGATGCGCGAGTTCACGCGGCCAGATTTGAGGCTGACGAAGCGCGGCAGCGGCAGCCCGCTCGCGCCGCGGTTGACCTGCTGGCCGGCCGCCATTTGCGCGGTTGCCGGCAATGTGCTGGGGCAAATGAACGCCAGACCGAGCAGCGCTGCACTGACGGTCATGCGAAGCGATGCGAAGCGAGACACTCTTGTTCGTCCTTTTGTATCCGGCGCCGCGCCGTCCCCGGTTCAGGCACCCCTTTTTCTTTGTCATCGGCCGAACCGCTTGTTACACAGTTGTCGCGCCGGGACTGGTTTTCAGTTTCGCCCGTCTTGGTTAAAGAGGTCTCAACAGGATCCGGATTCGAGGCATTAATGGTCGGCAAAAAGAAGCCTCTCGTGGTAATCACGCGCAAGCTGCCGGACCAGGTGGAAACGCGTATGCGCGAATTGTTCGACGCGCGCCTGAATGTCGACGACAAACCGATGAGCCAGCCCGAACTTGTCGCTGCGGTCAAGGAAGCCGACGTGCTGGTGCCGACCATCTCCGACCGCATCGACGCGGCGCTGATCGAACAGGCCGGCCCGCAAATGAAGCTGATCGCCAATTTCGGCAACGGCGTCGACAAGATCGACGTGACGGCTGCGGCGAAGAAGGGCATCACCGTCACCAACACGCCTAACGTGCTCACCGAAGACACGGCCGACATGACGATGGCGCTGATGCTCGCGGTGCCGCGCCGGCTGGCGGAAGGCGCCAATGTGCTGCGAGGCGACGGCAAATGGGCCGGCTGGTCGCCGACCTGGATGCTCGGCCGGCGCATCTGGGGCAAGCGCCTCGGCATTGTCGGCATGGGCCGCATCGGCACCGCGGTCGCCCGCCGCGCCAAGGCTTTCGGCCTCTCCATCCATTACCACAATCGCCACCGTGTGCTGCAGAAGGTCGAGGACGAGCTTGAGGCGACCTATTGGGACAGTCTCGACCAGATGCTGGCGCGCATGGACATCATTTCCGTAAATTGCCCCTCGACGCCAGCCACATTCCATCTGCTCTCGGCACGGCGGCTGGCGCTGCTGCAGCCGTCCAGCTACATCGTCAACACCGCGCGCGGCGACCTGATCGACGAGGACGCGCTGATCAAGATGTTGCAGGACGGCAAGCTCGCGGGCGCAGCCCTCGACGTGTTCGAGCATGAGCCTGCGGTCAATCCGAAGCTGCTGAAGCTGGCGGCAAAAGGCAAGGTCGTGCTCCTGCCGCATATGGGTTCGGCCACCATCGAGGGTCGCATCGACATGGGCGAGAAGGTCATCATCAACATCCGGACCTTCTTCGACGGCCACCGCCCGCCGGATCGGGTCCTGCCGCTCCGGGATTGAAATGAATGCCCTCTCATCTGGGTGCGTCCTTCGAGGCTCGCTACGCTCGCACCTCAGGATGAGGGCTGTTGGCGCTGATCGTCGGCTCTGAGATGAAAGCATGCTTCATAGGCAGCATTGCAATCGTCGGCGTCGCAGAACCTGGCAACGATACGCCGACCTTCCTCATCCTGAGGTGCGAGCTCGCAGAACCTCCGCGGATTGCATGCCAATCTCGACAGGCGAGCCTCGAAGGACGCACCGAAGAACTACGCCATGTTCACAAAACCATCCTGCGAAACCGCAGCCTGACTGCCTGCGAAACCGGCGAATCGGGCACTGTCGAGCCTCACCGCGATCGGCGTCTGCCAGCCCACCTCCCGCGCCACGATCAGTCCGAGCAGCAGGATCGGATCCGGCTCGTGCAGCACCAACGCGGTCGGCGCATGGCCGCTGTGGACGAGTTCCATCAGCACCGCAGAAGCCGACGATGAGCCGATCGTGCCGGGGAGAAAGAGAACGCGGCCGGAAATCGTTTCGCCGTATTCGGGGTGACGTACGTCGACAATGCGCCCGCTCTTCGGGTCGACGCCGCCCCAGAAGCTGATTGGCGCCGTCAGCACCAACGCTTCCCCCTCGCCAGCGGCGCCCGGAACCAGGATTTCGCCTTGCACTGCCGGCTTCATGCAAGAGCTTCCGAAAACACGGGCCTACCGGCAACCGCGCTCTCGACGCAGTCGGCCAGCGAGCCGTAGAGCACCGAATAGCCGGTATTTCCCGGCGCATATTGCGCGAATTTCCCGGAACTGGTCATCAGGACGCCGCCCGTCGTGCTTGCCAGTATAGGCGTGACGACGACGCAGGTGTCGGCGACGATGACCACGCCCAACGCTTCCAGTGCCCGCCGCCGACCGCTTCGTTCCAGTTCGGAGAGCACGTGCCGGCCAGTGCAGGCGTGGATCGGCACCGCAAGCCGCCGCCCGGCGATCAGCCGCTCCAGCGCGTCGAACTCGGCCAGCGACAGATGCGGGCTGCCGATCGCCACCGCATCGATGGTCGCCGGCGCTTCCGCGGTCGACAGCCGCGCCTGCGCGTCCGCCACCATGTCGGGCGTCACGCGGATCGTCGCTTCCGGTAGCGTGGAGCCCAGCGCCGTCTCGACATCCGGCGCTTCCGGAGTCACGCCTGCGATATGGAAAAGCCCAACTGCGCCGGTCGAGGCCGCCGCAGCTCCGAATGCCTTTAACGCGTCATCCCCCGGATGTTTTTGCACCCCTGCAATCACCCCGACCCTATTCCCAACCTCGCGGCCGTAGAGGCTGCCGAGCACGGGCCAGGCGATTTCGGACGCCATGAAGCCGGCGGGCAGGGCGCTGACATCGAAAACGAGCCTGGCGATACGGTTTTCCGGCCGGTGCAGGCCGTAATCGGGCGCGCAGCCGGTGATCGCGCAGGCGATGTCCAGGAAATCGCCATAGCGGTTGGTTCGCGCGCCGAGCACCGAGTTGCAGAACGCGACCGCATTGGATTCGCCCCAGGCGACATCGCTGCCGAATGCCGGCCGGTGGCCTGCCTGATAGGGCGCGCAGGTCCAGCTCTGTTCGCAGCCAAGCCTGCGATAGGCCTCCATCATCCGCCGTGCCATCTCGCGCGCCGGCTCCTCCAGCCGCACGCGCGAGCAGCCCATCAGGTCGAGTGCGCCGACATTCAGCGTTGCGCGCACCGCCACCCGCGCGCCGCCTTCGACCAGCCTTTCGGCAAACAGCGTGCCGGAATCACCGTGGTAGAGCGCCCCGTCGATATGCGCCGAGGCGATCGGGATCAGCCGTGGAGCGCCGAGCAGCCGCGCGCTGTCGGCCACAATCCGCATAGCCATCGCCGCGCCGGCTCCATTCGAACCCGCTGCGATGGCTTGCTCTTCCGGCGACAGCGCCAGCGTCACCGCAGCACCTTGCGCATGGTGATGGACGTTGCCCGATCATAGCCTTCATGCGCGGTGCGAGCCGTCTCACGAAAGCCGAGCCGGGTGAACGCCGCATGGTTGGCGGCCAGCTCTATGCGCGTCTGCAGCTCCAGCGCGACCTTCCCGCGAGTCATCGCGAATTCCTCAACAGCCTCAACGAGATTTTTCCCCATCCCCTGTCGTTGAAGCTCAGGCTCGACCGCCAGCTTGCTGAAGTAGCAGTCATGCTCCCGCTCGACCACGAAGACGCAGCCGACGATCCTGCCCTCGCATACCGCGAGAAATCCGGTCTCGTCCTCGGCCTTGCGGCGCAGGCCTTCCGCCGTAAGCCGATGGGCGGAGGATGGCGGGTCGATAACGCCGTCCATATAGGCGAAGGAGCGGTTGATCAGCGAAAGCACTTCTTCCCATCGGTTGAAGCCGGCGGGCAGCCTCTCAATCAGCACGATCGGCGCAGAGCGCATCCGGTCAGGCCCGCCTGTAGCGCATCGTCTCGAAACGCGCGGCAAGCGCATCGTAAAGCAGCAGTTTTCCTACCAGCGGCTCGCCGATGCCGGTGACGAGCTTTATCACCTCCATCGCCTGCAGCGTCCCGACCACGCCGGTCAGCGCGCCCAGAATGCCGGCCTCCGCGCAAGAAGGCACCAGGCCGGGCGGCGGCGGCGAGGGGAACAGATCACGATAGCTCGGGTTCGGCCGTCCTTCCGCATCGCTCTCGAACGGCTTCAGCACTGTTATCGAGCCGTCGAACCGCCCGACCGCCGCATGCACCAGCGGCTTTCCTTCCGCCGCGCACGCATCGGCGATCGCATAGCGCGTCTCGAAATTGTCCGAGCCGTCGGCGACGATATCGTATTGCGACACGAGCTGTGCGGCATTTGCCGCCGTCACGCGCAGATCGTGCAGGATGACGATGACGTTCGGGTTTATCCGGGAAATCGCCGCACGCGCGCTTTGGGTCTTGGCCATGCCTATCGACTGGGTGTCGTGCACCACCTGCCTCTGCAAATTCGACAGCGAGACGTGATCGTTATCGACTATGGCCAGCGTGCCGATGCCGGCCGCCGCGAGATATTGCAGCACCGGCGCGCCGAGCCCGCCCGCACCGATCACCAGCACACGCGCGCGCTTCAGCCTCTGCTGGCCGGCGCCGCCGATTTCCGGCAGCACGATGTGGCGCGCATAGCGTTCGAGTTCCTCGGGGGTAAGCGGCGTTGCAGCATCCATGGCGCGACCATAATGCGGTCCGCGGCGCTTGTCAGGCGTCTGCCGTCGGAAAGACGCGGCCGTGATCGACGGTCAGAAACTGCGCCTTGCCTTTCAGGCTGGAAAACAGCGCCGGCTCGGTCCCGGTCATGAAGACCTGGCAGTTCAGCTCCTCCAGAATGGAGAACAGCGCGGCGCGCCGGCCGGTGTCGAGATGCGCGGCGATTTCGTCGAGCAGCAGGATCGGCACCTGCCCCGACATCTCGCCGCAGAGCCTGGCATGCGAAAGCACAATGCCGACCAGCAGCGCCTTCTGCTCGCCGGTGGAGCAGAGTTCCGCTGGCATCGCCTTGGGGCGGTGGCGCACGATCAAATCGGAGCGGTGCGGCCCCTCCAGCGTGCGGCCCGCTGCGCGGTCGCGGTCCCGCCCCTGTGCCAGCGCCTCGCGAAAACCTTCCTCGGCGTCGACCGCTGGCTCCAACCCGATCCGCGCCTCCAGCGTTCCGGCCAGGCTGATATCAGCTTGGGGAAACGGTCCGCTGTCGGGCAGTTTTTCAATCATTGCCGCAAGCAGCCGCACCAGTTCGACGCGCGCCGCCGCGATCGCCACGCCGGTTTCGGCCATCTGGCCCTCGATCGCCTCGAACCAGGCAAGGTCGCGCGAATCGTCGGCAAGCAGCCGGTTGCGCCCACGCATCGCCTTCTCGTAATCCAGAGCCCGTTGGCCATGCCGCGCATCTATCGCCAGCACCAGCCGGTCGAGGAAGCGCCGCCGGTCGCCCGCCGGCCCTGTGAACAGCGCGTCCATGGCCGGCGTCAGCCACACCACGCGCAACCATTCCAGCATGTCCTCGGCCGATCGGGCGTTGGCGCCGTTTATGCGCACCCGGCGTCCGCCCTCTGCCTCCGCGCCGCTGGTCCCGGTGCCGATCTCCGCCGGGCCCTCCGGCCCGTCGAGGCTGGCGTGGACCGCAAACCCGCCCGCACTGCCCTCGCGGGCGACATCGCCATAGGGCGCGCGGCGCAGCCCGCGTCCAGGCGTCAGGAACGAAATCGCTTCGAGCAGATTGGTCTTGCCGGCCCCGTTTTCGCCGGTGAACACCACCGGCCCGGGCTTGAGTTCAAGCGCGAGCGCCGAGTAATTGCGGAAATCGGCAAGCGTGAGCTTGCTTATGTGGACCGTTTCCACATCTGGCTCCGGTCCGGGTCAGGCCCGTTCCTAAACGCGCATCGGCATGAGCACGTAGAGCGCGTGCTCGTCCGACGTGTCGTGAATCAGGGTCGGCGACCCGGCATCGGCCAGCATGAAGCGCGCTTCGCTGCCCGAAAGCTGCGCTGCGACATCCAGCAGGTATTTCGCGTTAAAGCCGATCTCGATCGGGTCGGACGAATAGTCGGCGGCCAATTCCTCGGTCGCGCTGCCCGAATCCGGATTGTTCACAGCCAGCGTGACTTGCCCGTCGGAAATCGACAGTTTCACGGCGCGGCCGCGCTCCGACGAAATCGTCGACACGCGGTCAACGGCGCGCGCAAAAGTCTCACGATCGATGATGAGCTTCTTGTCGTTGCCGGTTGGGATGACCCGCTGATAGTCCGGGAACGTGCCGTCGATCAGCTTGGAGGTCAAAATCACGCTGCCGATGGTGAAGCGGATCTTGGTGTCCGATAGTTCCGTGGTGACCGCCACGTCCGGATCGTCCACGAGCTTCTGCAATTCGCTGACGGTCTTGCGCGGAATGATGATGCCCGGCATGCCCTCGGAACCCGCTGGCGCATCCATTTCGGCGCGCGCCAGCCGGTGGCCGTCGGTCGCGACCGAACGCAGCTTCAATTTGCCGCCGGCCTCGATGGCGTGGAAATAGATGCCGTTCAGATAGTAGCGCGTCTCCTCGGTCGAGATTGCGAACTGCGTCTTGTCGATCAGCCCCTTCAGCGCCGCCGATTCCAGGCGGAAAATATGCGAGAACGAGCCGGCTGAGAGTTCCGGGAAATCCGACTGCGGCAGACACTGCAGGCGGAAGCTCGACCGCCCCGACGCTACAGTCATGGCGTTGCCGTCCTCGTCGGTCTTTAGCATCACCTCGGCGCCTTCCGGCAGCTTGCGAACGATGTCGTAGAGCAGATGCGCCGGAACAGTGGTGGCGCCGCCGCGCTCGACCTTGGCCGCGGTCGCCTCGGTGATTTCGAGGTCGAGGTCCGTCGCCTTCAGTTCGAGGCTCTGGCCTTCGGCGGCGAGCAGCACGTTTGACAGGATCGGGATGGTATTGCGTCGCTCGACCACGCGATGAACGTGGTTAAGCGACTTCAAGAGGTTTGAGCGTTCCAGGATTACACGCATGACGAAATAGGCTCGCTTGAACGAAGGAACGGAATTCCGGGCTCGGATTCCCGCGTAAGGCCCAACTTGGACAGAATGCGTCAGACTGACAAGAAAAAGCTGCGAAAGGCAAGCCCGCGAAACCGCAAGCATGCGGTTCCGCAGTCTTTCTGGGGATAAGCTGGCCCTGGCGGCCGGCCGCTTGTCCTTAGGGGCTCAAGCCTGGTCGCTGATAAGCCTGCGCAGCAGTTCCAGTTCCTGCGCCAGCGTGTTGTCGCCGCCGGACAAATCCTCGATCTTGCGTACTGCGTGCAGCACCGTGGTGTGGTCGCGGCCGCCGAAACGCCTGCCGATCTCGGGCAGCGAGCGCGGCGTCATCACCTTGGCGAGATACATGGCGATCTGCCGCGGCTTGACGATCGTGCGCGTGCGCCGGTTCGACAGAAGCTCGGTCTTGGACACATTGTAGTGCCGCGCCACGATCCGCTGGATGTCTTCGATGCGTACCCGTTTAGGCTCGCCCGAGCGATAGATATGGCCGAGGATCTCGTCGATACGGTCGATGGTGATCTGCGGCTCGAAGGACTGACGAAACAAGAGCTGGTTGAAAGCGCCTTCCAGTTCCCTGCCGCTGCCGGTGACGGTGCGCGCGACATGGGTCAGGATCTCCTCCGATATATCGAGCGCGTGGTCGTCGGCCTTGGCGCTTGCCAGCCGAAGCTGCAGCATGCCGAGCCGCATGCCGAAATCCGGTGCCGACATTTCCAGCGCCACGCCGCCATTCAACCGCGAACGCACGCGCGGCTCGAGCGATTCCAGCTCGGAGGGCGGACGATCGGCCGCCACCACGACCTGCTTGGCGCTGTCGAGCAGCATGTTGATCAGATGGCAGAACTCGTGCTGGATCGATTTTCCCTGCAGGAACTGCATGTCGTCGATGATCAGCAGGTCGATGTCGCGCAACTGTTCCTTGAGCGTCAGCGCATTGTTGTCGCGAATGGCGGTGGCGAAGCGCCACATGAAATATTCCGCCGTCAGATAGACCACCCGCGATTTCGGGTTCTGCTTCAGGGATTCGGCTGCGATCGCCTGCAGGAGATGGGTCTTGCCGAGCCCGACGGTGGCGTGAAGGAACAGCGGATTGAATCGTGAGTTCGATTCCGCCACCGCTCGCGAAGCCGCGAGCGCGACGCGGTTTGACGGTCCTTCGATGAAGGACTGGAACGTATAGCGCGGGTCGAGCGGAGAGCCGAGAACGCTCTGCCGAAACTCCACGTCGGCGCCGTTTGCCCGGGCGGGCGTCGCCCGCTCGACAGCAGCCGCTGCGGCTGTGCCGGCCGAAAGCGCGGTGTGCACCTGCCGTGTCGCCTTGCGGGCGAAGGCCGGCTCGGCCTCACCGGCCGGCGCTGCCATGCGGGTCGCGGTGCGAACCACGATGTCGATCTTCAGGACGTCGGGATCTTCCTGCTTCCAAAGCTCGGAAATCAAATCGAGATAGTGGCTGTTGATCCAGGAGCGCAGGAACGCGGTCGGCACGGAAATCCGGACCAGGCCCTTGGACGCTTCGGTGACCTTCATCCGGCCGAACCAGCTGGAATAGACCTCGCCTCCGAGACGCGCCTTTAGCTGCGCCTTAACTTTGTCGAATGCCTTTTCCGCGCTGCCCGACGCTGCCATGCCGTCTCCCCCGATCCGGTTTCCAGGAAAAGAGAAGCCGGACTTAGCCTCTCTTTCGATGCCGCTTTGCATTGTTCAATCCCTCGCTTCATTTTCTGTTTTCGCCGACGCCGCGCCCGTCGACAGTTGATCCCGATCGCCGTGCATCCGCCCGGCGACACGGTTCCTTCATTGCCGGCACGGGCTTGTCCCCGCCCGCACCGGCATCACCCCAACAAGGCAAAGGAAGCTCGTTTCCGGCAAATAGCCAGAGCGCACTCGCTTCCCCAAAATTTGTCTTGCCCCCAGTCCCCTACACGCTCGAAAGGCAAACCTAATCCATTCGCAGAGACAAACCCCCACGCTCAAATTCTGCGATTTCCAGCTAGGTCGTCAGGCCATTGGCCCGTCCCTTTCGATGTACAGACATTACAAAAATCGCTGTGGACAGGGCAAGGCCGCAGCTAACGGATTTTTAATGAATCTGATTGGTGAATTGCCCGACTCTGGGGCGCCGTTGGTTGCCGAAACGACAAAAGCGTGTGGATTCAAATCGTTTTTCGCCGGTTGCCGGAGCCGGGCGCTAGCGCGAAAAATTTTTAAAATATTTGCTTGACAGCTAAATGCCCCGGATCATCCACCGGCATATTGAACAAGCTGTGGACAACCTTTCGCAACTATCTGAATTTAAAGAGGAAAACGTGTCAGGATAGTTATACGCTGAAGCGGCGCTTTGGGCTGCCTGAGTTCAGAAATTCCGCATATGCCGGCAAAACAGTTGCAACTGTTGAGAGTTCCGCTGGGGCATCCTGTTGCGGGCATTTTGCAACCCATTGTCGGCAAACGAAAAAACCCGGCGGATTAGGCCGGGTTCGTTTCGGTTGGATGCTTCCTGCGCTTCAGGCGGAAAGCGTCTTGAGGCGCTGAGCCAGCCGTGAAACTTTGCGGGAGGCGGTGTTCTTGTGCATGACGCCCTTGGTCGCCGCGCGCATCAGTTCCGGTTGGGCAGCCAGGAAGGCCGCCTCCGCAGCGGTCTTGTCGCCGGCGGCCAGCGCTTCCTCGACCTTGCGGATATAGGTCCGGACGCGCGAGCGGCGGTTCTTGTTCATCGCGGTGCGCCGTGCGATCTTGCGCGTAGCCTTCTTGGCCGAAGATGTATTGGCCATGGTGCCTCTCTTTGTATCTCTGCATGGGCGCCCGGGTTTGGCTTGGGCGCAAAAAACAAACGGGCAGCCACAGGCCGCCTCGGTTGGTGCGGCTTATAGTGCAGCTTTCCCGGCCCGTCAACGCTGTTTGGGCACGATTTTGAACGGGTTTGCTGCGGCGGTCACTGGTTCCTGAAATTGGCCGAACGCTTCTCGATAAAGGCCGCCATGCCTTCCTTCTGATCTTCCAGTGCGAACATGGAATGGAAGAGCCGGCGCTCAAAGCGCAGGCCTTCGGCAAGCGTGGTTTCGTAGGAGCGATTGACCGCTTCCTTCGCCATCATCACGGCGGGCAGCGAGAATTCGGCGATCTTGGCCGCGGCCTTCAGCGTCTCCTCCAGAAGTTCGCCCAGCGGCACGACGCGAGACACCAGGCCGGAGCGCTCGGCTTCGGCCGCGTCCATCATCCGGCCGGTCAGGCACATGTCCATGGCCTTGGACTTGCCGACGAAGCGGGTGAGGCGTTGCGAGCCGCCCATGCCGGGCATGACGCCAAGCGTGATTTCCGGCTGGCCGAACTTGGCACTGTCGGCGGCAATGATGAAGTCGCACATCATCGCGAGTTCGCAGCCGCCGCCGAGCGCATATCCCGCGACTGCCGCGATCACCGGCTTGCGAATGCGGGCAAACTGCTCCCATCCGGCGAAGAAATCCTCGAAATAGGCGTCGACATAGCTCTTGGACTGCATCTCCTTGATGTCTGCGCCGGCCGCAAACGCCTTTTCCGAGCCGGCTAGCACCATGGCGCCGATGCGCGGGTTGGCTTCGAAGATCTGCATCGCTGCCAGCACTTCGGCGAGAACCGTCGAGTTCAGCGCATTCAGCGCCTCCGGTCGATTGAGCGTGACAAGGCCGACCTTGCCGCGCGTTTCGACGATGATCGTTTCGTAAGCCATCAGAAGCTCTCCCTGAAATCTGCGCGCTGTCGCCCTGACCTAGAGCAGCCCTGCTCTAACCTAACGCTGGCAGGACGGGCAATAGAATGTCGATCTTCCGCTCTGCACGACGCGCGTGATGTGGCCCTTGCAGCCGGGCGTCGTGCAGCGCTCGCCCTCACGGTCATAGACAGAGAACGAATGCTGAAAATAACCAAGCGAGCCGTCGGCCTGGATGTAGTCCCGCAGGGACGAGCCGCCAGCCTGTATGGCGTCGGCGATCACCGACCGCACAGCCTCCGCCAGGGCGTCGGCGCGGGCCGCGGCCTTCTTTCCCCGCTCGGCTATGGTTCCGGCCGCGCGAAGCGGCGACAGGCCGGCACGCCACAGCGCCTCCGCGACATATATATTGCCGAGACCTGCGATGAGCCTTTGGTCGAGCAGCGCCGCCTTGAGCGGTGATTTTCGGCCTTGGAACAATTCCTGGAGCAGCCGCCCGTCGAGCGCGTTGCCTGTCGGCTCGATCCCCAGCCCGGCCAGCATCGGGTGGTCGCCGGAGGCGCCTTCGGCAAACAGCATGAAGCCGAAGCGCCTGGGATCGTTGAACACCACGCGCACGGTTTCGCCTCGCGGCACTTCCATGTGGAACACCACATGGTCGTGCGCCGACGCCTTGGAGCGTTCGTGATGGAAGGCGCCGGGCATATCGCTGTCCGCACCCGCTTCAACCCGGAAAGATCCGGACATTCCGAGATGGCAGATCAGCGTCGGCCCGCCATCGATATGCGCGGTAAGGTATTTTGCCCGTCTGCCCAAGGCAGTGACAGTGCGGCCTTCGAGCCGTTCGGCGAAGCGTTCGGGCAGCGGGAAGCGCAGATCCGGCCGGCGGGCTTCGACGCGCATGATGTGCGCGCCTTCCATCACCGGCTGCAGGCCGCGCCGCACGGTCTCGACTTCAGGAAGTTCAGGCATGCGCGGAAATCGTCTTGTAGAATGACGCACCGTGGCGGCCGGGCGACAGGCCGAGATGCTCGGCAACCGTCTCGCCGATATCTGCGAAGGTGTTCCTGAGGCCGATTGACCCGCCGGAACGCCCCGGGATCATGCCGATGATCGGAACGCGCTCACGCGTATGGTCGCTGCCGCGCCAGGAGGGGTCGCAGCCGTGGTCGGCGGTCAGAAGCAGCAGATCGCCGTTTTTCAGCCGCGCCAGCGCCTCCGGCAGGCGGCGGTCGAACTCCTCGAGCGCCGCCGCATAGCCGGCAATGTCGCGCCGGTGCCCGTACAGCGTGTCGAAGTCGACGAAATTGGCGAACACCAGGTCGCCGTCGCCGGCATCGTCGATGGCGACAAGCGTCTTGTCGAACAGCGCCATGTTGCCGGCCGCCTTGCGTACTTCGGAGACGCCGCGATGCGCGAAGATGTCGCCGATCTTGCCCATGCCGATGACGCGGCTGCCGCGCTCGACCAGACGGTCGAGCAATGTCGGCTCGGGCGGCGGCACAGCGAAGTCGCGCCGATTTGCCGTCCGCTCGAAATCCGCCGGGCTCTCGCCGATGAAGGGCCGCGCGATAACCCGCCCTATATTGAGCGGATCGACCAGCTTTCGCACTGTCTTGCAAAGATCATAGAGACGTTGGAGCCCGAAATGGCTCTCATGCGCGGCGATCTGGATGACCGAATCCGCCGATGTGTAGCAGATCGGCTTGCCGCTCCTGATGTGCTCTTCGCCGAGTTTGGCGATAATTTCCGTTCCCGAGGCGTGGCAATTGCCGAGAATGCCCGGAACATTGCCTTCCTCGATTATCGCCTCGGTCAGTTCGGCAGGAAAGGTGGGTTCGGTGTGCGGGAAATATCCCCATTCGAACGGCGCCGGCACTGCCGCTATTTCCCAGTGGCCGGAGGGCGTGTCCTTGCCGCTGGACACCTCGTCGGCCGCGCCGTGGAAAGACGAAGGCATAAGCCGCGGTGCATCTTGGCCGAAGGAGAAGCCGGTCGCGAGCGCCCCGGCTCGCCCGAGCCCCAGCGCCAGCATGTTGGGAACCATGAGAGGCCCCTGCCGCAATCCGTCCCGGTCGGCTTTTCCCGCCGCGCAGGTTTTGGCGATGTGGCCGAACGTGTTCGACCCGGAATCGCCGAAGCGCTCGGCGTCGGCTGCGCCGCCAATGCCGAATGAATCGAGGACGAACAGGAATGCGCGGGCCATGAAGTATCCGGCTCATTGTTGCGGGTGGTCGCTGGTCGCCCCCAGACATAAGGTCCGGGAGTGGCCTTGGCAATTCGCCACCGCAAGCGCCGGAGCAGGCCCGGTGCAAGCTCCTGCCAAAAAGAGCTAGAGGTTGCTCAGCAGGTCGCGCATTTGATGGTCGGGCTCATGCGCGGCCGCAAGTAGTAGGTTTCCTTCATGTCGATATTGTCGAAGGCCGCCATCAGGCCAAGGGTCGACTTGGCGTCCGGCGACCACGTGATGAGCGGCTCGTAGTCGAGATAGCTCTCGACGCGGATCAGGAACGAGCCGGGCATTTGGAGCGTCGGCGGCACCGCAGACGCAGGCACAGTAACGGGGCCCTTGCTGTAGGCGCCGTTCTCAAGCTTGCGCGACCATTCCACCGTCACCTCCGAGGTCGCCGAGATGCCGATGGCGGTCACCACGATCTTGGGCGTGGAGCGGTTGTATGGCTGCATGATCGATCCGCCGATCTTCATGATGGCATCGAGTTGGCTCGGCGTGACTTCGGACTGCTGCGTGATCAGGTCGGCCACCATGCTTCCGACCCGCCCGACCTTTTTGTTGGCCTCGATGCCCTGCGCCACTTCCATGGTGACGAAGTACATGGACAGGAGCAGCGGTGCGATCAGCGCGAACTCCACCGCCGCGACGCCGCGGCGATCCGGGATCAGCCTGGCAAAACCAGCCGCCAGCTTCGATATTGCAGTTTGTGCCCCCGCACCAACAGACATTTCCTTGGACCTTCCGTGTTCAATCGTCGAACGGCTCGTTCTGCCAGGTTACGGTTGCGAAATGCAGCGTCTTGCCGCCCTGGAGATTGGACATCGACGCGCGCATGAAATCGGTTATGACCGGCCATTCGTAGAACACTCGCAGGACGTTCTTGGACAGCGACGGACCGGGGTCGAATGTGAAGTTGGACGTCGCAAGCGCTTTGTCCTTGCCGCTGCCCTCGTAAATGATACGCAGGGCGGCGGCCTCCTCGAACGTGTTGAAGCTACGCAGATCCACGTGGAGGCCGAGGCAGCCGTCGGCGACCATGACCTCGAGCCTTTCGCAAATCTTGTCCTTGAGAAACTCGTGGGTGAACGTCGGATCGCTGGCCTTGAGCTGCCCCGTCCGCAACTGGCGGGCGATGTCGTCGGTAGCGTTGGACATGACCTGCTGTCCGGCAAAGGAGATGCAGCTCTCGAGAATCGCGAATATCAGCAGCGAGAACGGTATCGCCAAGACCGAGAACTCGATCGCTGTTGCGCCGCTTCGATCGCGTACAAACCGCGACAGAATGCTCCGCGGCCGCTTTCGCGGGTTTCCGCTATCCGTATCGGGTCTGGCAATCATTTCGGTTCCCGCCGATCCAATGTCATCGCTTCCGGACATTAGACTGAACCGGTTGAAGTCCGGTTTTGATGGTCGCTAGAATTGGCGCGCCCGATTTTACCCTGCGGTTACCATGCCTTGCGCGGCTGCCCGACGGAGTTGGCCGCCGCTACTGGCTCGCACCCAGCGCCATGTCCGATTCCCGCTCGGCATCGGTCTTGTAGGAGTTTTCGCAATAGGGCGTGCAGGACAATGTCTGCAGATTGGCGCGGCGATAGATGCGCACCGACGAAGTCGTCTGCCGCGTCACCGTCACCTGCTCGTCGACGATCGGTGCGCCCGTCTGGTCCAGCACGACGAGATTGGTCACGCCGAACCCTTTTCCGGTCAGCACGATCGTCGTGCCGTCCTGCACCGCCGCATCGGCGATCGCCGGATTGCCGATAACGATCGTGTCTGCGGCACGCGAAAGCTTGACGATCTTGGCCTGGTTCATGACCACCTCGATGCCGGCGCCCGAATGCGCGGCAAGCGTGGACGCGGCGATGAGCGCGGCTGCGCCAGCAATGCGAAGGAAAGATCTCAGCGCGGCCATGGGGCTCTCCGGGCGAGGGAAGTGTTCAACGGAAGATGAACGATATTGGTGAACCAACGGTTAAGCGTTCCAGGGTCGCTGCCCCGTCGTCGGAATGATCGTCGGCGGGCATATAAATAAGAGCGTGGCGAAAGCCCGGCGGAGCGAGCCATTCCAGCAATGCACCCGGCTTCGAATATCCCGCCGAAGTTTAGCCGGCGGTTAACCAAAAGGGGCGGGAGGCGGCTGAAAGAATTCGGTAAGGCTGTTTATTAAGCCGATCGAAAGAGCTCGCTTGTACTTTCCGGTCATCCGATCAACCCCGACAAAAAAGTTGACGGAAGTGCTGTAACACGTGGAGTAAGGAGCTCTCCAAATGTCTAAACTCATTGCACGTTTTGTGAAGGACGAATCCGGCGCGACCGCAATCGAATACGGTCTGATCGCCGCCCTTATCGCCATGGCGATTATCGTTGGAGCCGGAGCCATCGGCGACGAACTGGCCCTGAAATTCCAGTCTATCGCGGATTCGCTGACAGCGGTTGACAACCCGTAATTCGAATAGGGCTGCAGGCCTTTTGCTATATAAAAAGGCTGCTCCCAACGGAGCGGCCTTTTTATTTGAAAGGAACTATGCCGGCGCTCTGCAGGCGACGGCGGGAGCCACATTGGAACAGACATGCTCGAAGCCGCGATTTTCGTCGTTTTCCCGTTCTGCATGCTGTTTGCCGCGGTCTCCGACATGCTGTCGATGACGATCGCCAACCGCGTCGCGATTGTCCTGGTGGCGACGTTTGCGATTGTCGCGCCTCTCACCGGCATGGACTGGATCGACTTCGGCTGGCATTTGGCCGCCGGCGGCGTCGTGCTGCTGGTCACCTTCGCGCTTTTCGCGCTGGGCGGTATGGGCGGCGGCGACGCCAAGCTCATGTCCGCCACCGCGCTGTTCCTTGGCTTCAACATCCACCTCATCGAGTATTTGGTGGTTTCGGCCTTCCTCGGCGGCGTTCTCACTGTCGCCATCCTGGCCTATCGCAACTCAGCGCTTTCGGTGTTCACCAGCCGCAACATGTTCCTGCGCCATTTCGCGGACGATGCCGTCGGCATTCCCTACGGCATAGCGCTCGGCCTGGGCGGGCTCGTCGCCTATCCCGCTTCGCCGCTGGTCGTCTGGGCTTTGGAGCGGCTGGCGGCGAGTTGACCTCGGTCAATCCCCGTTCACAACGGGCGGCCTGGCCGCCCGTTTTCGTTTGCCGGCATGGGTTCGGCGGTATTTGAGTAAACCTTAAATTAATCACGATCGTAAGCATTGCATTAACCGTAATTTGACGATTGGCGATGCAATGTCCGGCTCGACTAGATGAGTTGCCAAGGGCGGGCTGGGACAAATGGCTGCATCGAGATTGATCATTTTGGGCGTGGCCGTGGCTGCGGCGGGCGGCGCTGGCTACGTGGCGAAGAACATGTCGGCGCCTCCGGCAGAAATCGTCGTCGAGGCTGGCCCACAACAGCCGTCGATCGAGACGACTGAAGTGCTGGTGTTGTCCGGCGATGTTCCGATGGGCGCTCCCGTCGGGGACCAACTATCCTGGCAGGCCTGGCCGTCCAACGCGGTTACCGAGCATTTCATCGCCCGCGCGGCTGAGCCCGATGCGATGGAAAAGCTGAAAGGCTCGATCGCCCGCCTTGCCATGTATGGCGGCGAGCCGCTGCGTCGCTCCAAGCTGGTCGGCGAAGGCCAGAGCTTCATGTCGTCTATCCTGCCCTCGGGGTCGCGCGCCGTCGCCACCCAGATCGCCGCCGACACCTCGGCCGGCGGCTTCATCCTTCCCAACGATTTTGTCGACGTCATCATGACGCGCCGCTCCGACACTGCCGGCGCCGGCAGCGGCTTCATCACAGAAACCATCCTGCAGAACATCAAGGTGCTGGCGATCGACCAGGCAATCCAGGAGGATGAGGAGGGCCGCCGCGTCAAAGTAGGCGAGACGGCGACCTTGGAACTCACGCCCCAGCAGGCCGAGATCATCACCGTGGCGCAGCAGATGGCCGATCGCCTCACGCTCGCGCTGCGGTCGGTCGCGGACGCGCAGGAAGAGCCGCAGGTCGAGGCCGACTATCTCGTCTCCGGCAATGGCCGGCGCGGCACGGTCCGGCTGATCAAATCGGGCGAAGTTTCCGAAGTGGGAGCCAGGAAATGACAATGACCGCGAAATCACCCGTCATGTCCGTCCGGCACGCCTGTAAGTTCACCTTCCGCACCGCGACGACATTGGCCGCTGTCTGCGCGGTCCTGCTTGCAGGCACAGGCCTGGAAGGCCTCACCAGTGTTCAGGCTGCCGAGAATCTTGCGAAAATAGGCTCTTCGGCCGCCGCGGGCCAGCAAGTGAAGCTTGGTCTCAACAAGTCCATCGTGATCGACCTGCCGAGCGACGCCTATGACATTCTCGTAGCCAATCCGGGGGTCGCCGACGCAGTCACGCGCACGGCGCGGCGCATCTACTTGTTCGGAAAGGCCGTCGGCCAGACCAACATCTTCGTCTTCGGCCCGAATGGCGAACAGATCGTCAGTCTCGACCTCGCCGTCGAGCGCGATGTTGCCGGCCTGGAGGATTATATCCAGCGCTTCATCCCCAATTCGGATATCACCGTCGAGCTCATCAACGACAATGTGGTCCTCACCGGCACCGTGGACACGCCGCTCGACGCCAAGCGCGCGGCCGAGCTTGCCAACATCTTCGTCAGCGGCGGTGAAGCGACGACCGGCCAATACTCGCAGACCGCCTCTGGTGGTTCGTCTGACGGCGGTGTCGACATCGACAATCCCGATTCCACCCGCCGCACCAGCCAGATCGTCAATCTTCTCCAGATCATCGGCGAGGATCAGGTCACGCTGAAGGTCACGGTTGCCGAAGTCAGCCGCAACGTCATGAAGCAGCTTGGCGTCAATATGATTGGCAGCGGCGACGGAAATGGCATCACATGGGGCGCTATCAGCGACAACGTGCTTGGGCTCGGCAAACCTCTTTCTGATTCGCAGATATCGCTCGGTACTTCCATGCTCGATGCTTACATCAACGCCATGGAGCAGTCCGGCGTTATGAAAACTCTCGCCGAACCTACGCTCACAGCGGTTTCCGGTGAAAAGGCGACTTTCAAGGTGGGCGGCGAATTCAACTTGCTTACCGGTCAGAGTGTCTCGCAAGGAGACCAGACCAAAGGTGAAGCCGACACCCTTACCTATGATATCCAGAAGCTTGAATACGGCATCGGTCTGGAATTCCTGCCGGTAGTGCTTTCGCCGGGCCGGATCAGCCTGAAGATAAGGACTTCTGTCTCGGAGCCGACAACGGAAGGGTCGGTCACCTTCTCCAGCCCGTCTATGGGTAGTAGATTCAACGTACCTGGCTCAACCGCGCTTTCGATCCGAAAGCGCCTGGCCGACACCACGGTCGAACTCCCCTCCGGGGGGTCGATGATGATAGCCGGCCTGGTGCGCGACGACGTCAGGCAGGCGGTCAACGGCCTTCCTGGCCTGGCCAAAATTCCTGTTCTGGGCACGCTTTTCCGCAGCCGCGATTTCGTCCGCAACGAAACCGAGCTCGTCATCATCGTGACGCCCTATCTGGTCAAGCCGACCGCGCGCAATGCGCTCGCCAAGCCGGACGACAATTTTAATGCCGCGAGCGACGGCGCCGGGATGTTCCTCGGCAGGGTCAACCGCGTCTACGGCACCATGCAGACCGACAAGCCGAATGGCCGCTATCACGGGATGGTCGGCTTCATCTACAAATGAGCGGGGAACGGGCAATGTCTAAGGCAGCGTTTAAGAACCGGACGGATGCCGCGCGCAAGGGCGTTTCCCCCACGCGCATCCGCCGGCCGGCGGTTTCAATCCTCGGCGTGGCTGCACTGGCGCTCCTTGCCGGATGCGCGATGGGCCAGCGGGACAGCGTCGTCGTGGGGTCGATCCCGGACGACTACCGCACCAACCATCCGATCGTCATCGCCGAGAAGGACCAGGTGATCGATCTTCCCGTGGCCGCCAGCGACCGCGGCATGACGGCGGGGCAGCGTGCCTCCCTGGAAGGTTTTTTCGCAGATTACGACCGCAGCGCGGCCCCCCCGGTGAGCATATTGGTGCCGGTGGGCGCAGCCAATGACATCGCCGCGTCTCATGCCGGCAACGACTTCGCCAGGCTGGCGAAGGCCAACGGCATTCCCGACAGCCGGATCCTGATCAGCTCGTACCAGGCGCCGTCGCCGGAGATCTCGGCGCCGGTCCGCGTCGCCTATACCGCCATGAAGGCGCAGACGGGCAAATGCGGGCGCTGGCCGGAAGACATTCTGGAATCCACCGAAAACAAGCATTACGCCAATTTCGGCTGCTCCTATCAGAACAATCTGGCCGCGCAGATCGCCAATCCGTCGGACCTGCTCGGTCCGCGCAAGCAGACCACGATTGACGCCGAAAGGCGCGGCATCGTCATCGACGACTACCGCAATGCGCCGGTCTTTGCGCCGCCACAACGCCGCGAAGTCGAATACTGATCCAGTCGCAGCCTTGGGGGCGCGTGAAACATGAACAATCTGGCCTACGATACCACTCTCGAAAGCAGCGACGCGGCGCAGGATATCGCAGCGATGCAAGCGCTGCGCCCGGTTCCGCGCATCTCCGTGCAGGCCTTCTGCGAGACCGAGGGCATCGCCAACCCGATCGAGCGCGCCGGCGAGGATCGCCGCATGTCGAAGGCCCATCTCAAGGTCCATATGGGTGGCCTTGCGACGGCGATCGAATTCTACCAGACGGCGCCGACGCCCAACCTGATCATTCTGGAATCCCGCAGCGAGCCGAAGGAACTGCTCGCCGGGCTCCGGCAATTGTCGGAATACTGCGATCCATCGACCAAGGTCGTCGTCATCGGTCACTACAATGATGTCGGCCTCTATCGGGAACTGATCCGCACCGGCATTTCCGAATATGTCGTAGCCCCGATTTCAATGGCCGACATCGTCAGCGTCATCTCGTCGATCTTCGTCGATCCCGAGGCCGAACCGATCGGCCGCTCGATCGCTTTTATCGGCGCAAAGGGCGGCGTCGGCTCGTCGACGATCGCCCACAACGTCGCCTGGGCCATGTCCAACCTCTTCGCCTCCGAGGTCGTCGTAGCCGATCTGGACCTGGCCTTCGGCACTGCCAACATCAATTTCGATCAGGATCCGGCCCAGGGCATAGCGGATGCCGTTTTTTCGCCCGAGCGCATCGACGAAGTCTATCTCGACCGCCTGCTCGCGCAATGCGCCGAGCGGCTGTCGCTTCTGGCGGCGCCCTCGACGCTCGACCGCGTCTATGATTTCGACATCGACGCCTTCGCCCAGATCATCGATACGGCGCAACGCAGCGCCCCACTTCTGGTGCTGGATGTGCCCCATGTCTGGACCGGCTGGACCAAGAACACGCTGATGAAAGCCGACGAGATCGTCATCACGGTGACGCCCGAACTGGCCAATCTGCGCAACGCCAAGAACCTGGTCGATATGCTTAAGAAGATCAGGCCGAATGACGTGCCGCCGAAGCTGATCGTCAATCAGGCGGGTGTCCCGAAGCGGCCTGAGATATCGATAGCCGACTTCGCCGAACCGCTCGGCGTGACGCCGATGGCGGTCATACCGTTCGAGCCGCTCCTGTTCGGCAACGCCTCCAACAACGGGCGCATGCTCGGTGAGATGGACGCCAAGAACCCGGTCGTCGCATCGATCAACGACATCGCTCACGTGCTGACCGGGCGAAGCGAGATCAAGGCCAGGAAGAAAGCCGCATTCGGTGATCTTCTTGGCAAGCTGAAGCTGAAGAAGAAGTGATCCACCGGCAGCGGAATTGGTAATCGATCATGTTTGGCAGAAGAGGCAATGACGACGGAAGCCGGGCGACGCCCGAATTCCGCGCGCCCACTCCGGCGGCTCCCCCGGTGGTCCGGACTCCGGAGCCGGCACTGGCCCCGGCGACGCCTGCGTCGGCGACTGCTCCCGCCGCAGCCCCAACCCGACGTGCGGTCGCCTCTCCGCCGATCGCGCCCGAGCCGCGTCGCGCATCGCGCGAGCGGAGCGAAAGCTACTACGATACCAAGTCGCAGGTTTTCGCGGCCCTGATAGACACGATCGACTTGTCGCAGCTCGCCAAGCTCGACCCCGACAGCGCGCGCGAGGAAATCCGCGACATCGTCAACGACATCATCGCGATCAAGAACTTCGCGATGTCGATTTCCGAGCAGGAGGAATTGCTCGAGGATATCTGCAACGACGTCCTGGGCTATGGCCCGCTTGAGCCGCTGCTCGCCCGCGACGACATCGCCGATATCATGGTCAACGGCGCCAAGCAGGTCTTTATCGAAGTCAACGGCAAGGTCGAGCAGACCGGCATCCGCTTCCGCGACAACCAGCAGCTCCTCAACATCTGCCAGCGCATTGTCAGCCAGGTCGGCCGCCGCGTCGACGAATCGAGCCCGATCTGCGACGCCCGCCTTCCCGACGGCTCGCGGGTCAACGTCATCGCGCCACCTCTGTCTATCGACGGCACCACGCTCACCATCCGCAAGTTCAAGAAGGACAAGCTGACGCTCGACCAACTGGTCAAGTTCGGCGCGATCAGCCCGCAGGGCGCCGAGGTTTTGAAGATCATCGGCCGGGTCCGCTGCAACATCGTGATCTCCGGCGGCACCGGCTCCGGCAAGACGACGCTCCTGAACTGCCTGACCAACTACATCGACCGCGAGGAACGCGTCATCACCTGCGAGGACTCGGCGGAGCTTCAGCTGCAGCAGCCGCATGTCGTGCGCCTCGAAACCCGTCCGCCCAACCTCGAGGGCGAGGGCGAGGTGACGATGCGCGATCTGGTCAAGAACTGCCTGCGCATGCGCCCCGAACGCATCATCGTCGGCGAAGTCCGCGGACCGGAAGTGTTCGACCTCCTTCAGGCGATGAACACCGGCCATGACGGCTCGATGGGGACGATCCACTCCAACAGCCCGCGCGAGTGCCTGAACCGCATCGAATCCATGATCGCGATGGGCGGATATTCGCTGCCGCAAAAGACCGTGCGCGAGATCATCGTCGGCTCGGTGGACGTGATCATCCAGGCCGCCCGCCTGCGCGACGGCTCGCGCCGCATCACGCACGTCACCGAGGTGATCGGCATGGAAGGTGACGTGATCATCACGCAGGACCTGATCCTCTACAACATCAAGGGCGAAGATTCCTCGGGCAGGCTTATGGGTGAGCACGTGTCCACCGGCATCGGCCGTCCGCATTTCTGGGACCGCGCGCGCTACTATAATGAAGAGCAGCGCCTCGCCAGCGCGCTCGAAGCCATGGAAAAGAAGGCGGATTGATGCGCGGGAGCGTGCTCTGATGTTCGGCATCGACGGAACGATACTGGCCTTCATAGCGCTCGCGGGCTGCAGCGCCGGCGCTGTCGCCTATGCATTCCTGTTCAACACCATCGCCGCTGAGAAGAATGCCGGCAAACGGCTCGAAACCGTCAAGCGCGCCGATACCGATCGCTCCGTAGTCAAGGCGTCGCGCGACCGGATGGCGGAAGCAGCCAAGCGCCGCAGATCCGTGCAGGATTCGCTGGATGACCTCGATGCCAAGCAGAAGGCGAAGGACCAGAACGTCAAGAAGCCGCCGCTAAAGGTTCAGATTCGGCAGGCCGGCATGACCATGACGGTCGAGCGCTTCTATCTCTATTCGCTCGCCAGCGGTCTCGCGCTGACGCTCGCGACCTTCGTGCTGGGCGCCCCCTTGATGGTCGTAGGCGGTGCGCTTATCGCTGGCACGCTCGGCCTGCCGCGCTGGTTCGTGTCGTTTCGGCGGGCGCGTCGCGTCAAGGCCTTCCTCGAAGAGTTTCCCAACGCGCTCGACATCATCGTGCGCGCGGTGAAGTCGGGCCTGCCGCTCAATGATGGCATCCGGCTCATCGCCAATGAATCGCCCGAGCCCGTCAGGACCGAGTTCCGCCGCATCGTCGAATCGCAGCAGGTCGGTCTATCGATCCCGGAGGCGACTATGCGCATGCCCGAAACCATGCCGTGCCCCGAAGCAGGGTTCTTCGGCATCGTCATCCAGATCCAGAGCCAGGCCGGCGGAAATCTGTCGGAAGCGCTGGGCAACCTTTCGCGCGTGCTGCGCGACCGCAAAAAGATGAAGGCCAAGGTGCAGGCGCTGTCCATGGAAGCGAAGGCATCCGCCGCGATCATCGGCGCCCTGCCCTTCATCGTCGCCCTCCTCGTCTATCTGACGAGCCCGAATTACATAATGCCGCTGTTCACCACGAGCACCGGCCATCTGATCCTGGGCATTTCCGGCGTCTGGATGTCGATCGGCATCTTCGTCATGCGCAAGATGATGAATTTCGAGGTCTGAAGAAATGACCGATCAAGTTGTCAAAGCCCTTACCGATCCATCCTTTCTCATTGCGATGCTGGTCAGCATCGCCGTCTTCGCCACCGTCTTCACTGTGCTGCCGGCATTCGGCGGAAATCCGCTCAAGGCGCGCATGAAATCGGTGGCGCTGGAGCGTGACGAACTCCGCGCCAAGCAGCGCGCGCGCCTCGCCGCCGATGCCGAGCGCCGCCGCAAGGGCCTGCGCGAGGAACAGTCGATCGGCATGCGTAACATCGTCGAGAAGCTGGATCTGAGGCGTGCGCTGGTCGACGAAAAGACGCTGAACGCACTCAAGGTCGCCGGCTTCCGCGGCCAGAATCCGCTGACGAAGTTCCTGTTTTTCCGCCTGGTGCTGCCCATTGTCGGCTTCGCCCTGGCGCTCGTCTATATGTTCGTGCTCGGCGGCCTGCCTGATCAGCCGCCTCTGATACGGTTCTTCGTCTGTATCGTCGTCGCCTATGGCGGCTTCTACGCGCCCAATCTCTACGTCAGCAGCCGCGCCTCGAAGCGCAAGCAGTCGATCCAGATGGCTTGGCCCGACGCGCTCGACCTGATGCTGATCTGCGTGGAATCAGGCATGTCCGTCGAGGCGGCCTTGCGCAAGGTTGCTGACGAGATAGGCGGCCAGTCGGTCGACCTCGCCGAAGAGTTCGTGCTCACCAATGCCGAACTCTCCTATCTGCAGGAACGCAAGCAGGCCTATGAAAACCTGGCCAGCCGCACCGGACTGGAATCGGTCAAGTCGGTCACGCAGGCGCTGGTCCAGGCCGAGCGCTACGGCACGCCCGTCGCCACGGCGCTCAGAGTGCTGGCGGCCGAGAGCCGCGAAATGCGCATGAATGCGGCCGAGAAGAAGGCGGCCGCGCTGCCGCCAAAGCTGACCGTGCCGATGATTCTGTTCTTCCTGCCGGTGCTCTTCGCCATTATCCTTGGCCCCGCCGGCATCCAGATCAGTCAGCAAGGGATCTTCGGCGATGGCGGCCGGACGTCCAGCCAGTAGCCCTTCAGGCGCCGAGGCCTAGATAAAGAACCGCGAATGATCTTGGCGCATGGAGGATCCGATGACGGTCAAGCGCATAGTCGCCAATATAGCAACGGAGGATCTCGGCGCGGCTCATGCCTTTTACGGCGAGATCCTCGGGCTCCGAATTGTGATGGATCACGGCTGGATCCAGACCTTCGCGGATGAGGGCCTTGCAGCCCCGCAGATCAGCTTCGCCACACAAGGCGGTTCGGGGACGCCGGTTCCCGATCTGTCGATCGAGGTCGATGATCTGGAGGAGGTCCGGCAGCGTGTCGTCGCCCACGGATTGAAGATCGAATACGGCCCGGCCAGCGAACCCTGGGGCGTGCGGCGCTTCTACGTTCGCGACCCGTTCGGCCGCCTCGTGAACATCCTCTGGCACGAGGAATGAAGCGGCGGTGTTCCTGCGCGGCGGCGTAGATGCCAGCCTCAGTTCGTATTGGTTTCCGGCTTTTCTTCTTCGGCCTTGATCTGGGTCCAGGCATTCTGCTGCGCCAGCATGCCGCGCAGATAGGCGACATTGGCTTCCGCCTGCTCGGGCGAAAGCTCCTGCCTGGCGATCTGCTCGGCTTCCTCGAAGCGGCCCTGCAGCCCGACGACCAACGCCAGGTTCTGTCTCACCCGGCTGTCGGCTCCCGCGGCCTGCGAAGCCGACCGCATATAAGTCTCGGCGGTCTTGAGGTCCCCTTCCAGCACATAGGACATTCCGAGATTGGAAAGCACCGAAGGCTCGTTCGGCTTCAGGTCCAGCGCCTTGCGGTAGAGCCGCCGCGCCTCGGCGGTCTGGCCGAGTTGGTCGAGAATCGCGCCTTCGGCCGAGGCCAGCTTCCAGTCCGGATATTCCGGCGTCTGCGCCCGGCGCACCGCGTCCAGCGCCGGTTCGAGCTGACCGACGCCGGCCAGCGCCTTGCCATAAGCGGCGAGCACCTCGCGATCCTTGGGATGCGCGATGGCGAGCTTGCGCATGACGGCGAGCGCCTGGTCGGCCTTGCCGTTCATCTGCAGCACGCTGGCGTAGCGCATGGCGGTCGGCTTGTCTTCGGTGTTGCGCGTGTAGGCCTTGCCCAGCGCGTCGGCCGTCGAGTCGAGTTCGCTGGCCGACATGGTTTCGATCGGCCTGCCCGCGTCGCGCGAGATCGAGCCTGTAATCATTTTCGAGGTGCCGCAGCCGGCCAGGCCGGCGGCCATCACAGTCAGGAAAACGCCGGTCACGAGCCGCTTGCCTGTTGCGTTCATCGTGCGATTGGTCAACATCGGCGCCCGAACCTCCATCCGTCTCCGCGACCGTTCGCCGGCCGCCTGCCCCACCTCGGAGAAATATTCCGTTAACCCTAATGGATGGTTAAGGAACGCCCTCACCAGTCCCAGGACCGAAAACATGCCTCTTGAACTCGTGCACAAGCAGCCCCGCAAAGCGCTGCCCGTCTATCTCGTCACCAGGGGCGGCCTGGAAAAAGCCGGCCTCGATCCCGCCGCCGCGGCATGGGCTGCCGCGAACGGCTTCACCGGCGAGGCAGGCAAGGTGCTGCTCCTGCCTGGCGCCGGCGGCGCGGCTGCCGGCGCGCTTTGCGGCATGGGCAATGGCGAGGCGTCGCTGACTGCCGGCGCGCTGGCCAAGGCGCTGCCGGAGGGCGACTGGTATTTCGCTTCCGAGCCGAAGGACCCGGCGCTCACAGCGCTCGGCCTGATGCTCGGCGGCTACGCCTTCACCCGCTACGGCAAGAAGCCGTCGCGCGACGTACGCTTTTCCGTGCCGGCAGGCGTCGACATCGAGCACGCGCGCCGCGTCGCCGACGCCGTGTTCCTGGCCCGCGACCTGGTCAACACGCCCACCAACGACATGGGACCCAACGCGCTCGAAGCCGCGGTCCAGAGTCTTGCGGGCAAGCACAACGCCAAGATCAAAATCGTCTCGGGCGATGCGCTGCTGGAAAAGAACTTTCCGATGATCCACGCTGTCGGCCGTGCTTCGACTGAAGCGCCGCGTCTGATCGACATGCGCTGGGGCCCGAAGGACGCGCTGAAGGTCACGCTGGTTGGCAAGGGCGTCTGCTTCGACACGGGCGGCCTCGACATCAAGCCGGCAAGCGGCATGCTGATCATGAAGAAGGATATGGGCGGTGCCGCCAATGTGCTGGGTCTTGCCTCTATGATCATGGAAGCGAAACTCGCAATCCGCCTGCGTGTGCTGATCCCGGCGGTGGAAAACGCCATTTCGGGCAACGCCTTCCGGCCCGGCGACGTCCTGCCGAGCAGGAAGGGCCTCACCGTCGAGATCGGCAACACCGACGCCGAGGGCAGGCTGGTTCTGGCCGACGCGCTGGCGCTCGCCGACGAGGAGGAGCCGCAGCTTCTCATCGACATGGCCACGCTGACCGGGGCCGCCCGCGTTGCGCTCGGGCCGGACCTGCCGCCCTTCTATACTGACGATGACGCGCTAGCCGCCGAACTCGCGGTCGCCGCACTCGCTGTCGAAGACCCGCTCTGGCGCATGCCGCTGTGGCGGCCCTACGAGGCTAAGCTGACCTCAAAGATCGCCGACATAAACAACGTCACCACCGACGGCTTCGCCGGCTCCGTCACGGCGGCCTTGTTCCTGCGCCGCTTCGTCGAGAAGGCGGCAAGCTGGGCGCATTTCGACATCTTCGCCTGGAACCCGTCCGACCGCGCCCACGGCCCCGCCGGCGGCGAAGCCCAGGGGATCCGTGCGCTGGAGCGCGTGCTGGCCCGGAGGTATGGCTAAGCATTCGGGCAAGGCTGAAGCTGCCTAGTCCGCTTCTCTCTGTCTGAGCTTGTCGAAAGATACAGGGAGAAAATGCCGGCTGGCAGGTGAGGGGTGGCGCCGACCTCACATGATGATCTGCACTAACTGAAACGGAACCGAAACGTTTCGCGCTCATTCTGCTGCGATGACCATCAACTTGCGCCCCAGCCAGGCGCTTCGGCTCTGGCAGCAGGTCACCCTTTCGGAGGTGCGTGACGACGCGCCTGACCTGACCATGCGCCAGGCGGCGATCCTGCTCACCGTCTATCTCGACCCGCCACCGCACACCGTGCGCGGCCTCGCCGCGCGGCTCAACGTCACGAAGCCGGTGATAACGCGCGCGCTGGATTCGATGGGCGCGCTGAAGCTGGTTTCGCGCCACCGAGACGAACGCGACAAGCGCAACGTGCTGGTCAGACGGACCGTCGAAGGCGCGCTCTATGTCGAGCGGCTCGGCGATGTTATCATCGCCAAAGCCAAGGAGCTGCCGATTTGACTGCCCGCGACGCCCGCCTGCATGCCTTCCGTCCCGATCTCGCCGACGACCGCCTCAGAGGTGAAGTCGCGGCTGAGCGCTTTGTCGCCGGCCAGCCGGCGCGCATCGTCGCCGCAGTCGCCGACATCAGGAAGGCGCCGGCCCCGGATGCAGGTGTCGATACGCAGGCGCTGTTCGGCGCCGATGTGCGGGTCTTCGAGCGGGCGGGCGGCTGGGCCTGGATTCAGGCGGAAAGCGACGGCTATGTCGGCTATGTGGTCGAGTCGGCCCTTGGGATGCGCGAGGCCGAACCGACGCATATCGTGGCCGCGCCGCGCAGTTTTCTCTATCCCGGCCCCGACCTGAAGCTCCCGCGCTCGGGCGAATTGTCGATGGGCTCGGCAGTGACCGCCACCGGCTATGCCGAGACGCGCGGCACGCGTTATGCGCTCCTGCCCTCCGGCGAAGCGTTGGTGGCGGGGCACCTGCGCCCGATCGGCGAAGCCGCGACGGACTATGTCGCGGTGGCGGAGACGCTCCTCTACACGCCCTATCTCTGGGGCGGGGTATCAGGTTTCGGCATCGACTGCTCCGGGCTGGTGCAGCTCGCCATGTGCATGGCCGGCAGGAACGTGTTGCGCGACACTGACATGCAGGCCGAAAGCATCGGCGCGCCGGTTGAGCCAGGCCCCGGCTTTTCGAGACTGCGGCGCGGCGACCTCGTCTTCTGGAAGGGCCACGTCGCGATCATGACCGACGCCGAAAACATGATCCATGCCAACGGCCAGACAATGCTGGTCTCCCGCGAACGGCTCTCCGACGCCATCGACCGCATAGGCTATCTCTATGGCGGCCCGACGGGGTTCAGAAGGCCGTAGGCTTTTTGACTGTGATCCCCTCCCGCGCTGCAAGCGGGATGGCGAGCCGGCGAGAAATGCCCGGGTTAATACCCCGCCTCGCGATTGACCAGATTGTGCAGCGGCTCGCCGCGCTCGTAGGCGTCCATCTGCTCGAGCATCGGCGCGGCGAGGTGCGCCGGGTCGGATGTCGCCGCCGCATGCGGCGTGACAAAGACGCGCGGATGCGCCCAGAGCGGGCTGGTGCGGGGCAGGGGCTCTACCTCGAACACGTCGAGGCTCGCTTCCTTCAGCGTGCCATCCTCCAGCGCGCGCAAGATGTCGGCGTCGCGCTGCAGCCTGCCGCGCCCGGCATTGATCAGCACCGCCCCGCCGAGACCGTTGCGTCGTCTGAGTTCCCGAAGCAGCCCGTAATTGACGATGCCATGCGTTGCCGGCGTCAGCGGCAGAAGCACCACGAGGATGTCGGTGGCGTTGAGGAACGGGATCAGCCCGCCATCGCCGGAAAATGTCGTGACGCCGGCCATCGGCCGGTCCGTGCGGCCCCAGCCATTGACGCGGAAGCCAAGCGCCAGCAGCGCCTGGGCTGCCGCGCGGCCAAGCTGCCCCAGACCCATGATGCCTACCGAAATGTCGTTTGCAGGCCGCTGCGGCGGCTCATGCCAGATCTTCTTGCGCTGCTGGGTGCGGTACAGCATGCCCTGCCGATGATGGTCGAGCACCCGCCAGGTGACATATTCGGTCATGTATTGGGTGAGATTTTCGGCGACGACGCGCACGATGGGCACGTCCGGCACCGTCGGATCGGTGAAGATGTGATCGACGCCGGCGCCGATCGAGAATATGGCGCGCAGGTTCGGCAGGCCGGCAAGCAGGTTCGGACGCTGCTTCCACACCACCGCATAGGTGATCGTCGGATCGTTCGGCCCGTCCGGCGCCAGCACCACCTCGCGGTCGGCTGACAGCAATTCCTGCCAGCGCTGCGGATTGAAGCCGGTGACCGAAAGCAGGATGCGGCCCTTCTGCATGATCTCAGTCTCTTTCCTGGCATGCTATTCGCTGACGATTCCGGTCGGCGCAGTCTCGATCTTGAACGCCGCCGAAATCAGCGCTCTCGTGTAATCCGACTTCGGCGCCTCGAAAATCTGCTTGGCCGGGCCGAACTCGACGATCTTGCCGTTGCGCATGACGATCACCTCGTTGGCGAGCGCCCGGATCACCTTCAGATCGTGGCTGATAAACAGATAGGCGAGATCGTGCCTCACCTGCAGGTCGCGCAAAAGATCCACCACTTGAGCCTGCACGCTCATGTCGAGCGCCGAGGTCGGCTCGTCGAGCATCACGAAGCGCGGGTTGAGCACCATCGCCCGCGCGATGGCGATGCGCTGGCGCTGCCCTCCGGAAAATTCATGCGGATAGCGGAAGCGCGTCTCGGGATCGAGCCCGACTTCCTTCAGCACATCCACCACCCGCCGGTCGCGCTCTTCCTCCGACAATTTCGGCTCGTGGATCTTCAGCCCTTCCTCGATGATCTCGGCAATCGACATGCGCGGACTCAGCGAACCGAACGGATCCTGGAAGACGATCTGCAATTCGCGGCGCAGCGGGCGCATTTCGTTGAACGAAAGCCGGTCGATGTCGCGGCCGTTGAAATGGATCTTGCCTTCGGACGAGATCATGCGGGCGAGGGCGAGACCGAGCGTCGTCTTGCCCGAGCCGGATTCGCCTACCACGCCGAGCGTCTGGCCGGCACGCACTGTGACGTCGATGCCGTCCACTGCCTTCACATGATCGACGATCCTGCGAAAGAAGCCCTGCTTGATCGGAAACCACACTTTCACGCCTTCTCCCGACATCACCGTCTTTGCGCTGGTGTCGGCGACCGGCGGCTGGCCCTTCGGCTCGGCGGCGAGCAGATGGCGGGTGTAGTCGTGCTTCGGATTGTCGAAGATTTCCTTGGTCGGCCCCGTCTCGACGATCTTGCCGTTCGTCATCACGCAGACGCGGTCGGCGATCTTGCGGACGATGCCGAGGTCGTGGGTGATGAACAGCATCGACATGCCCTTGCGGGCCTTCAGACCGGCAAGCAGTTCGAGAATCTGTGCCTGCACGGTCACGTCCAGTGCGGTGGTCGGCTCGTCGGCGATCAAGAGTTCCGGCTCGTTGGCCAGCGCCATGGCGATCATCACGCGCTGGCGCTGCCCGCCCGACAATTGATGCGGGTAGGCCTGGAGGCGCTTCTGCGGCTCGCGTATGCCGACCTCGTTGAGCAGTTCGAGCGTGCGGGCGCGCGCCTGGCGGTCGCCCATGCCCTGGTGCAGCGCCAGGATTTCGACGATCTGCTGCTCGATCGTGTGCAGCGGGTTAAGCGAGGTCATCGGCTCCTGGAAGATCATGGTGATCTTGTTGCCGCGCACCTTGCGCAACTCGTTCTCGCCCTGCGCCAGGAGATCGTTGCCATGAAACAGTATCTGGCCGGACGGATGGCTCGCCGGCGGATAGGGCAAAAGCTTGAGCACCGAAAGCGCCGAGACCGATTTGCCCGACCCCGATTCGCCGACCAGCGCCACCGTCTCGCCCTTGGCGATGTCGAAGGAGATATGATCGACGGCGGCGGTCGTCCTGCCGCCCTGGCTGAAGGCGACGGAAAGATCGCGGACCGAGAGAAGGGGAGCCGCGCTCACTTGAACGTCTTCCTTGGATCGAACGCGTCGCGCGTCGCCTCGCCGATGAAGATCAGCAGCGACAGCATCAGCGACATGACGATGAAACCCGAGAAGCCGAGCCAGGGCGCGTTGAGGTTGCGCTGGCCCTGCTTCAGCAGTTCGCCGAGCGAGGCTGAACCTGGCGGCAGGCCGAAGCCGAGGAAGTCGAGCGAGGTCAGCGTGGTGATCGACCCGTTCAGGATGAAGGGCAGGAACGTCAGCGTCGCCACCATCGCGTTGGGCAGGAGGTGGCGGAACATGATGGTGCGGTTGGGCACGCCGAGCGCGCGCGCGGCGTTTACATATTCGAAGTTGCGCGCGCGCAGGAATTCGGCGCGCACGATGCCGACGAAGCTCACCCAGGAGAACAGGAGCATGATGCCAAGCAGGATGAAGAAGCCTGGCGGCAGGATCGCCGCGATGATGAGGAGCAGGTAGAGCACCGGGATCGACGACCAGATCTCGATGATGCGTTGGAAGATGAGATCTGTCATTCCGCCGAAATAGCCCTGGACCGCACCTGACGAAACGCCGATGACCGCCGACCCGAGAGTCAGGATCAGGCCGAACAGCACCGAAACGCGGAAGCCGTAGATGACGCGGGCCAGCACGTCGCGCGCCTGGTCGTCTGTGCCGAGCCAATTCCAGTTGCCTATGGTGCAGTTCGGGTCGTCGACGCCAAGCGGATAGCGCTGGCAGCGTTCTTCCTTCGTGAACATCCAGGACGGCTTGGACGGAGCGGCCTCGGGGATTTCATTGTTCACCGACCGGTACGAATAGCGGACCGGCGGCCAGAGCAGCCAGCCATTGGCCTCGATCTCGTCCGATATTACGGGGTCGCGATAGTCGGTGACTGCATAGAAGCCACCGAATTTCTCCTCCGGATAGTCGATAAGCGCCGGAACCAGCAATTCGCCCTTGTAGAAGGCGAGGATCGGCCTGTCATTGGCGACGAACTCCGCAAACATCGACAGGACGAACAGGACGAGGAAGATCCAGAGTGACCAGTAGCCGCGCCGGTTCGCCTTGAAGTTCTGCCAGCGCCGCTGGTTGAGCGGCGACAGCCATGGCCGGGCGGCGCGCTGGCCGAATCCTTCGACCGCCGCCATCAGACATCCCTCCGCTCGAAGTCGATGCGCGGGTCAATCCAGGTGTAGATCAGGTCGGAGATGAGGCCCACGAACAGGCCGATCAGCGAGAAAATGTAGAGGTTGGCGAAGACGACGGGGTAGTCGCGCGCGACCACGGAGCGAAAGCCGAGAAGGCCTAGCCCGTCGAGCGAGAAGATGTTCTCGATCAGCAGCGAACCGGTGAAGAAGGCCGCGATGAAGGCGCCGGGAAAACCGGCGATGACGATCAGCATGGCATTGCGGAAGACATGGCCGTAAAGGACGCGCCCTTCGGACAGCCCCTTGGCGCGCGCCGTAACCACATACTGCTTGCGGATTTCATCCAGGAACGAGTTCTTGGTGAGCAGCGTCGTGGTTGCGAAGGCGGAGAGCACCAGAGCCGTCAGCGGCAGCGCAAGATGCCAGAAATAGTCGAGGATTTTTTCGCCGAGCGACAGCTGGTCGAAATTGTCTGAATACAGGCCGCGCAGCGGAAACCAGTCGAAGAACGATCCGCCCGCAAACAGCACCATGAGCAGGATGGCGAACAGAAAGCCCGGGATTGCGTAGCCGACGATGACGATTCCGCTGGTCCAGACATCGAAGGCCGACCCGTCCTTGACAGCCTTGCGGATGCCGAGCGGGATCGAGATCAGATACGAGATGAGCGTGGTCCACAGCCCAATCGAGATCGACACCGGCATTTTCTCAAGGATCAGGTCGATGACCGAGATGTCGCGAAAGAAACTCTCGCCGAAATCGAAGCGGGCATAGTCCCACAGCATCTTGAAGAAGCGTTCGAGCGGCGGCCTGTCGAAGCCGAATTGCTGTTCCAGCTTGGCGATGAATTCGGGGTTAAGCCCCTGCGCGCCGCGATATCTCGATGAAGCCCCGCCGCCGGCGTCGACATTGCCCGCAGCCATGTCGCTGCCGCCGCCCGAAAGGCGGTCTTCGCCGCCCTGCCCGGTCAATTGCGCAATCACCTGCTCGACCGGTCCGCCGGGCGCGAACTGGATGACGATGAAGGAGATCGCCATGATGCCGAACAGCGTCGGGATCATCAAAAGCACGCGCCTGAGGATATAGGCGCCCATTAGGCCGAAACCCTTTCGGAAGATGGTCTGGAGATGATGTCAGCCCTTCCCAATCGCTGCCGCCTTGTCCTTGTCGAACCACCACATGGCTTCGACCGGGAAGCCGTAATCGGGTTTCGGCTCCTTGAAGCCGAACATGTCCCAGAAGGCCGCACGGTGATTCGCCGAAAACCAATTTGGAATCCAGTCGAGCCGCGCGCGCAAGACCCGGTCGAGTGCGCGGACCGCCGTAACCAGGCTTTCGCGGTCGGCGGCGCGGCCGACGGCATCGATCAGCTCGTCGATGGCGGGATCGGCGGTGCCCGGAAGATTTCTCGCGCCCGGCAGATTGGCCGAGCGGGAATGGAATAGCGATTCCATGTCGTCGCGGGTCGGCGTGGCGGTGAAGGAAAGCGCCATCATAACAAGGTCGAAATCGAAATCGGCCTGCCGCGCCTGGTACTGCGCCGAATCGACCATGCGGATGGTGGCGTCGATGCCGATCGCCCTCATATTCTCCATCCACGACGTGAGAACGCGGGCAAGCGAGTCGTCCTCGACCAGGAATTCCACGGCCAGGCTTTCCCCCTTGCCGTTGGCGACGAGAGGACCGTCCCGCTTCCACCCCGCCTCCGCCAGCAGCTTGGAGGCCGCGCTTAGAAGCTTGCGGTCACGGCCGGACCCGTCGGACACAGGCTGGATGACCGCTTCACCGAATGCCTCCGGCGGAATCTTGTCGCGCAGGGGCTCCAGCAACTCCAGTTCCGCCGGCGAAGGCATGCCCTCGGCCTTGTAGTCGGACTTCTCGAAGGAAGATTGCGACCGCTCATAGGCATCGTAGAACAGATTGCGCTTCGTCCATTCGAAGTCGAAGCAAAGCGCGATCGCCTGACGCACGCGCCGGTCGCGGAAACGCTCGCGGCGCTGGTTGACCGCGATTGCCTGCATGGATGGCCGCTTCTCGGCGGGAAACTCGCGCTTGATGACCTTGCCTGCGGCCATCGCCGGAAAATTATACTCCGTGGCCCAGACGCGCGCGGTGTGTTCCTGCCGGTAGAAGATGTTGCCCTTCTTGAAGGCTTCGAATGCGGCCTGCCGCGCGCCGTAGAATTCGATCCGGATGCGGTCGAAATTGTACAATCCGCGATTGACCGGCAGATCTCGGCCCCAATAGTCGGCGACGCGCTCATATTCGATGGCCTGTCCGGCCACGACACGCCCGACCTTGTACGGCCCGGAGCCGAGCAGCGGCTTCAGACCGCGTCCATCGAACGGATTGGCGTCGAAATAGGCTTTCGAAAGAATCGGAAAGCTGACAACGTTGAGCACCGTACGCGCAGACTGCTTGCCCGAAAAGACAAGGCGGAGAGTGCGCGCATCGACCGCCACTGCGTCGGTCATTTCGCTCAGCGGCAGCAGCAGGTTGGGGTGGCCTTCCTTTTTGAAGAGCTTGAAGGTGAAGGCGCAGTCCTCGGCGGTCAGCGGCGTCCCGTCATGGAATTTCGCTTCCGGGCGCAACGCAAACTCAAATGTGTTGCGGTCATCCGAGAGTGTGACTGTCTCGGCAAGCAGCCCGTAAACGGCATCGGGTTCATCGAGCGGGCCGGTCAGGATGCCAGTCATCAGCGAGTCGAAGCATATTTCCATACGCGGAGGGGCATCGCCCCTGGGCACGAAGCTGTTCAGCGTGTTGAAGGTCAGCGTGCTCTGGTTGAAAAACCAGTTGGGCGGCGAAAAGTTGAATGTGCCGCCTTTGGGCGCGTCGGGGTTGACGTAGTCGAAATGCAGGAAATCCGCGGGGTATTTCAGGTCGCCGAAAGCCGACAGGCCATGCAGCTTCGTGCTGGTCGGCGTTGCGGCAAAGGCAATCGATGGCAGCAGTGGTACGGCCGCCGCGGACGCGGCCCCGGCAAGAAAACTCCGTCGCGGAATCGGCCGCATCAATTGATGCTCTCGTATTTAGCCGCGAGCGCGGCTTCCTTTTCAGGGTCGACCCACCAGGATTCTATATCGACGCCGGCATAGCTCGGCTGCTTTTCGGGGAAGCCGAACTTGTTCCAGTAGGCGGTCCAGACCTCCGGCAAATGCCATTGCGGTACGACGTAGTAATTCCACAGCAGCACCCGGTCGAGCGCATGGGTCGCGGCGAGCAAATCATCACGATCGGTGGCGAAGATCACGCGATCGACCAGCGCGTCTACAACGGGATTCTTGATGCCCATGATGTTGCGCGATCCCGGCGAGTCGGCTGCCTTGGAGCTCCAGAAGTCGCGCTGCTCGTTGCCGGGCGATTGCGACTGCATCAGCACGGCAGTTAGCGCGTCGAATTCGAAGCTGCGGTACCGGTTCACATACTGGCTGGCGTCCACGATGCGCAGCGTTGCATCGATGCCGAGTCGCCGAAGGTTCTCCATGAAGGGGCCGGTCACACGGTCGTCGGTTGGATCGTCGCCAAGAAACTCGATTTTGAACTGCTCGCCTTTGTCGTTGACGAGCTTGCCGTCTCGATTGTTCCATCCGGCTTCCTTGAGCAGCTGGAAAGCGCGCCGCAGATTGTCGCGCGTTGCCTGGGGCGAGTCGTAGACAGGCAGTTTGAACTCTTCGGTGAAAAGTTCCGGTGGAAGCTGGTCACGATATTCTTCGAGAATCTCGAGCTCCTTGCCCTGCGGAAGGCCGCTCGAGGCGAGTTCCCCGCCCTCGAAATAGCTGTCCGTCCTGGTATACGAGTTGTAGAACAGCGTCCGGTTCATGCTTTCGAAATCAAACGCGTAAGTAAGCGCCTGACGGACGCGCCGATCCTGGAATTGCGGCTTGCGCAGATTGAGCACGAATCCCTGCATCGGTTCGCCCGAAGTCGTCGGAAATTCCTTCTTGATCACGTCGCCAGCCTGGACCGCTGGAAAATTATACCCTGTTGCCCAACGCTGGGAGCGGTTCTCAAGGTGAAAATCCTCGAACCCACCCTTGGTAAAAGCCTGCCAGGCTGCATTGTCGTCCTGGAAATAGAGATATGTCCGGCGATCGAAATTTTCGCGGCCGACTTTCACCGGCAGATCCGCGGCCCAATAATCGGGCACGCGGGTCCAGACGATCTGCGATCCCGGCTTGAAGCTCTCGATGCGATAGGCGGCCGAGCCGAGCGGTGCTTCCAGCGTCGGCCTCGTGATGTCCCGCTTCTTGCCCGAAGCATCGGTGCCTTCCCACCAGTGCTTCGGCAAAACGACGAGATCGCCCATGATGTGCGGCAGTTCGCGATTTCCCTTCTGGTCGAAACGGAACTCGACTTCGCGATCGGAAATCGCCACCGCTTCCGTCACGTTGGCGTAATAATGGCTGTATTGCGGACTGTGCTCCTTGAGCACGTTGAAGGACCAGATGACGTCTTCCACGGTGATCGGCTTGCCGTCGTGCCATTTCGCCTTCGGGTTGAGGCGATAGGTGGCCGAGGAGAAATCGTCAGGAAACTTGAAGGCCTCGGCCACGAGCGCATGACTGACGCTCGGCTCGTCGACCGACTGCTCCATCAGCGTGTCATACAGCAACCCCCCGCCGAATGCGGCCAAACCCGCCGCCGGGCTGCCTTGGACGATATAGGGGTTGAAGCTGTCGAATGTGCCGACCACGGTGGAATTGAGCGTACCGCCCTTGGGTGCGTCAGGGTTCACATGGTCGTAACGTTTGAAATCCTGGCCGTATTTGGATTCGCCGGTCAGCGAGTCGGAGGTGCGCCATTCGTCCGCCGATGCCGAAAGGAGGCCGGATGCGAGTATCGCGGCAGCCAGTCCGGCCTTGCCAAGGAAACCGATTCCGCAAACGTTCATCACTCATTCTCCATCAGACCTTCGAGAGCCTATCTAGGCCAACTCCGGTTCCTGAAAACGCCTTGGGCCAGCATTCGGCGGCATATTCAGAATGTCTAACAAAAAAGCCGGGCGGAACCCGGCTTTTTCGTGATTTTCGAGATTACAATTTCGTCATTGAGCAGGCGCCGGTTCTGCCGGAGCCGGCGCTGGCTCCGCAGGAGCAGCTGGCTCCGCAGGCGCAGGAGCGGACTCGGCCGGCGCAGGAGTTGCTTCCGGTGCAGGCGCAGCTTCGGCAGGCGCGGCGGCGCCTTCGGGGGCGGCGGCCGCGGGTTCGGCGGCTGCGGCGGGAGCGGCCGCCTCGGGCAGCGGCGCGGGGCTGTCAGACAGCGTGCGCAGATAGGCGATCAGATTGGCGCGCTCGTCGGGCTTCTTCACGCCAGCGAAACTCATCGCGGTGCCCTTGATGTAGCCTTTCGGCGACGCGAGGAAATTGCTGAGGTGCTCGTAATCCCAGACCACCGAGCCGCCCTGGGCGAACTCCTTCATCGCCGCGGAATATGCGAAGCCTTCATGCGAGGCCAGCGGACGGTTGACGATGTTCCAGAGATTGGGCCCGATCTTGTTGGCGCCGCCGCTTTCGGCGGTGTGGCAGGCGGTGCACTTCTTGAATGCGGCCGCGCCGGCTTCCGGGTTGGCGCTGGCCAGCAGCACGGCGATAGGCTCTTCAACGGGCGCCGCCGGGCCTTCAGCGGGCTCTTCTTCGACCGCTTCGATGATGAAACCGGGCTTCTCCGGAGAGGGGGAGGCGAAGATCGCGTCGGAAGCGATCGAAATTGAGAACACGACGAACACTGCGCCCAGGAGACCGCCGATCAGCTTGTTGAATTCGAAAGAGTCCATCTGCGCCCCAGGCTTCCTGATCCGGCTGGCTGGCAGGAGGTGCGCCTCCACGAAGGCAGCCGGCATGATTTCACAAACCGGCCGTGCCCGGCCGAATTGCGGCGGAAACTAGGTCTTTTGCTTGTGGGTTGCAACACCTATAAGGGCGGGGTCAGTGAGACCTTTTGACACTTTCAACCGCCCTTCCGAGACTGATTTACCCGCGCCATGTCGACCCTCATTCTGATCCCCGCCCGCATGGCTTCGACCCGCCTTCCGGGCAAGCCGATGGCCGACATTTCCGGCCGCCCGATGATCGTCCACGTCGCCGATCGAGCGCGCGAGAGCGGGCTCGGCCGCGTCGTCGTGGCAACCGACACCGAAGCCGTGCGCGAGGCGGTGCAGGCTCACGGCTTCGAGGCGGTCATGACCCGGACGGACCACGAATCGGGTTCGGACAGGATATTCGAAGCCCTGTCGGCGCTCGATCCCGGCGGCAAGGTCGAGACCGTCATCAACGTTCAGGGCGACCTGCCGACCATCGATCCGGAAACCATCCGCGCCGCCTTGCGGCCTTTGGAAGACCAGGCGGTGGACATCGCCACATTGGGTGTCGAAATTCACCGCGACGAGGAAAAGACCAACCCGAACGTCGTCAAGGTCGTCGGCTCGCCGCTTTCCGAAACCCGGCTGCATGCGCTTTACTTCACCCGCGCGACAGCGCCTTGGGGCGAAGGGCCGCTCTACCATCACATCGGGCTTTACGCCTATCGGCGCGCAGCGCTGGAACGCTTCGTAAGCCTCTCGCCGTCTCCGCTGGAACGGCGTGAGCGACTCGAGCAGTTGCGGGCGCTCGAAGCGGGAATGCGTATCGACGTTGAGATCGTGCAATCGGTGCCGCTCGGTGTCGACACGGCCGAAGATCTCGCCCGTGCCCGCGAAATCCTGACCAATTCCTGAAGGCCGATCATGCCGCCTGAAAAGACCAACAGAATATCCTTCCAGGGCGAGCCGGGCGCCAATTCGGACACCGCCTGCCGCAACGTCTATCCGTCGATGGAGCCGCTGCCCTGCCCAACCTTCGAGGATGCGTTCAACGCGGTCGAGACCGGCAAGGCCGACCTCGCGATGATCCCGATCGAGAACACCATCGCAGGGCGAGTGGCCGACATCCACCATCTCTTGCCCGAATCGCGGCTGCACATCGTCGGCGAATATTTCCTGCCGATCCACTTCCAGCTGATGGTGCTGCCGGGCGTGAAAAGGCAGGAAATCAAGACCATACACAGCCATATCCACGCGCTTGGGCAGTGCCGCAAATACATCCGCAAGAATGGCTGGAAACCGATGGTCGCCGGCGACACGGCGGGTGCGGCAAAGCTGGTCGCCGAGCTGAACGACCGGACGATGGCGGCTCTGGCGCCCCGGCTCGCTTCCAGCCTCTACGGTCTCGATATCCTCGAAGAGAATGTCGAGGACACTGAAAACAACGTCACCCGCTTCGTCGTCTTGTCCAGGTCCAAGAACTGGGTGGAACGGCCGACCGCCGATGCCAGGATGATGACGACCTTCATCTTTCGCGTGCGAAACGTGCCCGCCGCCCTCTACAAGGCCATGGGCGGCTTCGCCACCAACGGCGTCAACATGACGAAGCTCGAGAGCTACCAGCTCGGCGCGTTCACGGCGACGCTGTTCTATGCCGACATTGAGGGTCATCCCGACGACAACAATGTCAAGCTGGCGCTCGACGAACTCCGCTTCTTCTCAAGGGAGGTGCGCATTCTCGGCGTCTATCCGCGCAGCGAATCGCGTGAGGAATGGAAAGTGGCGGACTGAAGCCGGCAACGGCGCCGTCAGCTACAGACGCTTGGCGAACCAATGGTCGGCGTACGGATTGTCGTTGAACCGGGCAATTTCGTCGTAGCCTTGGCGCTTATAGAGTGACTGCGCCTCCTTCAGCGAGCGGTTGGTGTCGAGGCACACCGTCTTGGCGCCGAAGCTCGCCGAGATCGCCTCCAGCTTGCGCAGCATGCGGCTGGCTACGCCAAGCCCACGCGCTGAAGGCGCGACCCACATCCGCTTGATTTCCGCCGTCTCGGCATCGATCATCCGCAGCGCCCCGCATCCGACGGGATTGCCGTCTAGTCGGGCGATCACGAAACTGCCCCGGGGAGGGATGAAATCGCTCTCGGTCGTCGCGTTTCCCTTACCCGGGTCGAACCCTTCCTCGAAGCGCTCGGCGAGTTCGTTGAAATACTGCGTCAGGCATTGCTGTGCTTCCTCGGTGTCGGCGGCCTCCTCCTCGACGGCGATCGACGCGGCGGCGAGCAGCCGCTCGACCTCCGCCATCGCGCCAACAAGCCGGTCTCTCGCCGCCGCTGAAAGCGGCTCGAGAATGGAATTCGCCAATTCGTCCGACAGGGCATCGTAGGCTGCGTGCTCGGCGCGTCCCTTCTCGGTCAGCATCGCGCGGCGGCTGCGGGCGTCGCCGTCGAGCTTTTCGACCGAGACGAGGCCCTGCGCCTCGAGCGAACGCAACATGCGGCTGAGATAGCCCGAATCCAGTCCAAGCCGGCTGCGGAGCGCGCCAAGCCCCGCGCCTTCCGGCCCGATCTCGAAAAGCAGCCGTGCCTCGCCGAGCGGGCGTCCGCGGCGCAGGTAGCTTTCGTCCAAAGCGCCGACACGACGCGTCACCGCGCGACTGAAGCTGCGGATCTGTATGATTTGCGAATTGTCCATCGCCTGACTTTAGTCAGGTATTTTGCCAAGGCAAGAATTATCTGACTTGAGTCAGGTAAACTATTCGCTCTCCGCCCAGTGACGGATCAGGTGGTGGGCGATGGCGCCGCTGGGCGGGACGAATACGCCGCCGGGATGATTGCCTGCCATGGCCGCCAGGACCTCGTCGCGGGAAAACCAGCGGCAGTCCTCCAACTCGTTCATGTCGGCTGAAATGTCCTCGCTCAGCGCCTCGCCGAAGCAGCCGATCATCAGCGAATAAGGAAACGGCCAGGGCTGGCTCGCGTGATAGACCACCCGCCCGAGCCGGATACCTGCTTCCTCGAAGGTCTCGCGGCGCACCGCCGCCTCGATCGTTTCGCCGGGCTCGATGAAGCCGGCGAGCGCCGAATACATGCCGGGTGCGAAATGCTTGCCTCGCCCCAGCAGGCACCGGTCGGCGGTAACTGAAAGCATTATCGCGACGGGGTCCGTGCGCGGAAAATGCTCGGTATTGCAAGCCGAGCAGCGCCGCCTGTAGCCGCCGGCTCGCATCTCTGTCCGGTGCCCGCATCTGCCGCAATAGCCATGGCTTGCATGCCACGATAACAGCGCGGCCCCTTGCGCCAGCGCGCCAAGCGCGGCCGGATCAATGAGGCCTTGAATATAGATAGAGCGGTGGTCGATCGCCTTGATCGTTTCGGGCAGGCGCTCGGTATCCAGGAGGCAGGGCGCCGCAAGTATCGGCCCGCTTTCGTCAAAGCCGAGCAGGATTGCGTCGTCCAGCCTCGTTTCGAGCGGATCGCACTCGTTCAGCAAGAAATGCGCGTCGAAGCGGTCCTCGATGCGCTTCAACAGCAGACGGCCCTCGCGCATCAGCATCACGCGTGCGCCCGGGTCTTCCAATGCCTTCTCGACGGAGTCGTCGCTGCGATTCTCCGACTGCCGATCGATCAGGTTGCCGGCAAACCCGACAGACTGGCTGGGCTCGCGCTCTGGCGCGTCGAAAAGGCGAAACGGCATCAGGTCTGGCTCCAGGGGCAGTTTACTTTTCCGCAGAAAGGCAGTGGCCGCTGAAATTCCATGCGAGCGGAAAAATGTAAACTGTCCCTCGGCTCGCTACAGCGCAGCTTTGATTTTCTCGCAAAAGCGGCGGATGTCGTCAGGCTTATAGGGTTCGCGCATGCCATGGCCCCAAACAGGCCCCGGCCAGCCAGGGTCACCCTCGGACCGAGCCACCACATGCACATGGAGTTGGCGCACGATATTTCCCAGCGCCGCGCTGTTGATCTTGGTGCAGCCCGTGGCGGTTTTGAGCGCCTGCGCGACCATATTGGATTCGAAAGTCAACATGGCCTGGTCGAGCGGCGTCAATTCATGCACCTCCTCGGCGCCGGGGCGCTGCGGAACCAGAATGAGCCACGGCCAGCGCCGGTCGTTCATGACGCGCAATTCGCACAGGCCGAGCCACATCAGCTGTTCGCTGTCGGCCTCGAGCCGGGCGTCAAGCTCGAATCCGGCCTTTTGGCCAGTCTGCATCGGCGTTTCCTCGACTTTCTGGAAAGGCTAGAGCGCCTTCCGGGGCGCTGCAAGCGAATCATGGCCCAAATTGCTTGTCCCAGCCGATTCTGCCGCCGGTCTTGCAATTCGCCACGCAATTGACGATATGGAACCCGGGAGGTTGGTGGTGGACGATCCACTCGCCAACCGGGTCAGGTCCGGAAGGAAGCAGCCCTAACGAGCCCGGAACGGGTCATTGTTCCAGCCTCCCACCTCTTCGCAAACCGCTTTTTAAGGGCCGCCGCGACATTGACGGCGCGTTGCGGCGCGGGCGACACTCACATTTCTGGAATCGGCCGAGCACAGTTGGCCAGTGGAGCAAAACGGGCGAATGAGCGAAGCCGGAAGCAATCAGACAGGCAACGCCCCCGGCGCCTATCGCGTTCTTGCGCGAAAATACCGTCCGTCCGATTTTTCGGGCCTCATCGGCCAGGAGCCGATGGTCCGCACCCTCACCAACGCATTCTCTTCGGGCCGTATCGCTCAGGCCTGGATGCTGACCGGCGTGCGCGGCGTCGGCAAGACCACCACGGCGCGCATCCTGGCGCGGGCGCTCAATTACAAGACGGCCGAAATCGACCAGCCTTCTGTCGAACTTACGACGCTCGGCGAGCACTGCAAGGCGATCATGGATGGCCGCCATGTCGACGTAATCGAGATGGACGCGGCCTCGCACACCGGCATCGACGACATTCGCGACATCATCGAGCAAGTCCGCTACGCGCCCGTCTCGGCACGCTACAAGGTCTATATCATCGACGAAGTGCACATGCTGTCCACGCAGGCCTTCAACGGCCTGCTGAAGACGCTGGAAGAGCCGCCGCCGCATGTGAAGTTCATCTTCGCAACGACCGAGATTCGCAAGGTCCCGATCACCATCCTGTCGCGCTGCCAGCGCTTTGACCTGCGCCGCGTGGACGCCGGAACGCTGACCGCCAATCTGCGCAATATTGCCTCGCTGGAAGAGATCGAGGTCAATGACGACGCGCTGGCGATGATCGCGCGCGCCGCCGAAGGTTCGGTCCGCGACGCCCAGTCGATCCTCGACCAGGCGATCGCGCATGGCGCCGGCAGGGTGACCGCGGAAGCGGTGCGCTCGATGCTCGGACTTGCCGATCGCGCCCGCATCGTCGACCTGTTCGAGCACGTCATGAAGGGCGATGCGGCTGCCGCCCTCAACGAATTCCGCGCCCAGTACGACACCGGCGCCGATCCGGTCGCCGTGCTGACCGACCTTGCCGAGTTCAATCATCTCGTCACCCGCTTGCGCTTCGTGCCGTCGGCGGCCGATGACGCTTCGCTGTCCGAGGAGGAGCGCAGGCGCGGCCGCGAATTCGCCCAGGCGCTGTCGGTGCGCGTGCTGTCGCGCAGCTGGCAGATGCTGCTCAAGGGCATTCCCGAGGTGCAGGCCTCGAACCGGCCGGTGAGTGCGGCGGAAATGGTGCTCATCCGCCTGGCGCATGCTTCCGACCTGCCGACGCTGGACGAAGCTTTGAAGTCGCTTGGCGA
>NZ_AHAM01000022.1 GCF_000236565.1 Mesorhizobium alhagi CCNWXJ12-2 | reverse complement strand
TCGAGCGTCGTGGACTCATCCAGTTCGGCATGGCTCTTGGCCGAGGCGTTGGCCTTGACGCCATAGACGCGGTCGAGCCATTTCTCGCCCTTCTTCAGCGCCTGCATGAAATGCGTCGGATGCGCGCAATTGATCATATAGTAGGCTGGCGAGCCGCCCGTCGCGTCGTCCACCCTCTCGATCGCCTCACCGAGCGCCGTACCCGTGGCCAGCCTGCCGTCCGTTTCGACGGTGAACGAGACCATGCAGGGCATCCGCGCCGCTTTCGCCGCGCTTGCAATGCCGATCGCCTCCTCGACAGTGTTCATCGTATAGGCCGCCACCATGTCGGCGTCGGTGCGTGCGAAACTCTCGACCTGCGCCGCGTGATAGGCCTGCGCTTCCCCGGCTTCCATCCGGCCGGCCTTGTAACCGTCGCCGCGCGGTCCGATCGCGCCGCTGATCACGCAGGGCGTCTCGGGCGTTTCGAATTCCTGGCGCAATTCAAGCAGCAGCGCGATCGAATCCTCGTTGACGGCGCGCAGCGCCTCCGGTCCATAGCCGAGCAATTTTCCCCAATCGGGATTAGCCCGCCAGGTCGGCGTGTCGAGGATAAAGCCTGTCCCGCTCTGGCGGGCAATCGTCAGGTATCGGACATAATACTCCTTGAGCTGCTGCCGTCCTTCCAGGGTCGCTATCAGCGGGAAGGAAGCAAAATGCGGAAGATCGATGCCTTCGTGGAAGATGAGCGTTGTTTCCATGCCGCCATCGCTCAGGAAAGTTCTGTTGGCGAGCTGCGGCAGATTCTGGCGGTACTTGGCCATGATTGTCTCCGGTGATAGGATAATTCCCGCGCCGCTGGCTGCGGTCGGTTCGGAATGGCCGTGTTTTATCCGCATCGGCCGCACGTGAACTAGAAAGCTTGTGGTCCGGTAGCTCCGTCGAAGCGGGAACTGCTGAAATTTCAGAAGGATAAGCCGGACCTGATACGGCTCGCGTCATTGCCGGTTACTGTTCGCCGGCCGGAAACTGTACCGCAGGTACAGCAAATTCGAGGGGATTGATCATGCGCAAGGGTGAGGAAACCCGCGAACGTATTCTGGAGATCGCTGAGTCTTCGGTGCTCGCCAAGGGATTCGGCGCGACTTCGATCGAGGAGGTGATCGCCGAAGCCGGCATCACCAAGAGTGGCTTCTTCTACCACTTCAAGGACAAGAGCGAACTCGCCCGCGCAATGATGCTGCGCTACGTCGAGAAGAACGACCGCATCTTCGACGACGTATTCGACCGCGGGCGGCAACTCTCCGACGACCCGCTGCAGTCTTTCCTGATCACGCTGAAACTGCTCGCCGAGGTCATGGGCGATCTGCCGAATGGCCATCCGGGTTGTCTGCTCGCTACCTTTGTTTACCAGGAACGCCTGTTCGATCGCGAGGTGCGGGCGCTGACCACCGATGAGGTGCGCAAGTGGAGCGAGCGCTTCCGCGCGGCCCTTGCAGGCGTGGCGGAAGCCTATCCGCCACAAGATGCCGTCGACATCAATGATGTAGGCGACATGTTCTCCTGCCTGATCGACGGCAGCATCATCATGTCGCGGGCGCTCGGCGACTCAAGCATCCTGCAGCGCCAGATCCTTGCCTTCCGCAGCTTCGTGAAGATGCTGTTCACGCCGGCCGCCCAAGCCGCAATGCCCCGGCCGGCGGTGGTCGCGGCCGAATAGAAATTTCGCTCGGAGCGCGCCGCCCACACAGCTCGCGAGTAGCCGTGCCGCGTATCCTTGAGTCTGAATTCCATCCGCGTTGAAGCGGGCAGCGTCAGCTTGCCCGCTTCAACGCTCAGCTATGCGTCACATTCAGCACTGGCCGATATTGGGAACGCATATGCCTGCGCAGCCGCCGCCGAACGGCAGGCAGGCGCCCACGCAACACCGGCCCGCGCCGCAGCAATCGGACGGCGCGATGCCTGCTGTTTCGTCGCGAGTCTTGCTCGTCTGCCGGGCTACGGGCCTGGCCTGGGTCGGAAACTTCATCGCAGTTCTCCTCTGGACCGGCTCGGGATGCGCGGTTTGCTTCGAGACCCCCATTGAAGAAGGGTCTGGATGCCGCTCCCGCAGCGACACATTCAAGTTAGAGACAATCCATGCAGTCGCTTGCGCCTATGCCTGCGAAGCAGGCGATGCAGGCTGCCGGTCCCGCGGCACATGAGGCGACGCATGCTGCCACGGAAGCAGCGCACCTGATGGCCTTAAAGACATTGCACCCCGACAATCCAACCGCACCATTGAATGGATCGGCACTTCTGCCACGGATAACGGTCCGTGCTTGGTTAGGCAGTCTCATGGTCGTTTCTCCTTCTCGGTTTCATGCTTCATGGAAATGTTGTGTGCTTCATCTGATGCAGGCTGCCACGTGACCGTACATCACGCCCGCCGCGTGACCGGGCATCACGCCCTCCGCGTCCAACTGCGCACCGCGCCGACGGTGACGGGAATGACGTCGCTTACGTCGACCGTGAAGCGATAGACCCTGTTGGCGACGTTGGTGTTGTTCGGATTGAAGAAGGAAAGCTCGACGTCGTAGCAGTCCGAATCCGGACGGCAGACCGGGCTCTTCTTCACGGCCAGCCGGTCGAGATCGAGCTGATCCCTGGTCGTGCTGCGGATCACGTCGGCGATCTGCACCGCATTGGTGGCGGAGTAGTTGATCGCCCGCTCCTCGCCGGTGACGCCCAGGTTGCGCAGGTCGTAATAGACGCGGTCGAGGAAGTTGCTGAGCCCCGCCGAGAACCTCTCATAGGTCTCGCGCTCCGCCGCCGCCTTGGGCACAGCGCCAAGCACATGCGTGACCAGCGGCTGCGTCGCCCAGCTATACATGCCGCGGATCGCCGGCACGATGATCGGCACTATCTGGCCGGATTGCAGCCGCATGCTGCCGGATATCACGCCCGGTACCGAGATCAGCTCGACGCCCTCGTTGAGTTGCGCCCGGAGCGCCTCGCGCAGGCGCACATAGGCGTCGGCCCCGAAGGGCCCCATCGGGACGATGGCGTAGATCGGCGTAGCGTCGAGATTGAGCGTCCAGATCACCGCGGACGCGTCATAGGGAGCGGCGTCGAGATAGGCGAGCAGGTGGTTCGGCAGCAGCGGATTGTTGGCCTCGCCGGTCATGGCCTGCGCCAGTGAATCCCGGCGCGCCTCGGTGCCGAAATCGTAGCCGAGCTTGCCGAGCGCATAGACGAGCTGCGGCTTCTTGGCCTCGCCGCCCTTGCCGCCGCACCCACATCCGCAGTCTTTGTGCTCCCCGCCGTTCTTCTTGCCCGCGCCGCCGCAACTGCAGCCGCAATCCGACGGCTCGATCTGTCCGGATGCGGTCACGCCAGCGGGCTGTGCAAACTCCTCCGCCGTTTCCGGCGCGTCCTCGCTCGACATCGCGATCGCTCCGCCCGCCGCCGAAGGTGCGATCGCCGACGGTCGGAAGGCTTCGGCGGGCGCCTGCGAGACCATGTCCCGGTCGGCGAATATATCCATCTCGGTCTTCATGTCGTGTCCCCCTCCAAGGTCTCTGATGGTTGCTTCGATATCGATGCTGCCGGCCAGGAACTTTTCGCAGCCCATGGCTGCGCCTTCCGGGCAGGGTTTCGCGTTGCGCAGGACCGCTGCGCGAATTCCGTGCGGGTCGGGCGCTTCGCCCCTCGCCAATTGCGCCGCCGCGAGCAGGGCGCAGACGCCCGAGACGTATGGCGTGGCGAAGCTCGTGCCGCTCTTCGAAACCGTGCCGCCGCCGGGCGCCGCGCCGATAACCGCCATGCCCGGCGCCAGCACGCCCTGCGCGAGATAGGCCGCGCCCCAATTGCTGGAGGCGAGCGGCGCGCCGTCATGGTCCATCGCGCCGACCGCCAGCACCGAGGGCGCCGCCGCCGGAATGTGCAGGCAGTCGCAGCCGTCATTGCCGGCCGCCGCCACGATCAGCACGTTGCGCCTGAGGCAGGTCTCCACCGCCTGCGCGAGCATCGGCTCCGGCAGGCCCGACGGCGTAAGCTGTCCGCCGCTGATGTTGATGATGTGCGCGCCGTGCTCGACCGCAGAGAGGATCGCCCGCGCCAGGTCGAGCTGCGAGCATGTCAGCCCGCCGCCCGCGTCGGAGAAGATCGGCGCGATCAGCCCGCGGCAGGCCGATGCGATGCCCCGCACCGCGCTGCCCGGCTGGCCGAAGATGACGCTGGCGACATGCGTGCCGTGCGCCAGCGCCCGCCCGCCGCCGCTGCCCGCCGCCAGCGTCTGCAGTTCGGTCAGCCGCGCGCCTGCAAAGCAGGGATGCGCAAGGTCCACCGGCCCGTCCAGCACCGCGATCGTGATCCGCCCGTCGCCGCCGCCCGGCAGCGCGTTTTCCAGATCCGCATAGGCGGTTGACCCCTGCACGCGACCGCTCCCCTGGACCGATGTCCAACCCCGCAGCCATGGTGTTCCTTCCCAAACGGAAAGTCAACTATAGATTGCATTAGTGCTTGAAATACAACCAATACGATCTGCGGTTGCCGCGCCGTCCCTCATCCTGAGCTTGTCGAAGGATGAGCCTGTCGAAGGGCTGAGCCTGCCAAAGCGCCTGTCCCGAGCCTGCCAAAGCGCCGCGCTTGCCGCACCGCACCGCCCCTGCTAAAGGCGCGCGCATGACAACGCCGCTTTCCCACATCCGCAATTTCTCCATCGTCGCCCATATCGACCACGGCAAGTCGACGCTTGCCGACCGCCTGATCCAGTCGACCGGCGGGCTCGAGCTGCGCGACATGAAGGAGCAGGTGCTCGATTCCATGGACATCGAGCGCGAGCGCGGCATCACCATCAAGGCGCAGACCGTCCGCCTGAAATACCGCGCCAAGAACGGCGAGGATTACATCCTCAACCTCATCGACACGCCCGGCCATGTCGACTTCGCCTACGAGGTGTCGCGCTCGCTCTCGGCCTGCGAGGGTTCTCTGCTCGTCGTCGACGCCTCGCAGGGGGTGGAGGCGCAGACGCTGGCCAATGTCTACCAGGCGATCGACAACAACCACGAGATCGTCGTGGTCTTGAACAAGATCGACCTGCCCGCCGCCGAGCCCGAGCGCATCAAGGAGCAGGTCGAGGAAGTCATCGGCCTCGACGCCTCCCAGGCCGTCTACATCTCCGCCAAGACCGGCCTCGGCATTCCCGACGTCTTGGAAGCGATCGTCAACCAGCTTCCGCCGCCGCGCGAGGGCGACATCGACGCGCCGCTCAAGGCCATGCTGGTCGACAGCTGGTACGACACCTATCTCGGCGTCATCGTCCTCGTCCGCGTCATCGACGGCCGCCTGAAGAAGGGCCAGACCATCCGCATGATGGAGACCGGCGCCAAATACCTGGTCGAGCGCACCGGCGTCTTCACGCCGAAAATGGTCACCGTCGACGAGCTCGGCCCCGGCGAGTTCGGCTTCCTCACCGGCTCGATCAAGGAGGTGGCCGACACCCGCGTCGGCGACACCATCACCGAGGACAAGCGCCCGACCGCCGCCGCGCTCCCCGGCTTCAAGCCGGCGCAGCCCGTGGTCTTCTGCGGCCTGTTCCCGGTCGACGCCGCCGATTTCGAGGATCTGCGCGCCGCCATGGGCAAGCTGCGCCTCAACGACGCCAGCTTCTCCTTCGAGATGGAGACGTCCGCCGCGCTCGGCTTCGGCTTCCGCTGCGGCTTTTTGGGCCTGCTCCACCTCGAAATCATCCAGGAGCGGCTGGAGCGCGAATTCAACCTCGACCTCATCGCCACCGCGCCCTCGGTCGTCTACCGCATGAACCTGATCGACGGCTCCGTGAAGGAGCTGCACAACCCGGCCGACATGCCCGACCTCGTCAAGATCGCCTCGATCGAGGAGCCGTGGATCCGCGCCACCATCCTGACCCCCGACGATTATCTCGGCGGGATCCTAAAACTCTGCCAGGACAGGCGAGGCGTCCAGGCCGACCTCTCCTATGTCGGCAAGCGCGCAATGCTCATCTACGATTTGCCGCTCAACGAGGTGGTGTTCGATTTCTATGATCGGCTGAAGTCGATCTCCAAGGGCTACGCCTCCTTCGACTACCAGCTCACCGACTACCGCGAGGGCGACCTGGTCAAGATGTCGATCCTGGTCAATGACGAGCCGGTCGACGCGCTCTCCATGCTGGTCCACCGCACGGCGGCCGAAAAGCGCGGCCGCGCAATGTGCGAGAAGCTGAAGGAGCTGATCCCGCAGCACATGTTCAAGATCCCGATCCAGGCGGCGATCGGCGGCCGCATCGTCGCCCGAGAAACCATCTCCGCCCTGCGCAAGGACGTGACGGCCAAATGCTACGGCGGCGACGTCACCCGCAAGCGCAAGCTCCTCGAAAAGCAGAAAGAGGGCAAAAAACGCATGCGCCAGTTCGGCAAGGTCGACATCCCCCAGGCGGCGTTCATCGAAGCGCTGAAGATGGGGGATAGCTAAGCGCCTTTATCTCCCCCCTTGCGGGGAGATAGGGCGCGGCATCGCGTTCCCGGCGGCGCAAGTCTTTTCGCCAGGTTTTCGAGAAGCCGTCGCCGTTCAGGTGTGCCTCACGATGTATCGGGCGCGGGAAGCGCCGGGGCCTCCCGCCACGGGCGGGCCGATCCGGCCGGCTTGGGCGGCGACAGACCGGCTCGCGGCCCGGCCTCGACGGCGACGCGCCGGGCCTGCGCCAAAAGGACGCCCAGCGCCAGCGCCAGCACCCGCAAACCCGCCGCCAGGTTAGCGGCGTCATCGAGCGGCGCCGGCTCCGGCGCGACATCGCCGCCGCATGCCGGCGCGCCGGTCGCCATGCCGAGGACAAAAGCACGCGCCTCGGCCTCGCCTCGGCCTAGAATTTCGAGCACGGTGCGGCGACGGCGCAAGGGCAGGCCGGCCGCATGGTCGGCCAGCGACGCCATGAGGAGAAGGAGCGCCAGTATGTGCTCCAGCACGTACCGGTGACGGTTTATCTCCCCCATCCACTCAAATCGTCCCATCACGCACTCCTGTTTCGGGCGGACGTAGTATGGGGGCGGCGCGGAGGGGTGTGGATAGATTTGCGCCAAAAAATTTGGAGGACTCGGGGCGATCCGAGTCTCGCCGCAATCTCGGGCGTTGGCATCCTGGCGCGGACGGCGGTGCAGCGCTATCTGCTCCGAAAGGGGGAGAGGGCGATTTCAACATCTTAGCCGAGCATTTCGCGAGGCCAAGTGCCGGAAATCGCAAATGAGGGGCTTGTGCCAGCGCCCTCGTGGTTCGACGGGCTCACCATGAGGGCTACTGATGCGCCGAGGTCTTCATAGCCGTCATTAGGCACTCTTGGTGCAGTGCATTTTGCTATCCTGCGTGGATTTGTGTTCTAACCGAATCGGGCGATAATCGCGCAATCGTTGTGGGGGGATTAAGCGATGAAGCTGCTCAGGTATCGCGTAACCAATTTCCGATCCGTGGACGACAGCGGTTGGATCGACGTAGACGACGTTACCGCGTTTGTTGGTGTGAACGAGTCCGGCAAGACAAATCTTTTGTTGCCTCTATGGAAACTGAACCCGGCAAAGGAAGGTGGAATTGAACCGACAGCCGACTTTCCGAAAAATAACTACGGTGCAATTCGGGCTAACCCAACTGGCTACAGATTCGTTCAGGCAGAGTTCGATCTCCAAGAATTTGCAAAAGAATTTTCGTCCTTAACCGGTTATAGCCCGGAACAGGTTAGAAGGTTACACATTTGGAAGAATTATGGAGACGGATTCATTTGGAGCTTTCCAGATGCTGCGCCACCAAAATCAATTGACTCCAGCCCTATTGTGAAAGAACTCGTAAGTCTTAGTGCAGGCATTAAAGAGGCAAAGGAGCTGGCTGCAGAGAGCGGATTAAAGGAAAAATGCCTAACCACGATAGATCATATTAAATCTGGAATTAAGGACAGGGTAACTTCAGCAGAATTTGAAAATTTATACCAAGAAATATTCAATCTATATAATGACTCTCATGCAAAGACGAGCGCTATTCATCCTCGTCTTGCTCAGGCGAATGCCGAATTTGAGAACGTGTATAACATATTTAATCGACCGGCGCCCACAGCAGTGGAAGGTGCATGGGAAGCGATAAAGCCCAGACTGCCCGTCTTTCTCTATTATTCAAACTACGGGAATCTCGATTCGGAGATTTATCTTCCTCATGTAGTTGATAATCTAACGCGGACCGGCTTAGGCGCGAAAGAGGCTGCCAAGGCTAGAACGCTAAAGGTCTTGTTCAGCTTTGTTGGATTAGATCCAAAAGAGATACTGGAGCTTGGGCGAGACTTCAAAGATCCAGCTGACCCAAATCGGAAACCAACTGAGGCCGAAATCGAAGCAATAAATAAAAAAAAGGAAAGAGCGCTCGATTCTTTTGCAATCTGCCGGTACTAAGCTAACTTCCAAGTTTAAGGATTGGTGGAAGCAAGGCGACTATCGATTCCGATTTGAAGCAGACGGCGACCATTTTCGGATTTGGGTGAGCGATGACCGCAGGCCGGAAGAGGTGGAGCTAGAAGGGCGTAGCACTGGCCTTCAGTGGTTCCTAAGTTTTTATTTGGTGTTCTTGGTAGAAAGCGAAGGGGAGCACAAGGATGCTTTCCTTCTGCTTGACGAACCTGGCCTATCGCTTCATCCTCTAGCTCAAAAAAATCTTTCAAGCTTCTTTGTAAACCTTGCAACTACCAATCAGATAATCTTCACAACGCATTCGCCATTTTTGGTCGATGCCGATAACTTGGATCAGGCTCGAAAAGTTTACGTCTCGGAGAATGGTTCCACGAAGGCTACAGGCAATTTAAACGAAGGCGAGTCAAGGAAAAGTCAGCCCGGTGCGTCATACGCTTTGAGTTCTGCGTTAAACCTCCACGTTGCGGAAAGCTTATTGATCGGCTGCGAACCGGTCATTGTGGAAGGACCGTCAGATCAATACATTCTTTCAGCGATCAAGACCCTGCTTATTGGCGCTGGGCGAATTGCGCCTCCAAAAGAATTGGTTTTCCCGCCAAGCGGCGGGGCGAAGAGCGTTAAAGTAATTTCGAGCATATTGCTTGGGCGGGACGATCAGCTACCGATCGTTTTGCTCGATGATGATACCGTCGGTCGGAGTGCTGCCAAAGAGTTGAAGCAGGAACTGTACAAAGGTGTTGAAAAGAGAATACTAAACATAGCGGAATATGTTGGCTTTGAAGGCGCGGAAATCGAGGATATTGTACCGCCAGATTTGTTTGTTGCGGTGGTAGATCGGGAAATTCGGCTCGAAAATTCCTTCGAAGACGTACATAAAGCATCATCACCGATTGTGCCGCAAATCGAGAAATGGGCCGCCTCGTCGGGGCACACTCTGGAGAAGGGATGGAAAGTGCCTTTGGCCATCGCAGTCAAAAGAAAGCTGTTGTCCCAGGAGATAAAAAAGCTTGATGGTAAGCAAGTGGACGACTGGGGAAGATTGTTCGATGATTTTTTTGAGAGGAAGCAGGATTGACTTGCGTTCCTCAACGCCTCGTCGCCCGACTGAGACGCTTGAGCGGGCATGCGTGGCAAATTCGCCATTCCGAACTTGCCCATTAGCCAATTCAGCTACCCTTTTCCCATGAAAACATCTCCACCACCGACGCCAGGAATCGCTTCGGCGAGTTGATCAACATGGCGCAGACCGAGCCGGTGCGTGTGCAGCGGCGAGGCCGTCGTGCTGTCGCCCGAGGAATTTCGCCGCCTGTCGAGAGCCGCCAGCGGCAAGGTCCACCCCGTCGTCCAGGAACTGCACGCCGAGAGCGCCAGGCGCTGGGCCAAGGTCTATGAGGCGCCGGCGAAATAGCCCCTCCCTTCTCCCCTTGTGGGAGAAGGTGGCCGAACCGAGCGGAGCGACGGTGAGGTCGGATGAGGGGTGCTGGAAGGAATGAGGCGTCGGCGCTCCGTCCAACACCCCTCATCCGCCTTCGCTTCGCTCAGGCACCTTCTCCCACAAGGGGAGAAGGGAAGGTGCTTCCCCGCGACCCGCCGATCTCTTATTCCGTCTCAAATGCGCGCGCTCATCCAACGTGTCTCCTCCGCTTCCGTCGCCATCGACGGGCAAACCATTGGCGAGATCGGCCCCGGCTTTCTGGTGCTGGTCTGCGCCATGCAGGGCGACGGGGAGAAGGAATCCGAATGGCTGGTGCGCAAGGTCGTCAATCTGCGCATTTTTCGCGATGACGCCGGCCGCATGAACCGCTCGCTGCTCGACACCGGCGCCGGGTGCCTGGTCGTCAGCCAGTTCACGCTGGCCGCCGAGACGAAGGGGAACCGTCCCGGCTTCTCCACCGCCGCCGCGCCCGACGAGGGCAAGCGCCTCTACGAGCATTTTTCGCGAGAGATCGCCTCGCACGGCGTCGCGGTCGCCAACGGCATCTTCGGCGCGGAGATGAAGGTCTCGCTCGTCAATGACGGGCCGGTGACGATCTGGCTCGACACGGCGGGGTGAGGCGCCTGCCATCTCCCCCCTTGCGGGGGAGAAAGCGTTTTCCTGCATTTGCGAGCGGGCTTGTCCCCGAGCAAGTGCTTGGAAAACGCAAGAGAGGGGCTTTGAAGCGTGAAAACAGATTGCCCCTCTCTTGCGATTTCTAACACTTAGCCTCCGCTTTGCTCCGGCTAAGATGTTGAAATCGCTTTCTCTCCCGCAAGGGGAGAGATAAAGCGCCCCGGCCGGTATCGCCCCTGTCGTGACGAGCGACTCCCCTCCTTTCGTCATCCTGGGGCAAGCGCAGCGAAGCGGAGCGCGACCCCAGGATCCATGCCGTACCGTTGCGGCAGCGCTCCTGCGGGCCAGAACAAGCCGTGTCCAGGCCCGCGCCCCTTCCCATCCTGCGCCGCCTCAGTCGTCCGAACCATCACGGCATGGATCCTCGGGTCAAGCCCCGAGGATGACGAAGGTCGAGGGACGACGCTGAGGCACTGCCCCTGGCCCACCGGGCGCGGCTAGCCTGCCGGGCGGCGATGGTCTAAAGGGCGCGGACGAATGACCGGAACGCCCCGCCCGAAATGAACGCCCGAAAAGCCGCGCCCGCCACGCCGCCCGTCCTCGGCCCCCTCTTCCTGGGCATAGACACCGGCGGCACCTACACCGACGCCGTGCTGTGGTCGGAGGCCGGCGGCCAAAAAGGGGCGGAAGACCGGGGCAGCGTTCTCGCCAAGGCGAAGTCGCTGACCACCCGCCACGATCTGGCGGTCGGCATTTCCGGCGCGGTCGACGCGGTGCTGGAAAAGGCGAAGGTCGACCCGGCGGCGATCAAGCTCGTGTCGATGTCGACCACGCTCGCCACCAACGCCCTGGTCGAGGGGCAGGGCGGGCGCGTGGCGCTGGTGATGATCGGCTTTTCCGAGGCCGACCTCGCCCGCGACGGGCTGAAGGCCGCGCTCGGCACCGACCCGGTGGTGTTCTGCGGCGGCGGCCACGATGTCCACGGCAACGCCAAGCCGCTGATGCTGGAGGAGCTGGAAGCAGCGCTGCCGGAACTGGCCAAGGGCGTCTCGGGCTTTGCGGTCTGCGCCTATTTCGCCACGCGCAACCCGGCGCACGAGATCGCCGCCCGCGATCTCATCCGCGAAAAAACCGGCCTCCCCGTCACCGCCAGCCACGAGCTTTCGGCAAAACTCGGCGGCCCGCGCCGGGCGCTGACCACGCTCCTCAACGCCCGGCTGATCTCGATGATCGACCGCCTCGTCGCCGCCACCGAAGGTTTTCTCTCCGATCGCAACATAAAGGCCCCATTGATGGTCGTGCGCGGTGACGGCGCGCTGGTCTCCGCCGCCTTCGCGCGCGCGAGGCCGATCGAGACGATTCTGTCCGGCCCCGCCGCCAGCCTCGTCGGCGCCCGCCACATGACCGGGCTCGACGATGCCATCGTCTCCGACATCGGCGGCACCACCACCGACGTCGCCGTGTTGGACAAGGGCCGGCCGCGCCTCGATCCGGAAGGCGCCACCGTCGGCGGCTTCCGCACCATGGTCGAGGCGGTCGCCATGCGCACCTTCGGCCTCGGCGGCGATTCGGAAGTGGCGCTGGAGGATGGCGGGCTCAGGCCGCGCCTCCTGCTCGGCCCCCGCCGCCTCGTGCCGCTGGCGCTCGCCGGCATGGTGCATGGCGAGGCGGTCACCGGCCAGCTCGAGCGGCAGCTGCGCGCGCCCAATTCCGGCCGCCTGGACGGCCGCTTTGCCATGCGAACCGGCGTGCCGGAACGGCTGGCCGCCGGCCTTTCGGGGCCGGAATCCAAGCTTTACGAGATGATTGGCGCTGTGCCCCTGCCGCTCGACGCCGTGCTCACCTCCAATGCGCAGAATGCCACTCTCAACCGTCTCGTCGCGCGGGGGCTGGTGCATGTCGTCGGCTTCACGCCCTCCGATGCGGCCCATACGCTGGGGAAACAGGCGAATTGGGACGTCGCCGCCGCCCGCCTCGGCGCGGAACTCTTCGCCCGCAAGCGCGACGGCCGCGGCCAGCCCATCGCGGCGAGCCCGGAGGCTCTGTCGGAGCGCGTTCTTGCCGCGCTCACCCGCTGGTCGGCCGAGGTGATCCTCGAGACCGCCTTCGCCGAAGACGGGCTCGACGGTGCGGCTACCGTCGCGCACGCGCTGGTGCAGCGCTCGGTCGACGGCCATGAAGGCATCGCCCGGCTCACCGTCGCGCTAGACCGACCGGTGATCGGCCTCGGCGCGTCGGCGCCGCTGCATTATGCCGGGCTACCGCAACTGGTCGGCAATGAATGCGTGGTGCCGGACGACACCGACGTCGCCAATGCGCTCGGCGCCGTGGTCGGCCAGGTTCGCGTCTCGGCCGAGGCGGGCGTCAGCCAGCCCAAGGAGGGGCTGTTCCGGGTTTCGTCGGGCGACACCGTCCGCGATTTTACGAACGAGGCCGAGGCGATCGCGGTCGCCGAGGCGGACGTGCGCGAGATCGCCGCCTTGCGCGCCCGCGCCGCCGGCACCGACACGGCCGAGATCGAGGTGCTTCGCGAGTTCCGCACCTCGACGGTCGAGGGCCACCGCATGTTCATCGAGGCGCAGATTCTCGCCGTCGCCACCGGCCGCCCCCGCATTGCGGTCTAGGCCGGCGGATTTGTCCACGGGCTAGGTCCTTGCGCTATCCTGCGCATCCGGAACTTAGGGTGAATTGACCCGTTCCGCCCGGCATGGTCAAAGGCGCGAAAATCATGATGCCCGAGCGCCTTTTTGGAGAAGAAGTGATGACGGATATGGTCGAGATCGCCGGTTTGCGGATCGCGCGCCCGCTGCTTGATTTCGTGGAGCGCGAGGCGCTGCCCGGAATAGGCGTCGACGCCGCCGCCTTCTGGGCCGGCTTTTCCGCGATCGTCCACGATCTCGCTCCGAAAAACCGCGCTTTGCTAAAGAAGCGCGACGACATCCAGGAGCGCATCGATCTCTGGCACCGGGAAAACGGCGCGCCGGTCGACATGGCCGCCTACAGACGATTTCTTGAAGAGATCGGCTATCTCCTGCCCGAGGGACCGGATTTTCAGGTGACGACAGAAAATGTCGATCCGGAAATCGCCGTCGTTGCCGGGCCGCAACTGGTCGTGCCGGTAATGAATGCGCGCTACGCGCTGAACGCCGCCAATGCCCGCTGGGGCTCGCTTTATGACGCGCTTTACGGGACTGATGCGATTTCGGAGGAGAACGGCGCCGAACGGGGCAAGGGCTACAATCCGGGACGCGGCGCGAAAGTCATTGGCTGGGCGCGCAGTTTCCTCGACGAGGTGGCCCCCCTCGATGGCGCCTCATGGAGCGCGGCGGCGAAGCTCGAAGTGGCCGACGGCGCTCTCGTTATCGGCGCGGGCACACCGGCCCAGCGCTCCGTGGGCGACGGCGAGGAGGAGTTGCAGCAGATCGCGCTTGCCGACCCGGCGCAGTTCGCCGGCTACCGCGGTGAGCCAGGTGCTCCCTCGGCGATCCTCCTGAAGAAGAACGGCCTGCATATCGAGATCGTCATCGACCGTTCCAGCGCCATCGGCAAGACCGATCCCGCTGGCATTTCCGACGTGATCCTGGAATCGGCGCTGACGACGATCCAGGACTGCGAGGATTCGGTCGCGGCGGTCGATGCGGAAGACAAGGTTCTCGCCTATCGCAACTGGCTCGGCCTGATGAAGGGCGACCTGGAAGAGGAGATAGAAAAAGGCGGCAAGACTTTCGTCCGCAGGCTCAATCCGGACCGGACCTACACGGCCCCCGATGGCGGCGAACTGACGTTGCCCGGCCGGTCGCTGATGCTGGTCCGCAATGTCGGCCACCTGATGACCAACCCGGCGATTCTCGACCGCGACGGCAATGAGGTTCCGGAAGGCATCATAGATGCGGTGATCACCGGCCTCATCGCGCTGCATGACGTCGGCCCGAACGGCCGGCGAAAAAATTCCCGCGCCGGCTCGGTCTATATCGTCAAGCCGAAGATGCATGGGCCGGAGGAAGTAGCCTTTGCCGTCGAGATTTTTTCGCGTGTCGAGGCGGTCCTCGGCATGGCGCCCAATACGCTCAAGATGGGCATCATGGACGAGGAGCGCCGCACCACCGTCAACCTCAAGGAGTGCATCCGCGCGGCGAAGGAACGGGTCGTGTTCATCAACACCGGTTTCCTCGATCGCACCGGCGACGAGATCCACACCTCGATGGAAGCTGGCCCGATGATCCGCAAGGGCGACATGAAGCAGGCGGCATGGATTTCTGCCTACGAAGCCTGGAATGTCGACATCGGGCTTGAATGCGGCCTTTCCGGCCATGCCCAGATCGGCAAGGGCATGTGGGCGATGCCCGATCTGATGGCGGCGATGCTGGTTGAGAAGATTGCCCACCCCAAGGCCGGCGCGAATACGGCATGGGTGCCGTCGCCGACGGCCGCCACGCTGCATGCGACGCACTATCACAAGGTCGACGTCCAGGCGGTGCAGGAAGGCCTGAAGAACCGACCCAAAGCCAAGCTCGACGATATACTTTCCGTGCCGGTCGCCGTTCGGCCGAACTGGACGCCGGAGGAAATCCAGCACGAGCTCGACAACAACGCGCAAGGCATCCTCGGCTATGTCGTGCGCTGGATCGATCAGGGCGTCGGCTGCTCGAAGGTGCCCGACATCAACGATATCGGCCTGATGGAGGACCGCGCTACGCTCAGGATTTCCTCTCAGCACATTGCCAACTGGCTGCATCACGGCGTCTGCACGGAGACGCAAGTGATGGAGACGATGAAGCGCATGGCCGACGTGGTCGACCGCCAGAACGAGGGCGATCCGCTCTACCGGCCGATGGCGCCGGATTTCGACAATTCGATCGCCTTCCGCGCCGCATGCGACCTCGTCTTCAAGGGCCGCGCCCAGCCCAACGGCTATACCGAGCCGGTGCTGCACGCGCGCAGGCTGGAACTGAAGGTCATGGAGAGGGTGGGGTGATGGCTGGATCGCAGCGCTCAATGCGCCTGTGATAAACTAGAACCATGACGGCGTTAGCAAAACCCACATCTGCGGGTGCCCCATGAACCTCCTCGCCATCGATTGCTCGGCAAGCCTGTGCGCCGCTTGCGTCTACGACGTGCAGGCGAACCGGGAACTCGGCCGCTCGGTGCTCGACCTCGGCAAGGGCCATGCAGAGCAGTTGATGAGCATGGTTGGCGATGCGCTGAAAAATGCCGGAAGCGCTTTCCCTGACCTCGGCGCGGTTGCCGTCTCGGTCGGGCCAGGCTCGTTCACCGGTGTGCGCGTTGGCGTTTCGGCAGCGCGCGGCTTCGCGCTGGCGCTGAAAATCCCGGCAATCGGCGTCACCACGCTGGAAGCGCTGGCGGCGGAGGCGCGGGATAAATTCGGCACACGCAACGTGCTTAGCGCGCTCGACGGCGGGCGCGGTGAAATCCAGGCCGCCGTTTACGATGGATTGGGAGGGACGCTGTATGCTCCCGCCGTGATGACCTTGTCTCAGGCGGCGGAATTGGCGACGGAATTCTCACCAGTACTCGCAGGCACGGCTGCGAAGTTGATCGCGGATGCAGTTCCGTCGCATGCGTTCGACACCGGGCCGCTCGGCGCCACCGCCGACATCGCGATCTATGCGCGCGTTGCGGCAAAGAAGGGCGCAGACGACAAGCCGGCGCCCGTCTATCTGCGCGAGCCGGACGCCAAGCCGCAGGCGGGCTTTATCTTGCCGAGGAGCGGCAGTTAGCCAATGCGCATACCCTTCATCACGCCGCGCCGCCGGGAATATTCGCTGGACCCGCTGACCGTCGCCGACAGTGCGGCAATCGCCCACCTCCACCAGGAGGACTTCGTGCGTCCCTGGTCCGACGTCGAATTCGAGGCGCTGCTCGAGCAGGACACGGTTTTCGGCTATGCGGCGCGCGAGATCGGACATGGCAATGAGTACCCGGTCGGCTTCGTGCTGGCGCGGCTGGTCGCCGGAGAAGGTGAGATACTGACGGTCGCCGTCGCGCGCGGGCACCGCCGCCAAGGGCTGGGCTGGCAACTGCTCGACGCGGTGCTGCGCGAACTGCACGCGCAGCGCGCCGAGGCGCTGTTCCTCGAAGTCGACGAGACCAATATAGGTGCGATCGCGCTCTACCGGCGCATGGGCTTTCGGGAGGTCGGCAGGCGGCCGGGCTATTACCAGTCCAACCGAGGCGCGCTTGTCATGCGCCGCGACCTCCGCTAGCCGGCAGGGTTTTGCGGGGGCGGCGATGATCGGCAGGACCCGCATTTTTGTCGCGCTGCTGTTTGTCGCCGTATCGACTCTCATCCTCGTGCCGCTTCAACTCCTTTCGATGAAGACGGGGCTCTACCGCGAAAACCTGGTCCTGCGCATCTGGCACCGGATGATCCTCGCCGCGCTCGGATTCCGGGTTCATGTGAGCGGGGCAATGACGGAAAAGCGTCCGCTGCTGCTCGCCTCCAACCATGTTTCCTGGACCGACATCATGGTGCTCGGCTCCATCGTGGACGTGTCCTTCATTGCGAAATCCGAGATGGCCGGCTGGCCGCTGATCGGTGGGCTGTCGAAGCTTCAGCGCACGGTGTTCATCGAGCGTGAGCGCAAGCGCAAATCCGGCGAGCAGGCCAGCGAGATCGCCGCGCGCCTCGCGCGAAACGACGTGATGGTGCTGTTTGCCGAAGGCTCGACCGGCGATGGCAATCTGCTGCTGCCGTTCAAGAGCACGCTTTTCGGCGCGGCAGCGATGGCGATCGGCGAAGGCACGGTCGAACATGTGTTCATCCAGCCGGTCGCGATAGTCTATACGCGACTGCACGGCCTGCCGATGGGCCGCCAGCACCGTCGCGTAGCGGCGTGGATGGGCGATCAGGACCTGGCGCCGCATATCGGCGAGCTGCTCGCCGAGGGCGCGATTGACGTTGAAGTCCGCTTCGGCGAACCGGTCGAATTCTCGGCTGGCACCAGCCGCAAGGCAGCCGCTAAGCTTGTCGAGCAGCGCGTCGGCGCGATGATGCAGGATGCGCTGCGCAGCCCGCGATGAAAGGATGCGGGCAGAATCGTCTGTTTTTTGCCACTGAAAGGCGTTAGAAGCCCCGCATGGATTTGAACGACATCTCTCAAGCGACGGCGGACAGCATGTCGGACGAGGCCGTTGCGGCTTCTCCGGCGGCGAAGAAGGTTTTTGTCAGAACCTATGGCTGCCAGATGAATGTCTACGATTCCCAGCGCATGACCGATGCGCTGGCGGCGGACGGCTATTCCCCGACGAGCGAGATCGGCGACGCCGACCTCGTGCTGCTCAACACCTGCCACATACGCGAGAAGGCCGCCGAAAAGGTCTATTCCGAACTCGGACGCATACGCGAGATCAAGGCGGAGCGGGCTGCTACCGGCCGCGAGATGCTGATAGGCATCGCCGGCTGCGTCGCCCAGGCAGAGGGCCGCGAGATCATTCGCCGCGCGCCGGCCGTCGATCTGGTGATCGGGCCGCAGACCTATCACCGGCTGCCGGAAGCGCTGAAAAGGGCCCGTGGCGGCGAAAAGATCGTCGAGACCGACTACGCGCTCGAGGACAAGTTCGAGCATCTGCCGAATACGGCGCGCACCGAGATCATCAAGCGCGGCGTCACCGCCTTCCTCACCGTGCAGGAAGGCTGCGACAAGTTCTGCACATTCTGCGTAGTGCCCTATACGCGCGGCTCGGAGGTCTCGCGCCCCGTCGCCCAGATCGTCGCCGAGGCGGAAAGGCTGGCCGAGGCCGGTGTGCGCGAGGTGACGCTGCTCGGCCAGAACGTCAACGCCTGGCATGGAGAAGGCCCCGACGGCCAGGAATGGGGCCTCGGCCGATTGCTTTTCCGGCTCGCCGAGATACCGGGCCTGGCGCGGCTTCGCTACACGACCAGCCATCCGCGCGACATGGACGATGCGTTGATCATCGCCCATCGCGACCTGCCCGCGCTGATGCCATATCTGCACCTGCCGGTGCAGTCGGGCTCGGACCGCATCCTTAAAGCCATGAACCGCCGCCATACAGCGGCCGACTACGTCAGGTTGATCGACCGCATCCGCGCCGCACGGCCCGACATCGCCATGTCCGGCGACTTCATCGTCGGCTTTCCCGGCGAGACGGATGCCGATTTTGAGGCGACGATGCAGCTCGTCCGCGACGTGCGATACGCCCAGGCTTTCTCGTTCAAATATTCGCCGCGGCCCGGCACTCCGGGCGCGGAAATGAAGGCTCAGATCGCCGAGGACGTGAAGGACGAGCGGCTGCAGCGCCTGCAAGCGCTGTTGATGGAACAGCAGGGCAGTTTCGCCGTTAGCCTCGTTGGCAGGACGATCGATGCGCTGATCGAAAAGCCCGGGCGCCAGGCCGGCCAGATCGTCGGCCGGTCTCCCTGGCTTCAGCCGGTTATTCTTGATGAAACCGCCGGCAAAATCGGTGACATTGTAAAGGCGCGAATCATCAGGGTTGGAAAAGCCAGCCTGTTCGCGCAGCCGGCTTGACCGGCACGGATGAGGAGAGACGGTTGAGCGCTACTGCAGACCTGAAGAACCCGCCCTCCGGGGCCTCCGACATGGCGCACATCGTACTCACCTTCGACAACAACAAGCTTGCCAGCGCCCTTTACGGCCAGTTCGACGAGAATCTCGCGCGGCTTGAGCAGAAACTCGGCGTCGACATCAATTCGCGCGGCAATCAGGTCACCATCAAGGGCAGTTCCTCGGTGGCCGAGCAGGCGCGCCGGGCGCTCGACCACCTCTACGGCATCCTGCAGAAGGGGGCCGACATCGGCCAGTCCGATGTGGACGGCGCGGTTCGGATGGCCATCGCCGCCGACGACCAGCTGACGCTGCCGACGCTGGAGCGCAAGGGCAAGATGGCCGCCGCGCAGATCGCGACGCGCAAGCGCACCATCTATGCCCGCTCACTCAATCAGGACGCCTACATGCGGGCGCTGGAACGCGCCGAACTGGTGTTCGGCATCGGTCCGGCCGGTACCGGCAAGACCTATCTCGCGGTTGCGCACGCCGCCATGCTGCTCGAACGCGGCATGGTCGAGCGCATCATCCTGTCGCGGCCGGCGGTCGAGGCGGGGGAGCGCCTCGGGTTCTTGCCCGGCGACATGAAGGAGAAGGTCGATCCATATCTGCGGCCGCTCTACGACGCGCTCTACGACATGATGCCGGCCGACAAGGTCGAGCGGGCGATCGCCGCCGAAGTCATCGAAATCGCGCCGCTGGCCTTCATGCGCGGACGCACGCTGGCGCATGCCGCCGTCATCCTCGACGAGGCGCAGAATACCACGCCGATGCAGATGAAGATGTTCCTGACGCGTCTCGGCGAGAATTCGCGCATGATCGTGACAGGCGATCCGACGCAGATCGACCTGCCGCCCAACACCAAGTCCGGCCTTGTCGAGGCGCTGCGCATCCTTGACGGCGTCACTGGCGCGGTGACGGTTCGCTTCAACGAAACCGACGTCGTCCGCCATCCGCTGGTCGCCGAGATCGTCAAGGCCTACGACCGCGACGGCAAGATCGCCCGCGGCCTCGACGTGTCGGAACACTGACCGGCCGGACGTCATGAACGGAAAATCCAATGGAAGGGGCATGCCGGGGCCGCTTCCGGTCGAGATCGATCTGCTGGTCGAGGGCGGCGACTGGGCGCCCGAGGCCGAGCTCGAAGTCATGGTGCATGAGGCGGTCGCCGCGGCCATGGCCGAAACGGGCGCAATCGCCGAGGAAGGCACCGAACTCAGCGTCGTCTTCTCCGACGATGCCCATATCCAGCAACTCAATGCCCAATGGCGCGGCAAGGACAAGCCGACCAACGTGCTGTCGTTTCCAGCCTTTTCGCCGAAACGCGGCGCGCCTCTTCCGCCGCTGCTCGGCGATATTGTGATCGCCTTCGAAACCGTGATCCGCGAGGCGGCACTGGAAGGCAAGGAGGTCCGGCATCATATTACGCATCTCCTGATCCATGGCCTCCTGCACCTGCTGGGTTATGATCACGAGACCGGCGAAGAGGCGGAAGAGATGGAAGCGGTGGAGCGCCGGGCGCTCGCGAGGCTTGCCATTCCCGATCCCTACGCGTAACAGAGAACGATAACCGACGGACGATGATGAACGAGATACCCGAGACCGCCGCCAGGAATGATGCAGGCGGTACCCAGTCGCCCTCAGATAACGCCGAAGACGGACCTAGTCCCAGTACGGCCTATGGCGCAGTCGCCGAACCTCCCGCCGAACGACCTTCGCTGCTGGCGCGCCTCGCCGGCCTGTTCAGGCCGCGCAACGGATCGAGCCTCCGCGACGACCTGACGGATGCGCTCGCCGAGATAGAAACCGGCGCGGCTTCCTTCTCGCCCGCCGAGCGGGCCATGCTCCACAACATATTGCGGCTGCGCGAAGTTCGCGTCGAGGACGTCATGGTGCCGCGCGCCGATGTCGAGGCGGTCGAGATCACAACCACGCTCGGCGAATTGATGGTAATGTTCGAGCAATCCGGCCATTCGCGCATGCCGGTCTATGCCGAGACGCTCGACGACCCGCGCGGCATGGTCCACATCCGCGACGTGCTGGCTCACATCACCAAGCTTGCGCGCACCCGGAAAGGCCGGCAGCCGAAGAAGCCCGCCCCGGTTCAACTCGATTTCGCCAATGTCGATCTTTCCCGCACCATCGGCGAACTGAACCTGATCCGCACGGTCCTGTTCGTGCCGCCTTCCATGCTGGCTTCCGACCTCATGGCCCGCATGCAGGCTTCGCGCACCCAGATGGCGCTGGTCATCGACGAATATGGCGGCACTGACGGTCTGGTTTCGCTGGAGGACATCGTCGAGATGGTCGTAGGCGACATCGAGGACGAGCATGACGAGGACGAGCCGCTGATCACCGAGACCGGCGACGGCGTCTTCGTCGTCGACGCCAGGGCCGAGATCGACGACGTCGCCAAGATGATCGGCAACGACTTCGCTGCCGGCGAGCATGGCGAATATGTAGACACGATCGGCGGCATGATCTTCAACACGCTCGGCCGGGTACCCGTGCGCGGCGAGGTGGTTCAGGCGATACCGGGCTTCGAATTCCACGTGCTGGACGCCGACCCGCGTCGGGTCAAGCGCGTACGCATCGTCAACATCCAGAAGAGCGACCGCCGCCGCCGCGCGGTCAGGGCGGAACAGGCCTGACACGCCGCCGGGTGAGCGGCTGCTTTGAGCCGCAGGACGCCGCCACAGCCGTCATGGTGAGATTGTCGAACCGGAGGTGCTAGCGCGCGCTACTCGCCGTGATCCGCACCGACCTCGATATGCCGCAGCATCATCACCGCTGCAACCGCTGCTACCAGCGCAACAACGACGCTGATCGCCGCGGTTGTCTGCAGTCCCTGGACGAAGGCGTCGCGCGCAGCCTCGATCAGTGGCCCGGCGAGGTGGCCGGCCATGCCTTCGGCAACTCCCACCGCACCGCCCAACGTGTCCCTGACCGTCTCGGCCAGTTCCGGCTCGACGCCGCCCGGCAGATCGGCGGCCATGCGGCTCCGGTAGATCGCCGTGCCGACGCTGCCGAGCACCGCGATGCCGAGCGCACCGCCGAATTCCGAGCCGGTCTCCGAAAGCGCGGCCGCCGAGCCCGCCCTTTCGGGCGGTGCTGCGCCGACGATCATGTCGGTCGCGAGCGTGATCACCGGCGCGAGGCCCATCGAGAATATGATCGATGCAGTGACCAGCACCGCCAGCCCATTGCCGCCGCCGATCTGCGTCATGACGCCGAACCCAATGGCCGCGGCGACAAGACTGGCGCCCATCACATAGGCTGGGCGAACCCTGCGCAGGATCGCCGGCGTCGACATTGTGACGGCGATGAAGCCGATGGTCGACGGCAGCGACCAAAGACCCGCCTGCAGCGGCGGCAGGCCGATGACCAGTTGCAGATACTGTGCCATGAACAGGAACGAGCCGAAGAACACGAAGAACACCGAAATGTTCACGCCAAGCGACGTGCTGAAGGCCGGGCTCCGGAAAAGCGCAAGGTCGATCAGCGGGTCGGCCAGCTTCCGCTGACGGCGCAGGAATACGAGCCCGAGGACCAGTCCGGCCAGGATCGATACAGCCGGCAGCGATCCGAAACCGTTCTCGGCCGCCTGCTTGAGGCCGAAAATCACGGCCAGCACTGCCGCCAGCGACAGCGCGGCGCTTAAGAGATCGAGCCGTCCGGCCTCCGGATCGCGATATTCGGGCAGCAGCACCGGGCCGAGTACCAGGAGCAGAACCATAACCGGGACTGCCACCAGGAATACCGAACCCCACCAGAAGTACTGGAGCAGGATGCCGCCGACCAGCGGCCCGAGCGCTCCGCCGACAGAAAAGCTGGTGATCCAGACGCTGATGGCCACGGTGCGCTGGCGCGGGTCGAGGAACATGTTGCGGATCAAGGACAACGTGGAAGGCGCAAGCGTTGCGCCGGCTACGCCGAGCATCGCCCGCGCCGCGATCAGCATTTCCGCGCTGGTGGAGAAGGCGGCGAGCACCGAGGCGAGGCCGAAGGCGACGGCGCCTATCAGGAGCAGTCGGCGTCGGCCGATCCGGTCGCCGAGCGTGCCCATGGTGATCAGCGACCCGGCGATCATGAAACCGTATATGTCGACGATCCAGAGCAGCTGCGAGGCGCTCGGCGCCAGATCCGCGCTGAGTTGCGGCACGGCGAGGTTGAGGACGGTCAAGTCCATCGAATATAGCATGCAGGGAAGCGCGATGATCGCGAGGCCGATCCATTCGCGTCGTGTCGCCTGTGGTTCGGCTGCCAGGGCAGTCATGACAAAACTCCATGCCCGCTTCGGGCGTTTGTGCTTCGGCCGTTGTGGCGGCCGCTCCAGGCCGCGGCTCTCGTCTATTGACGTTTGAGCGAGGCCCAAATCGACATGAGCGCTGAACTATCGACGTTTGGAGACCAGAAAAGGATTCCACTGTCGCGGCGGTCTCGATCCCTGAGCAGCACATTCGCATAGGCCTCCTGACAACCCGCTGTCAGGAGGCATATCTTGGCGCCAGGCCGGTGCGGCCCTGTCCTGGAACGCCGGTCGGTTGTTCCAAGCGCCGGGGTTTGGAGCAGAAGCCCCGTCCTGTTAGAACGTGCCTGCGTGATTCTGGGACGAGGGGCTGTGCATGGAGCGCCTGGCGGGGCGGATTATCTTGCTGTGGGGGTGGCGTCGGGCCCTGGCAGCGTTCCTTGCCGGCGCATTCGCGGTGCTCGCCCAGGCGCCCTACGATTTCTTTGCCGCCGGCTTCATTTCGTTCCCGGTGTTGGTCTGGCTGCTGGACGGGGCAGCCGTTTCCGGACCAGCCGGGCTGTTCAGGCGCCTGGCGCCAGCCTTTGCCATCGGCTGGTGGTTCGGCTTCGGCTACTTTCTCGGCGGACTGTGGTGGATCGGCAACGCCCTTCTCGTCGAGGCCGAGGCTTTCGCCTGGGCGCTGCCGCTGGCAGTGGTCGGCATTCCCGTCCTTATGGCTTTGTTCTACGGATTTGCGGCGGCGCTGGCTCGCCTGTTCTGGGGCAACAATATCGGCCGCATTGCGGCGCTGGCCTTCGGCTTCGGCGTCGCCGAATGGCTGCGCATGATCCTGTTCACCGGCTTTCCATGGGCCGCAATCGGCTATGCCGCCATGCCGGTGCCTCTGCTCATGCAGAGCGTTTCGGTGGTCGGCCTGATCGGCATGAATGCGCTTGCCGTATTCGTCTTTTCCATGCCTGCCTTGCTCGCCGGGGGAGGCGGCGCCCGGTTGGGCTTCGCTCTGGCCGCTTTGATAGTCGCTGCGCACATCGTCTTCGGCTATGTCCGGCTTTCCGCGCCGATGGGGCCTCCCGAACGCACGCTGGCAGTGCGCATCGTGCAACCCTCGATAGCCATGACGGAAAAATGGGACGCCGCCGTCGCTGACCGCATCTTCGGATCGATCGTCGATTTGAGTGGCGCGCCGCCGGCCGACGGCGATACAAAGCCGCAATTCATCTTGTGGCCCGAAACTTCGGTGCCATTCCTGTTCACCGACAGGCCGGATGCATTGGCGGCGCTGGGCGAGATGCTGTCGGACGGGCAGATATTGATCGCCGGCGCCGTTCGTTCCGAAGGCGCCGGCGGCCAGGAAGGTACGCGCTACTACAATTCCGTCGTGGCGATCGACGATAGCGGCGAGATCGTCGATGCCGTCGATAAGGTGCATCTCGTCCCGTTCGGAGAATACCTTCCCTTCGCCGACTGGCTGGGAAGGCTGGGACTGGAAAAGCTCGTCACCGGCCCGATGGATTTCACTTCCGGCAGCAAAAGGCATTCGATAGCATTGCCCGGCGGTATCCGCGCACTTCCATTTATTTGTTACGAAATCATCTTCCCTGACCTTGTGGCAGTTGACCTAGCGTCAACTGATATTATTGTGAATGTCACAAATGATGCGTGGTTTGGCGATACGCCCGGCCCGTATCAGCATTTCCGGCAGGCTCAGGTTCGTGCCGTGGAGACAGGGCTACCGCTCGTGCGCGCCGCCAATACCGGGATTTCCGGCGTCATCGACCAGCGCGGTCGTGTCGTCGATGCCTTGGCGGTCGACGCCCGGGGAGTGATGGACGCCACTATCCCGTTCCGATCGCGAGACGCAATGGCCGGCCTCTCCTCCCGCTTTGTCGGCATTGGAATATTATTTGGTTTCGCGGCCTTGGCGCTTGGGGTGAAACTCAGGCAGAAGCTCCGATCGAATTGACAGAACGTATATTAGAAACTCATACTGTAAGTGTCGCATTCCGCCCGTCGAAGGTCATCTGAACGGGAGTTCCCGGCGCCAGCGACTCGAAATTCGTGAGCCGGGAGACGGCGAGGAAGAAATGGATAAGGAAAATAAGAAAAAGCCGAACCCGACCGATGTTCACGTCGGAAGCAGAATCCGCCTCCGTCGAAACATGCTGGGCATGAGCCAGGAAAAGCTCGGTGAAAGTCTTGGCATAACTTTTCAGCAGATCCAGAAATACGAAAAGGGCACCAACCGCGTTGGCGCCAGTCGCCTGCAGGCGATCTCGAATGTACTTGGCGTGCCGGTTTCTTTCCTGTTCGAGGATGCGCCCGGCCAGCCTGCCACGGCTGGAAAGGGTTTCGCCGAAGACCAGTCGGCGAGTTTCACGCTGGATTTCTGCAGCAGCACCGAAGGCCTGCAGCTGAACAGGGCGTTCGTGAAGATCCAGGATCCGAAGGTGCGGCGTAAGGTCATCGATCTGGTCAAGGTGCTCGCCGCCGACGACGGCGAATAAGCGCGAAGGTTCCGGCCGCAACATCGCTGCGAAGGCGTCTCGGGCAGCCCCCAACAGCGCGCAAAAGCGAAAGCCTATGCGAATATTGAGGCATGCTGTGTCTTGACGACGGGCATGCCGCTTCGCTAACACCTGTCCCGCCTAGGTTCGGCATTCTGCCGATCAAAGACTTCGAGAGGGGACACCCGTGACGCGGCAGAATTATCTTTTCACCTCGGAATCAGTTTCCGAAGGCCATCCCGACAAGGTTTGCGACCGTATTTCCGACGAGATCGTCGATCTGGTCTATCGCGAGGCCAAGAAGTCGGGCATGGACCCGTGGGACGTCCGCGTTGCCTGCGAGACGCTGGCCACCACCAACCGCGTCGTCATAGCCGGCGAGGTCCGCGTCCCAAATTCGCTGCTCAAGCAGGACAAGGACGGGAACGTCCTCGAGGACGCCAACGAATTTCCGATTATCAATCCCTCGAAGTTCAGGTCCGCCGCGCGCAAGGCGATCCGCGCCATCGGCTACGAGCAGAGCGGCTTTCACTGGAAGACGGCCAAGATCGACGTGCTGCTGCACGGTCAGTCGGCCGATATCGCCCAGGGCGTCGACAACGCCTCCGACAAGCAGGGTGAAGAGGGCGCAGGTGACCAGGGCATCATGTTCGGCTATGCCTGCACCGAGACACCCGACCTGATGCCGGCGCCGATCTACTATTCCCACAAGATCTTGGAATTGCTCGCCACCGCCCGCCACGAAGGCAAGGGAGAAGTCGGCAAGCTCGGTCCCGATGCAAAGAGCCAGGTGACGGTGCGCTACAAGGACGGCAAGGCGGCGGAAGTCACGCAGATCGTGCTGTCGACTCAGCATCTCGACGGAAGCTGGGATTCCAAAAAGGTTCGCCAAGTCGTCGAACCATACATTCGTGAGGCGCTGGGCGATCTGAAGGTCGCTGAGGATTGCAACTGGTACATCAACCCGACCGGCAAGTTCGTCATCGGCGGGCCCGATGGCGATGCCGGCCTGACCGGCCGCAAGATCATCGTCGACACCTATGGCGGCGCTGCCCCGCATGGCGGCGGCGCGTTTTCCGGCAAGGACACCACCAAGGTGGATCGCTCGGCAGCCTATGCGGCGCGCTATCTCGCCAAGAACGTGGTCGCAGCCAAGCTCGCCGACCGCTGCACGATACAGCTTGCCTATGCCATCGGCGTTGCCCAGCCGTTGTCGGTTTATGTCGACCTGCACGGAACCGGCAAGGTTGAAGCGTTCGTGCTGGAAAACGCCCTGCGCGAAGTGATGGACCTGTCGCCTTCGGGCATCCGCCGCCATCTTGACCTAAACAAGCCGATTTATGCCAAGACGTCCGCCTATGGCCATTTCGGGCGCAAGCCGGGCCGCGATGGCTCGTTTTCCTGGGAAAAGACCGACCTGGTCAAGGCCCTCAAGGAAGCGGTTATCGTCAAGGAGCCGGTCGCAGCCTGACCCAATGACGGGCGAGCGCCGCGAACGGTCGACGGAAGCGTTCTTCGGCCGGCGCCATGGCAAGACGATCCGGCCGGCCCAGGCGTCGGCCCTGGCGACCGGCCTGGAGAAATACCGGATAGATCTCGATCAGCCGGCTCCAGGCGACCTTCGGCGGCTGTTTCCGGTGGACGTGTCGAAGCTGCGGCTCGAAATCGGCTTCGGCGGCGGCGAGCACCTGCGCCATGCCGCCGCGGTCGATCCGGATACCGGCTTCATCGGGGTC
>NZ_AHAM01000023.1 GCF_000236565.1 Mesorhizobium alhagi CCNWXJ12-2 | reverse complement strand
CCGCCGGCCACGCAGCGGCTACAAGGTTATTTTCGTGCCGTTCCAGAACGGCAAGCCTTCCGGCCCGCCGCAGGATATCCTCACCGGTTTCGTCAGCGCCGACGACAAGGCGCTCGGCCGGCCGGTCGGCGTCGCCATCGACAGGCGAGGCGCACTGCTCGTGGCCGACGATGTCGGCAACAAGGTCTGGCGGGTGGTCCCGGCACAGTAACGGTACCGCAACCATAGGCTGCGACACTCCGCCACTATCCTGAGCCTGCCGAAGGGCTGCGCCATAGCGCCGCTTTGACCGCGCGCTCGCTCGGGCATAGCTTTCGGTTGTAACAGCCGGGAAGGCACTGGTCATGGAAGCAGACCCGCTCATCCTGTCGCGCATCCAGTTTGCCGCGAACATCTCGTTCCATATCCTGTTTCCCGCGATCACCATCGCGCTTGGCTGGATGCTCCTGTTTTTCAAGCTCCGCTACAACGCCACCTCCGATACCGCCTGGATGCGCGCCTATTTCACCTGGGTGAAGGTATTTGCGCTGTCCTTCGCCATGGGCGTGGTCTCCGGCGTCACGATGAGCTTTCAGTTCGGCACCAACTGGCCGGGCTATATGGAGCGTGTCGGCAACATCGCAGGCCCGCTGCTCGCCTACGAGGTGCTCACCGCCTTCTTCCTTGAGGCGGTATTCCTTGGCATCATGCTGTTCGGCTTCCGCCGCGTCTCCAACAAGGTCCACACCGCCGCGACCTTCCTGGTCGCCTTCGGCACCACCATGTCGGCCTTCTGGATACTGGCGCTGAATTCCTGGATGCAGACGCCGGCCGGCTTCGAGATGCGCGACGGCGTCGCCCACGCCACCGACTGGTGGGCGGTCATCTTCAACCCGTCCTTCCCCTATCGTCTCGTCCACATGCTGCTCGCCTCCGGCCTGACGGTTTCCTTCTTCATCGCCGGCCTGTCGGCCCTGCGCTATCTGGTCGGCGATCGCTCGGAATCGATGTGGAAGGCGCTGCGCACCGGCATCTTCGCCGCCGCCATCCTGATCCCGATCCAGATCTTCGCCGGCGACCAGCACGGGCTGAACACGCTTGAGCACCAGCCCCAGAAGGTCGCCGCTATGGAGGCCAATTGGGAGACTGAGGCCAATGTGCCGCTGATCCTGTTTGCATGGCCCGACGAGACCACGCGGACGAACCGCTATGAAATCTCGATCCCCAATGCCGGCAGCCTGATCCTGACGCATCACGCCGCCGGCGTCGTCCCCGGCCTCAACGATTTCGTCGGCAATCACCCGCCGGTCGCGCCGCTTTTCTTCGGCTTCCGCATCATGGTTGGCACCGGCATCCTGATGCTCGTCATCTCCTGGTCTGCCACATATTTCCTCTGGCGGCGGCGCACTTTGCCGCGGGTGCTGGCCTATCTGCTGGTGCCGATGACATTGTCGGGCTGGGTCGCGACGCTCGCCGGCTGGTACACGACCGAGATCGGCCGCCAGCCCTGGCTGGTCACCGGCGTTATGAAGACTCACGAGGCGCTAGGCCCGGTCGCCGGCGGCCATGTCGCGATGACGCTCGCCGGCTATCTGGCCCTCTATTCGGTCCTTATCGTCGCCTATCTCGCCACGCTGGTGCATCTGGCGTTGAAGGCTGCGAAGGACGGCGACGAGTCTCCGCTGCCGTCGGTGCTCGGCCGGCCCCTGTCGCAACCGCTTCAGCATGAGGGGAAGACACCATGACCCTAGACTGGCCGATCCTTCTCCCGTTCATCTTCGCCGGCCTGATGGGCCTTGCAATCCTGATCTACGTCGTCCTCGACGGCTTCGACCTCGGCATCGGCATCCTGTTCGCCTTTGCCGGCGACGAGGAGCAGGACACGATGATCGCTGCCATCGGCCCGTTCTGGGACGCCAACGAGACTTGGCTGGTGCTCGCCGTCGGCCTCTTGCTGGTCGCTTTCCCGCTGGCGCACGGCGTCATCCTGACGGCGCTCTACCTGCCGGTTTTTGTGCTCCTGTTCGGCCTGATCCTGCGCGGCGTCGCCTTCGATTTTCGCGCCAAGGTGCCGGCCCACCGCAAGCAGCGCTGGAACCGGGCCTTCTTCGCCGGTTCGCTGATCGCCTCGCTGGCGCAGGGCTACATGCTCGGCGTCTACGTGCTCGGCCTGGCGACAGGGCTGCCGGCCATGGTCTTCGGCGCGCTGGTGGCGCTCTGCCTCGCCGCGGCCTACGCCGCCATGGGCGCTGCCTGGCTCATCTACAAGACAGAAGGCGAATTGCAGGAGAAGGCCGTGCTCTGGCTGCGCTCGGCGCTGGTCTTCACCGCGCTCGGCATGGCTGCCGTGTCGATCGCCACGCCGCTTGCCAGCCCGCGCATCTTCGACCGCTGGTTCGTCCTGCCCGACATGGTCTATCTGGCGCCGCTGCCCATCCTGTCAGCCCTGCTCTTCGCCTGGCTCTGGTGGCAAACCTTCCATCTGCCCAAGGCCAATGACCGCCACGCCATGCTGCCCTTCCTGACGCTCGCTGCCATCTTCACACTGGGCTTCGCCGGGCTCGCCTGGTCATTCTATCCCTTCGTGGTGCCCGACCGGCTCACCATCTGGCAGGCCGCCTCGGCGCCCGAAAGCCTGGCCATCATCCTTGTCGGCACGCTGTTCGTGCTGCCGGTCATCATCGGCTATTCATTCTACGCCTACCGCGTCTTCGGCGGAAAGGCGTCGGACCTGCGCTACGACTGACTGATCAGGAGTTCGCCGCCGGGTTGCGATGCGGCCCGCTTTTCGAGCGGTTTCTCCATATCCACGCATCCGAAACTCAGGTTCTCGCCCAATTCGATCGCCCGGCGTGCGGTTTCCCGGTATCCGAGCGCCTGGTAGAGGGCTACGCCCGAAAGGGTGGCCGTCAGCCTGAGCATGGAAATCCCGTGCTTCGCCGCGTCGGCCTCGGCGTGACGCATGATCGCGGCGCCGATGCCGTTCCGCGCAGCGGCCGGATCGACGAAAACGCCGCGCACGGTGGCGATGTCGCGCGGCGGGCTAGCCGCTCCGCTCCCGCGCTGGTAGCCTGGCGCCAGGCGCGACCAGCCGCCGCTGCCGAGCAGGTGGCCGTGTTGATCGGTCGCGACAAGGAAGTGTCCTTCCCCCACGACCGCAAAATCCATCGTGCCGAACTGTTCGACAAAGGCCGCGATGTTGTCCGGCGCATAGTGTTTGCCGCCAAGCACCCGCATGGAACGTTCCTGCATCGAACGGATTGCCGGGATGTCCGCCGCCTGCGCTGCGCGGATTGCGGTCATTCTGGACATGTTTGGAACTCGCATCTTGGGTTGAGCGGCGCGCGGGCGGGCCACCGCCCGCGCGCCCTGGCTTCAGTCGCCGCCGAATTCGGCCTTGAACGCCTCGAAATCGATCTGCATGCCGTTCAGAACAGCGCTCCAGTGCCGGGTAAGGCCGGCTTGGGCGACGGCTTCCGCGATCTCCTGGTCGGTCGCGCCCATGTCCTTGGCGAACTTGGTGTCGAGCCAGACGCAGTAGCGGCACGGGATCTGCGCCGCGACCGCGATGTTGATCAGCGACTTGACCTTGGGGTCGAGCGCGCCTTTCTCGATCTCCAGCCCCTTGGTCAAGGCCCAGGCGCCGGCGATGCCCTGCTTCGGATAGACCTTCATGAATTCCGGCAGCACGCCGTAATTCGCCTCGATGTCCTTGTAGGTCTCCTCGACCGTCGGGGCCTGCTGGGCGAAGGCCAGTGAGGCGAAGGTGAGCGCCGCGGCCGCAGCGGCGGCGGCGATGATGGTGTTCGTTCTCATGTCGTTCCTTTCGGTGGTGTGAAGGCGAGGGGGAAGGTTCCCTGCGTGGCCTTCGCGCGCAGGTCCGTGCGGCCGGGCCGGCGGCCCGCCGCGTCATCCGCCGGCCGCGCCGCTTGGGACTGCGAGGCCGGTACTGGATCTGTCAGGTCTGGTGTTGGCGAGCCTGCCGGCTCAAAACCGCATCAGATGCCGCCAGTGGCTGCGGGGTTCGCGGTGGATACCCATGTCGCGCAGCAAATGGTCGTTGAAATCTTCCAGCGAGCCGAATTCGCGCGCCTTGCGCCTGTTGTCGCCCGCGGCTGACAGCCAGCGTCTCATCCGGCCGGCAATGCCGTATTGGCGCGTCTCGTCGGGAAAGGTCGAAATGCTCATGACAATGCTCCGCCTTGGCGGGACGGTCCGTCCCGCCGCAAAGTGGGTTCAATGATTTTTCTCCTTCCCCCGTCCTGAGCCTGTCGAAGGATACGGGGAGAAGGTGCCGGTAGGCGGATGAGGGCTACCTCGTCTGGAGCCGAGAAACTCGGCCCTACGCAGCCTGCGGCACACAAGCCTCGCAGATCGCCGCGATATGGCGATGGTCGGTGCCGCAGCAGCCGCCCAGAATCCGCATCGTCGGAAACGAGGCTCTCAGCCCGCTGTAGCGCCGCCCGAGA
>NZ_AHAM01000024.1 GCF_000236565.1 Mesorhizobium alhagi CCNWXJ12-2 | reverse complement strand
TGGCGGAGCCGCTTGATGGCCGGCTTCAGCGGCCGTTCGCTGTCGCGATAGTCCTGCCAGGCGGTGGTCTTGGCGAGCAGGGCCGGAGCGGTCCGCAGCGTGTAGCGTTTCGGGTCGAGACCCGGCTTCACCTCTTCCCAGTTCAGCGGCATCGATACGGCAGCTCCCGGCCGCGCGCGCGGCGATAAGGGCGCGACCGCCGTCGCCATGCGGTCGTTGCGGAGATAGTCGAGGAAGATGCGGCCGGTGCGCAGCTTCTTGGCCATGTTGACGAGATAACGGTCGGGGCTGTCGCGCGCCATCTGTTTGCAGACCTCCTGGGCAAAGGCCTTTGCTTCCTTCCAGTCCGGGCCGCCCCTGGCAGGCGCTTTCAGCGGCGTGACCACATGCAGGCCCTTGCCGCCGGTGGTCTTGCAGAAACTGACCATGCCGAGCGCGTCCAGCCGGTCGCGCATCTCCCTGGCCGCCTCGATGATGTCGGCAAATTCGACTTCCGGGCCGGGATCGAGGTCGAAGACCAGCCGGCCTGGCACTTCCGGCTTTCCGGGTTCGCAGTTCCAGGGGTGCAGTTCCAGCGCACCGATCTGGGCGACAGCGGCGAGACCCTCGACGCGGTCGATCTGCAGATAGGGTTTCTTATCGCCGAAGACCGGCACTAGCTCGATCAGTTTCGAAGTGCCGGGCATTGCATGGCGCTGGAAGAACTGCTCGCCGCCGATGCCGTCCGGCGCCCGGATTATCGAGCATGGACGGCCCCTTATGTGCTCGATCAGCCAGGGTCCTACCGCCTCGAAATACTCTGCGAGGTCCAGCTTGGTTACCGGCTCGCCGTCGCCGGCGTCGGGCCACATCTCCTTGTCCGGGTTGGATATCGCGACGCCCATGACCATCGGCTTTCCTCCCTTGCCTCGGATTCTGGCAGGCTTTGCGGCTTCCTTGACATCGGCCTTGGGTTCGGCGGCCTGCGTCTGCTCGTCGGGCGGTGTGGGCATTTCAGCTCTCACCTCGCGCGCGGGCTTGTCCTCGCGCAACCCCTTGAACGCAGCCTGCCTGATCTGGCCGCCATCGGTCCAGCCCGCGAACTGGATCTCGGCGACCAGTTCGGGTTTGGTCCAGTTGATGTTCGCCGCCTCGCGCGGCGCATTGGCGCCGGTAAAGGGGGATTTGTTCGTCTTCATCGCTTTCAGCTTCGGCAGCAGCTTCTCGACCTTCTCGCGGCCGAAGCCGGTACCGACGCGGCCGACATGGACGAAATGCCCATCGTGAAAAACGCCGGCGAGCAGCGACCGGAACTTCCCGTTCGTCGTCGTCCAGCCGCCGATCACGATTTCCTGGCCCCCCCGGCTTTTTGCCTTGGTCCAGCTTGCGGTCCGCCCGGATTCGTATGGAGCGCTCGCCTTCTTGGAGATGATGCCTTCCAGGCCGAGGCTGCTCGCCGAGCGCAGCACCGCCTCGCCATCGCCTTCGAAGTGCTCGACGAAGCGGATATGCGGCACGTCATCCGCGCTGTCGGCCAGCAGTTCCTGGAGCCTCGCTTTGCGCTCGGTGAGCGGCAGCGGCCGCAGGTCGTCAGACCCGTCGAACAACAGGTCGAAGGCGAAAAACACCAGATCCCCGGTATCCTGCTCGGACAATGCGGCCTGAAGCGCGCTGAAATCCGGCCTGCCGGAGCTATCCAGCGCGACGATTTCGCCGTCGATGATGCAATTGGGAAGCGCATCTCCTTCGGCGGCGATCGCGCCGAATTTGCCGCTCCAGTCGAGCCCCTTGCGCGTTTTCAGCACCGCGCGGCCGCTTTCGACACGCAATTGCATGCGATAGCCATCGAACTTGATCTCGTGGAGCCAGTCGGACCCGCTCGGCGCGCGGCTCACCGTTTGGCAAAGTTGCGGCGCGACGAAATCAGGCATGCCGGCCGACTTGCCGCGCTTGCGAGCGACCGGCTTCTTTAATTCCTGCTTCGGCGAAAGCTTTTCGCCGTCGCTGCGGTTGGAATTCCAGACCGCATCCGGGCTCGCCGTGCCGTCGCCGGCCAGCATGAAGGGGGTCGGCCCTTTACCCTTGCCCTTGGCGATTTCCGCCAAGCTGCGGCCCGACGCGACCGAACGGTCTTCCTTCAGGATCGCCTCGCCGTCACCCTCGCGCGCGAAAGCGTCGCGGTGCTTGATGAGCAGCCAGTTTGTGCGCTTGCCGCCGTCGCGGTCGCTCTTCATGCGCACCAGGACCCAGCTTCCATGCAGGCGTTTGCCTTCGAGCGTGAACTTCAGGTCCCCGGATTCCAGCGCCTTCTCCGGCGTCTTGCGGCCTTCGACGCTCCAGTAGCCACGGTCCCATAGCTGCACGGTTCCGCCGCCATACTGGCCCTTGGGGATGGTGCCTTCGAAATCGCCATAGGCGAGCGGGTGATCTTCGGTCTCGACCGCCAGGCGCTTGTCGTGCGGATCGAGCGAAGGGCCGCGCGTCACCGCCCAGGATTTGAAGACGCCGCCCAATTCGAGGCGCAGATCGTAATGCAGGCGCGTCGCGGCGTGCTTCTGGACGACGAAGCGGAGACGCGGAGACGGCGACGCTTCCGCCTCGTCGCTCGGCTCGGCGGTCTTGGTGAAGTCGCGTTTCGACCGGTATTTCGAAAGCTTCGTCTCTGCCATCAGGCCTCTCCGCGGCGGCTGTCTTCCTGGCACATGAACTTGACCGAAAAGTCTGCAACTTTTTCGGGGTCATGCTCGAACGCGAGCGAGCCAGTTTGGTTTCTGGCACGGATTTGCGCAATGCCCGGCATGCGAGCAGGAATCAGCTGCGATGGAACATAATTCGAGCCTCGCTGTTCGGCGCCGACGAGATGCGGCCGATCGTCTTCCTCCCAATCAGCAACGCGTCGCGACCGGCGGCGTCTCGTCGCCGCCCGGGACGGGCATGGAACTTTCCTTCCGAAACCGGCTTTCTGTCTGGTGGGGCAATGAATCGCGCCCTGCGGACAAGATGGGTTCCAAAGGAAATATTTTATGAGAATTGCGCATGTCGCGCCGCTGTTTGAAAGCGTGCCTCCGCGTTATTATGGCGGAACCGAACGCATCATCACCTACCTCGTCGACGGATTGGTGGAACTCGGACACGAGGTGACGCTGTTTGCCAGCGGCGATTCCAAAACCACCGCGACGCTCGTGCCCGTCAGAGACCAGGCGCTACGGCTCGATCCCTATCCGCTGAAATCGCAGATCGCGGCGCACCTCGCCATGCTGGACGAGGTTCGCCGGCGGGCCGACGAATTCGACATCATTCATTTTCACCTCAGCCATTTCCTGCATTTCCCGTTCTTCCAGGATATGCCCGAACGGACGGTCACCACGCCGCACGGACGGCTCGACTACAAGGACCTTCCCGGGGCCTACCGGCGTTGGCCGCACTTTCCGATGATCTCGATCTCGCACCGCCAGCGGCAGCCGTTGGCGGAGGCCAACTGGGTCGGAACAGTTCATCACGGCCTGCCGCTCGATCTCTATAAGCCGATCCCGCGACGCCAGGAGCCTGGCTATCTGGCCTTTCTCGGCCGGCTTTCGCGCGACAAGCGACCCGACCGGGCCATCGAGATTGCACGCCGCACGGGCATGAAGCTCAGGATCGCCGCCAAGGTCGGGGAAGACGACCGCGCCTATTTCCACGGCACCGTCGAGCCGCTGATCGACGGCGTTTCGGTCGAATATCTCGGCGAGATCGGCGAGGATCAGAAGGCCGATTTCCTTGGCAATGCCGCAGCACTGCTGTTTCCGATCGACTGGCCCGAACCGTTCGGGCTGGTGGTGATAGAGGCCATGGCCTTCGGCACGCCGGTGGTCGCCTGGAACAGCGGTGCGATGCACGAGATCATAGACGAAGGCGTGACTGGCCATGTCGTCGATTCCATTGACGGGGCGATAGCTGCGGTCGGGAGCGCTACGAAGTTCGACCGGAATCTGGTGCGGGCGGCGTTCGAGAAGCGCTTCTCGGCAACGAGGATGGCCCGCGACTATGCCGCTATCTACGGGCAACTCCTCGACACAGCGTCTCCCGGACGTAGAATTGGGGCGATGGCCGTCTGATTCCTCGATGGCACGGCCGCGAAGCGATCTGCCTCGCGGCGCGCACGAAACTGGTTGAACAGCAATGACGATACTCGACGAGCGAAAACTGGATCCGGCCGTCGCTCTGGCAGGGCTTGACGATACCGCTCCGCGCGAGCCGCATAGGCAGTTTGCGCTGAAGCATGGCGACTGTTTCGTGGTGGCGGACGCCTATGGCGACATACGCGGCGGCGGCGACGGCCTGTTTCGCGACGACACGAGGGTTTTGTCGCACTTCCGGCTGCTGGTCGGCGAGCGGGTTCCTTCGCTGCTGGGCGCTTCGCTCAGCCAGGACAATATGATTTTCACCGCTAACTTGACCAATCTGCCGCTTACGACGCTGGACGGCAGCGCTACCCCGCAAGGCGTCATCTATATCGAGCGCTCGCGCCTCCTTTGGGAGGACCGCATGTTCGAGCGCATCAAGCTCTCGAACTACAGCGATCGCGAGGCTCTGGTGCCTCTGACGCTGCGCTTTGCCGCCGACTTCCGCGACATGTTCGAAGTGCGCGGCTCGATCCGCAGCAGGCGCGGCCGGGACTACGACGTGGAAACGACGGAAGACAGCGTCAGCATGCGCTATGAGGGGCTCGACAAACTCGACCGCCACTCGACCATCGCATTTTCGGTGCGGCCCGACCGTATCCTTGCAAACCGCGCCGATTTCACCATGCGGTTGTCGAAACGGGGCAGCGAAACGCTGTTCATAGAGGTGGGCGCCGACCGGCCGGCCCCGCCGGGCCGCGAAAGATATCGGGCGGCTGCGGCGCGGGCTCGCTTCGGCATGCGGGCGAAGCGACGGCACGGTGCAACCGTGTTCAGTTCCGGCCGCGTCTTCAACGACTGGCTGTCGCGGGCGCGGGCAGACATTGCACTGCTCACCACCGACCTGCCGACCGGACCCTACCCCTATGCGGGTATCCCCTGGTTCTCGACAGCCTTCGGTCGCGACGGCGTGGTCTCGGCGTTGCAGATGCTGTGGCTCAATCCAGGGCTGGCGCGGGGCGTGCTGTCGTTCCTGGCGCAGCACCAGGCGACGGAAACCTCGCCCTTCAGCGACTCGCAGCCGGGCAAGATCATGCACGAAACCCGCAAAGGCGAGATGGCGGTGCTGCGCGAACTGCCGTTCGGACGCTACTATGGTGGGGTCGATACGACGCCGCTCTACATCTACCTGGCCTGCGCCTATGTGGAACGCACCGGCGACATGGAGTTCATCAACTCTCTCTGGCCCTCGCTTTGCGCCGCAGCCAATTGGATGGAGGAGGCAAGTCAGCAAAGCAGCAATGGCTTCGTTAGTTACCAGCGGGCCGCCGAATCCGGCCTCTCCAATCAGGGCTGGAAGGACAGTTTCGATTCCGTATTCCATGCCGACGGCACGATCCCGAAAGGCCCGATAGCGCTCGTGGAAGTGCAGGGCTACGTCTACGCCGCCTATCGAGGCCTCGCCGAACTCGCCTTGGCGCGCGAGGACGCCAGCAGAGCGGTGCACTGGACCGAATGCGCTGAAACCATGCGAAAAAGCGTGGAAGAGCACTTCTGGATGGATGACCGGGAGTTCTATGCCCTGGCGCTCGACGGCGACGGCCGTCCCTGTGAGGTCAGGACGTCGAATGCCGGGCATCTGCTTTTCGTCGGCCTGCCATCGCCGGAGCGGGCGCAGCGTGTCAGCGACCAACTGCTGTCGGCGTCGTTCCATTCAGGCTGGGGCGTGCGTACACTCGCTGACGACGAGATACTCTTCAATCCGATGTCCTATCACAACGGCTCGATCTGGCCACACGACACCGCTATCTGCGCAGCCGGTCTGGCGCGCTACGGCGTTCGCGACAGCCTGGTCAGGCTGCTGAGCGGCACCTTCGAGGCGGCGGTGCATTTCAACATGCGTCTGCCGGAGCTGTTTTGCGGCTTCACCCGCCAGCCCGGCGAAGCACCGATCGCCTATCCCGCCGCCTGCCTGCCGCAGGCGTGGTCGTCCGGATCGGTGTTCATGCTGATGCAAGCCTGCCTCGGCCTGGAGATCGACGGGCTGAAAGGCGAGATCCAGGTTACCCGGCCACGCCTGCCGATCGGCATCGACCATCTCACCATACGCCGATTGAGCGTCGGCGCAGCCGAGGTGGACCTGTCGTTCCAGCGCGTCGGCGACCGCGTGGTGGCTTATCTGGATACGCGCCATGAGGGGCTGGCGCCGCTGATCGTGCGCTCCTGATCAGGAGAGCGCGAAGGACGATTTTTTCCGGAACGGATCGATACCCCCGGGAGTTTCTCTGCCGACACGGTGCGGCGGGCCGGCTTTGGCCGGATGGCCGGCGTAACCGGTTATCCCGCATGAGGAAAAACCCTACCCGATGTTATTTGCATCAAGCATACTTCGTAACCGACCATGACAGACATCGATCCCAGTCTTCTGCAAGCATATCCCGGCGGAATGTGGGGATTGCTTGCTACCAGCCTTCTGCTTTCCGGGCTGGCCGTAGCCCTTTCGACGGCTATGTTTATGAGGTGGCGCTCGGCCGCCGGCCCTGCGGACGAGCCGCTTTTCCAGAACACCGGCCCGATGGCCGAAACGGCGCGCCAGTTGCTGCGCGAGTTCGAAAAGAACAGCGGAGACCACGACAACCCGCTCGTTTCATGGACGCCCGACACGCTGCGCCGCATCCTGCGGACGGAACTGCCGGGCGCGCAGGTCATAGTGGTCTCGAACCGCGAACCCTACATCCACAATCTGAAGGACGGCGAAGTCGATCTCATCGTGCCGGCGAGCGGGCTGGTGTCGGCGTTGGAACCCGTGACCCGAGCCTGCGCCGGCACCTGGATCGCGCATGGCGGCGGTTCGGCCGACAAGATTACCGTCGACGAGCACGATCACGTGCAGGTGCCGCCGGGCAAGCCCGCCTATACGCTGCGCAGGGTGTGGCTGAGCGAGGAGGAGCAGCAGGGCCATTACTCCGGCTTCTCCAATGACGGGCTGTGGCCGCTCTGCCATATCGCGTTCACGCGGCCTCTGTTTCGCGCCTCGGACTGGGAGACCTACGAGGCGGTGAACCAGAAATTCGCCGACGTCGTCGTCGAGGAGGCGCGCAACGAACGGCCGATTGTGCTGATTCAGGATTATCATTTCGCGCTGTTGCCGCGCATGATCCGACGTCGGCTGCCGGAGGCGATCATCATCACCTTCTGGCACATACCGTGGCCGAATTCGGAAGTGTTCAGCATCTGCCCATGGCGGGAGCAGATTCTAGACGGCCTGCTCGGCAGCTCGATCGTCGGCTTCCACATCCAGTTCCACTGCAACAATTTCATGGAAAGCGTCGACCGCTTCCTGGAAAGCCGGATCGAGCGCGAGCACTCCTCGATCTCCTATGGCGGCCAGACGACCCTGGTGCATTCCTACCCGATCTCGATCGAGTGGCCACCTGCGGCACTCGAAGCGCAGCCGCCGGTCGAGGAGTGCCGGCGCAAGGTCTTCGAGCGGTACGGCCTGTCGGATGACATGAAGCTGTTCGTCGGCGTCGAGCGCATGGACTACACAAAGGGCATCGTCGACCGCTTCCAGGCGATCGAGGAACTGTTCACCAATCATCCCGAATGGATCGGCCGGCTGGTCTTCCTGCAGATCGCGGCGCCGAGCCGCGGCACGCTTCCGGCCTACCAGCACCTTCACCAGGAATGCGTCGGCTTCGTCGACGCCTTCAACCAGCGCTACGGAACCGATGGCTACAAGCCGATCATCATGTTGGCGGAGCACCACACGCAGGAGGAGATCTACAACGTCTATCGTGCTGCCGATGCCTGCGTGGTCAGCAGCCTGCATGACGGCATGAATCTGGTGGCCAAGGAATTCGTGGCGTCGAGGGATGACGAGCACGGCGTGCTTATCCTCAGCACCTTTGCCGGCGCGGCGCGCGAACTGCTCGAGGCGGTGATCGTCAATCCCTACGACGCTACCGCCATGGGCGAGGCCATGATGCGCGCCCTGACGATGCCGGCGGAAGAACAGCGCCAGCGCATGCTGCGGATGCGGGAGATCGTTCGCGAAAACAACATCTATCGCTGGGCCGGCAGCATGCTCCAGGACGCCGCGCGGCTGCGCAAGCGCAACAGCATTCAGAAGGTGACAGAAAATCCCCAGCAGCAGAATCTGGGAGACAATATCGTACGCATGTTCGACAAGCGAAAAAGCCTGATGCGCGACAAGACGACTGCCTGAGCGACGTCCAGCGCAAAGTTAGCCTCCAGCCCCGAGACTGGAGGCTAACCGTCAGGACTGATCAGCCTGCCGATGCTACCGCCTGAACATCCGTCCAATGGCGATCAGGATACAGGCGCCGATGAAGCCTGCGATCAGATAGCCGATCCAGCCGCCCAAGCTCACGCCCACGAGGCCAAGAAGGGCATTCGCCACGATCGCGCCCACGATGCCGAGAACGATGTTCATGAGGAGCCCGAGATTGCTCTTCATGAACTGCTCGGCCAGCCATCCGGCCACGCCGCCGATTATGATGGCAGCTATCCAACCCACGCCTGCGTCTTCCATGTCGCTCTCCTCTCTCAAAAATCCAAAGGCATAATGCACTGTTTCGGGCGCGGCGGGAATGCCGCCTGTCGACGGCGGTCATGACCAGGCAATGCCGGCCCTCCGCCGATGCCCGGTTGTATTCCTGCAACAAATGCAATTGACGGCGGAAGTGTTCCATTGCGGCCGGATGCAGCCTGAGTTTGTGATCAAACCCACAGATAACCCAGCGAAAGGCGAGTAGCGATTGGAGCAGCAAAATTCGGAACCGCGGATGCGGGAAAGCCGTTTCATGAGAGCAGACCAGACGACGAGCCGGACAATGCATCTGGAACCAAAACAGCCATTTGGCCTCTTCGAAGCCATCCTGTCCGCTTCGGTCTTGGCGGTGGTGGTTTTCCTGTCGTTCTATTTGCTGAGCGATATCAGGCAGCCTGAAACGGTGCGGCTGACTTATCTGGGCCTGGAAAGGAAAAACCCGCCGGAAGAAGCCGCATCAACAGCGAAGACGCAGCTTTGCCTCGACAGCGACCTGCCGTGCCTGCCTTCCTCGTTCGACGGCGCGCTGCTTGCCGAGCGCCCGTCCGAATAGGTCCACCTCGCTTGGACCATGCTCTATGATTTGTTGAGGAGCGCTAGGTTGGCGTCGACGATTGCGGGGTCGGCCATGCCCGCTCTGGCTTCCAGGAGCAGGGCCTGCGCCTTCTTCCTGTTGCCACGCAGGAGCTGCGAATAGCCCATATTGTTCACGATCCGCGCCTTGCGGCCGGTAAGCTTGAGAAGCTGGTCATAGGCGCGGTCTGCAAAATCAAAGCGGCCGAGCTGGTCGTAGGATGCGGCGAGGCCCATCCAGGCCTCGGCATTGCCGGCATTGAGCTCGACGGCCTTGCGGAAATGCGTTTCGGCGAGACCGTAATTGGCTTCGCGGAACTGCGTCTTGCCTGCGGCAAGATCGGCCGCGCTGATGTCCTGCGCGACCGGCGCGATAGCCGTCGTCTCGGTATTGTCGATCTTGCTCGATGTGCAGCCTGACGCGACCACAAGCGCGATGGCGGCCATAGCCGTGAAATGTATCTGACGCATCTGCCCCGTCCCGTAGAGCCCGTTTTCCGGCTCTTTACCCGCGACCGACATTACACTCGACCTGTTAAATCAAGGTGCCGGAATGTCGTTAAAATTAGGAAACCCTAATAGGAAGCATTAACCAGAGCCGCGCTCATTCGCCCATCGTCGACATCTTCACGATGACCGGAATGATCGCCACCATCAGCACGACCGGCAGGATGCAGACCGTGACCGGCACCGACATCTTGGCCGGCAGAGCATGCGCCTTCTCCTCGGCCATAGACATGCGCTTGTGGCGCATCTCGTCTGAAAATACCCGCAACGCTCCCGACAGGCTGGTGCCGAGTTCCTTCGACTGCTGCAGCAACGTGGCGAAGGAGCGCACTTCCTGAAGGCTCAAGCGATCGGCAAGCGATTTCAGCGCATCGTCGAGGCTGCGCCCCGCTCGCAATTCCAGCGAGACGAGCGTGAGGTTCTGGCTGAGCGACGGGTAGGTGAGGAACAGTTCCTTGGCGACGCGCTCGATGCCCGCTTCCATGCTCATGCCGGCATCGGAACAGACGATCATAAGATCCATGAAATCAGGAAAGCCGTTGCGGTATTCGCGCATCTTGGTGCCGATCTGCCGCGAAAGCGCCAGGCCGGGAAAGAAATAGCCGGCGCCGCCGGTCATGATGACGAATGCCCCGCGGCTCATCGCGGATGAGCCGCCGCCCATCCAGCGGTCGGCCAGTAACGCGCCTACGGCCCCGACAGCGAAGCCGACGAACCGTATGAGGAAGAACTTACCGACGGCCGATGGATCCATGTGGCCGGCCTGAATCAGCCGCATGCGCAACCGCGCGACGTTTTCGGGATCGCTCTTGGCGTAGAAATCATGCGCGGTCTTCATCGCCTTTTCGCGGACCACACCTGGGGATTTTTTCTTCGGTGCGGCATCCGGAACGGGCGCGACCGGCATGTCGGCCTCGACCTTCAGCCGGCGCTTCACGTCACTGCGGCCACCACGATGGGCGAGCAGCGGCCACGCTACCGCGACGCCGCCGAGGACCAGAAGCAGCAGCGCAGCCGGCGCCAAAGAGGTTGGCCGAAGCGCGGCGAGAAATACGATCAGGGTTTCCATCAGAATTTGAAGTTCGACATCTTGAACATCATGGCATTGCCGATCATCAGCCAGGCGAACGATCCGCCGAGCAGGTACCAGGTCATCGGCTCACCCCAGACGTCTTCATAGAACTGCGGCATCAGCACCTGAATGCTGGTCATAAGCAGCGCCGGAACCGCGGTCAGGATGTAGGCGGACATGCGGCCTTCGGTGGAGATGGCGCGGACCTTGCGCTTGAGTTTGCCGCGCTCGCGGATCACGGAGGAGAGCCCGTCGAGAATCTCGCGCAAATTGCCGCCGGAACTGCTCTGGATCGAGACTGCGGTGACGAAAAGCGGCAGATCCTCGTGTCCTACACGCTCGAACAGCGAATGCAGCGCAGTAACCAGATCCGATCCGTAGGTAACCTCGTCGGCGACGACGCCGAATTCGGTGCCGATCGGATCGGGCATTTCGCGGGCGACCATGGAAATGGCGACCGGAACCGGATGGCCGGCCTTGAGGCTGCGCGTGATCAGTTCCAGAGCCTCGGGAAGCTGCAGGCCGAACATCTTGTGGCGGCGCTTGCGCAGGAAGCGCAGCACCATCACAGGAATGAGGAGGCCGAGTACAGGGAAAGCTGCAAGCCCGAAAAGGACGGGAAGCCCCTTCCAGATCGCCACAAAGACCGGCAACGCGGCGACGCCGCTGGTGATGGCGAAGAACTTCGGCAGCGGAGTTATCAGGCCGGACTGGGTCCGTAGCGCGCGAAAGCGGTTGAGCGAGAACATCGGCGCGCTTTCCAGGCCGCGCTCTTTGCGAAGCTGGATCAGCACCTGTTCCTGGCTGAGCTTCTTCTCCTGCAGCTTGACTCGGCGGTTGATCGCGGCGCGCCGATCCTTGGCTCCGGCATAGAGCAGATAGAACGCTTCGGCGATCATGATGCCGGTGAGGGCAGCACCGGCATAGATCAGGTAGATGGAGCTGAAACCGTCGAACATCGCGGCTATTCCAGCGGCCGGCCGGGCTCGAAATACTTGCCCGGAAACTCGATTCCCATCGCCCTCATGTCCTCGAGGAAGCGCGGGCGGATGCCGGTCGCCTCGAAATGGCCAAGGATCTTTCCGTCCGCCTCCATGCCGGTGCGCACGAAGCGGAAGATCTCCTGCATCTGGATGACGTCGCCTTCCATGCCGGTGACTTCGGCGACGCTCGTCACCTTGCGCTTGCCGTCTGAAAGGCGGGTCAGCTGCACGATGATGTCCAGCGCGCTGGCTATCTGGCTGCGGATCGACTGCACCGTCATCGGCATGCCGGTCATGCCGAGCATCTGCTCCAGGCGGCTGATGGCGTCGCGCGGCGTGTTGGCGTGGATGGTCGCCATCGAACCTTCGTGGCCGGTGTTCATGGCCTGGAGCATGTCGAACGCCTCTTCGCCGCGGCATTCACCGAGAATGACGCGGTCGGGGCGCATGCGCAGCGCGTTCTTGACGAGGTCGCGCTGCTTCAATTCGCCATGGCCCTCGATGTTGGCCGGCCGCGTTTCCATGCGCGCGACGTGCGGCTGCTGCAATTGCAGTTCGGCGGCGTCCTCGATGGTGATCAGCCGCTCGTCCTCCGGGATGAAGGCCGACAGGGCGTTGAGCATCGTCGTCTTGCCGGTGCCGGTGCCGCCGGAGATGATGGTGGTCTTCCTCGCATGGACGGCAGCGGCGAGCACCTCGGCCATGTTCTGGGTGATGGCGCCAAATTCGACCAGCTTGTGCAGGCCGAGCTTGTTCTTCGAGAACTTGCGGATGGAAACCAGCGGCCCGTCAACGCCGACGGGGCGGATCGCGGCGTTGAAGCGCGAGCCGTCGAGCATACGCGCATCGACCATGGGCTGGGATTCATCGACGCGCCGCCCGACCGCAGCGACGATCTTGTTGACGATGCGCAGCAGATGCGCTTCGTCCTTGAACGGGATGTGCACCTGCTCGAGCTTGCCGCGCCGCTCGACGAAGCAATTCTCGTGGCCGTTGATGAGAATGTCGTTGATGGTCGGATCCTTGAGCAACGGTTCCAGCGGACCTAGGCCGACCATCTCGTCGACGATATCGTCGACCAGGGCGTCGAGTTCGGCGACATTGATCGCCAGCCGCTCCTGGCGTGTCTTCTCCGACACGAATTCGCGCACTTGTCGGCGCATCTCGTCGCGAGGCAGGCGCTCCAGCGCCACCAGGTTGATCTCCTCTATCAGCATGCGGTGGATGCGCACGCGCGCGTCGAGCACCTTGGTCGGCTTGGCCGGCCCGACCTCGGCCTTCGGCGGACCGGGCTTGCGTGTCGTCGGGATCACCACCGCAACATGCTGGCTGGCGGCAGGCTCCAACGGGCGCTCTAGTCTTACGTCACGCTTCTGTAGTGTCGAAAAGCGGCTGGTCATCCGGCTTTCCTCAAAAGTCCCTTGCCGAGGCCGAACAGCGAGCGCGACTTCTTCGTGGCGACCACAGCTTCCTCGGGCAGGATGATCCGCTTCAGATCGTTGACGACATTGGCGTTGGGGTCGATCTCGTGCAGCGGCACGCCGCGATCAACCGCCTCGCGCACCAGCCGGTAATTGTTGGAGATGCCGCCGACGAAATGCTCGCCGAGCAGTTCCTGCACGTCGGCCTGCTTGATGCCGCTGTCGAACATGCGTTGCTCGAAGCGATTGACGATGACGTTGGGCTTCACTTCCTTGCCGGCCGTCTCGTAAACGGCCTGGATCAGCCGCTGCGTGTGGCGCAGGCACGGCACCGTCATCTCGGCGACGATGTAGAGCTTGTTGGAGCCGAGCAGCACCGTCTCGGTCCACGGGAACCATGTGCGCGGCATGTCGATGACGACATTGTCGAAATAGGCAGAGACGAGATCGAGCACTCGCACGACGACATCGGTATTGAACGAACGCATTTCGGACGGTCGGGTCGGCGCGGCGAGCACGCACAGCCCACTCGAATGCTTCGACAGCATGACATCGAGAAGCTGGCGGTCGAGGCGCTCCGGCTGGTTCTCGATCTCGTTGATGTCGAAGCGGGGCTCGAGATCGAGATACTCGGCGCAAGAGCCCTGCTGAAAATTCAGATCGACGACGCAGGTGGAGGCGCCGCGGGTCATCGAATTGTGCAGTTGGAACGCCGTCTGGAGGGTCAGCGTCGTCGTACCGACGCCGCCGGCAGCCGGCATGAACGTGTATATCTGCGATTCGGCGTTTTCCTCGCGGCCCGGCCCCTGAAGCGCACGAATGCAGGAGCGGACCAGATCGGCCGTGGTGATCGGCTTGACGAGGAAGTCGGCGATCTGGAGCTGCACCAGGATGCGCACCGCCGCAGCGTTGAATTCCTGGGTTACGACGATGATCGGCGCGCGGCCTTCCAGCCGGCGTGTGATGCGCTGCAGCGCATCGATCTCATCGAGCCTCGCCGCGTCCATGTCGATGATCACCGCGCCGCAGTCGGCTTCCTGGATCTCTGCGCGCAGGTCGCCGACATTCTTCTCGACCACGACCAGCTCGATCTTCTCGGACGAGGCGAACGCCGCCTTGGTGTCCTGCAGGAACGCCTTGTCGGCCGAAACCAGGAGGATGCGCTTGCTGTTTTTTGTAGCGGCCATTTCGCTGCTCCGTCCTACTTGTCGTCGCCGATCGAGCTGTCGATCCGCTCCGCCGCGACGGCCGCCGCTTCGTCAGACCTGTACTGGTCGAGGTCGGCCGGCACGATCAGGTTGGTGTCCTCGACGCCGCGCGGCCACGGATCGACCATCTGCATGACCGTATTGGCCGCCACGGCGTTGCCTGCGCCGACGGTCAAACCATTCATGCGCGCCGTTTCCTCCGTGGCGCAGCCGGCGGAGAGAGCGATGCTTGCAAACAGGGTTATGGTCGGGAGCTTGCGCATGTTCATTCCTTCGGCAGATCGAGGAAATGGCCGACGGAGGCGCGAGGCGCGGCCGGCGTGAGAGCGTTTTGCGGAGCGCCGGCTTTCACTTCCTCCACATTGCCCAGAAAGTAATCGACGTTGCTGGCCGCCATCGTGCCGTCGGTCGGCACCAGCGGCTTCTTGGTCGGGTCGATCGGCTTGACCAGAAAAGGCGTGACGATGATCACCAGATCCGTCTCCCGGCGCTGGTAGGCCCTGGAGCTGAAAAGCGGCCCCAGAATCGGCAGCTTGCCAAGCCCCGGGACGCGCTGCTGCACCATGTCGTTTTCGCTCTGCAGCAGGCCGGCCATCATGAAGCTCTGGCCGCTCTTAAGGTCGATCGAGGTGCGCGCGCGCCGGACAACAAAGCCGGGAATGGAGATATTGCCGATATTATAGGAAGCCGAAGTGTCGACCGACGAAACCTCCGGCTCGATGTCGAGGGCGATAAGACCGTCGCTCAAAACGGTCGGCGTGAAATCGAGGCTGACGCCGAATTTCTTGTAGTCGACGGTGATCTTGCCGTCATCTTCGGAAACCGGGATCGGAAACTCGCCACCGGCTAGGAAGCTGGCCTTTTCACCGGAGCGCGCAATCAGATTTGGTTCGGCGAGGCGGCGAGCGACACCGCGATCCTCGAGCGCTTTGATGGCGACGTCTATCGAAACGCCATTGGTGAGCAGCGCGCCGAGCAGCTGCGCCGCCGCGGGCGAGTTGGTGGCCGACGGGGTCGAGTTGAAGGCAATGCCGCCGTCGGAGCCCAGATAGCGCACGCCGATCTTGGTGCCGAGTTCCTGACCGACCTGCCGGTTGATCTCGACGAAGCGGACGTTGAGTTGGACCTGCTGCGACGACGAGATGTTGACCGAGTTGATCACCTCCTCCTCGCCGGAAAAGCGCGTCGCGATGCGCGTCGCCTTGTCGACGGCGACCGCATCTTCGGCCGAACCGGACAGGATCACGCGGCCATTGGCCGAACTGACCTTTATGTCGGCGCCGGGTACGCTGTCGCGGATGGTGCTGGCCAGCCGGTCGGTGTCGAGCGTTACCTCGATGTCCATGGTGCCGACGAGTTGCTTGTTTTCGTCGAACAGAGCGATGCCGGTCGTGCCGAGATTGTTGCCAAGCACATAAAAGGAGCGGTCGGTCAGCGGGTTGACGTTGGCGATCTCGGGATCGCCGATAACGATCTCGTAGAACGGCACATCGGTCTTGACCGTTTTGGGCTTGCCCTTGGCGAGCCTGATCGACGCGTTCTTGGAGGAGGTGATGTGAACGACATCATTGCCGGCCTGCGCGCCGTGCGGCGCGATCAGCATCGGGCCAGCGACCGAAATCGCAAGAAACATCATCGCCACGGCACGCGCCCGGCACAATCCTGAATTCCCCATCCACCCCAACATGCCCTGTCCCCAACCGGCGCCCCTGCCGGCATTCTCATTCGTCAGGCGATACGACCTGATAGCTTTGCGGCTCGGTGCCGCGCGTCACGACGACTGTCGTGAATTTTGGCCCTTCCGGCTCCTCGGCGGCCTTGAACAGCGCGCCAGCGGATTCCGCCGCCCGGGCAGCCACCGAACCGCCAAAGGCCGAGATGGTCGTCACGCCATCGACCGATGCGCCGCCCTGGCTGGACGACCTGAGCGACAGCGACAGTGTTCCCACGGTGCGAGCGAGGGCGACCTTCTGCGCGCCTCCGCCATCGACCTCAATGGTTACGGATTCCACGATTTGCGGGCTGGTCTGGCGCGTGTCGGCGCCCTGGCCGACCGTCAGCACCTTGGCGTTCTCGACCACGATTTCAGTGGTGATTGTCGAGCCGGCCGCACCCTGGGCGTTCTTCTGGACTTCAGTGATGGCGCCGGCGTCGCGCGTCAGCACGACATCGACGCGGTCGCCCGGCGTGACGAAGCCGCCGACGCCCGCAATCTCGTCGGTGCGGATGGTCACGGCGCGCATGCCCGGCGAAAGAAGGTTGGAAAGCGTCGCGCGGCCATTGGGGCCAGACAGCTTGGCCAGAAGCAGCGGCTCGTTGATTTCGACCGGCGTCAGCACGACGCGGCTGCCTTCGGCCAGAAGTGCGTCGATGGTGCTGAACGATCCTTGTGGCAGCGCCTCCTGCGGCCACGGAATCTCGCGCAACTGCGCCCGGTCGACCGGCATGCCGAAGCGCAGCGGCTCTGTGGCGACGACGATGGTGTTGAATTCCACTTCCGGAGCGGCCGGCAATAGCGCCGCAGGTTCCGTGGTGCGGGCGCTGGCCTCGCTCTTGATCCACAGATCGGCGGCAAAGATCGAAACCGCGCCGAACACGGCGGCGATGCCGATCATGGTAATTGCCTTGCCCCTCACGCCCTCGACCCCTTCGCGCCCCTTGTCGAGCGGAGGCTAAGTAGCAATCCTGAATAATTAGGAACCTGGAATGTTTGGTTTTCGATCTATGTTGGGTTTTGGTTACCACGGCATGAAGCAGGCCGACGGCATTCGAGCAACTTCCGGAACAGGCTTTTTAGGGCTTTATGTGAATGTCCCCGCGATACGAGGGGCGACTTCCATGTTCCGCAGGTTTCTGCAGGATACGAGCGGCAATTATGCGCTGGCGATAGGCTTGGCAGGCGTCGCAACGATTCTAGTCATCCACAAAGCCGTCTCTTGGCTCGAAGGCCTCATACTGCCCCAGCGACAAATTTCCTTGATACGGTTCGTTCAGGACCGTCGGGGCAACTTTGCCGTAGGCATTTGTATCATGCTCTTACCGCTAATAGGGGCGGTCGGCATGGCCGTTGATGTCACCAATATCAACTTGGAGAAAAGCAGACTGCAATTGGCCTTGGACGCCGCAAGTATGGAGATCGCAGTAAAGGTCAATTCGGGCCTCACCCATAGTGAATTGCAAGCTTATGGAGACAATCTTCTGAAGGCCAACTTGGCTTCGCTCGAGGTTGATACGAGCGACATTCCGTCGCTTGTCTACCATGGCATGGCAACAGGGCAGGACGGGACACAAAGCCTCAGGACCGAGACCCGTCTCCCCTATCGCTACCTCGTTCCTCGCCTCGTCGGCGATCATCCCACATCGACAAATATTCTCGTGCAGTCCCGAATTTCCTCCAATAGCGGCGACGCAGCATGCGTCTATGCGCTCAACCGGACTGCGCCGCGTGCTTTCGAAGCGGCCGGGAGTACCGCGGTAAGCATGGATGGCTGCATTATCGCCTCCAATTCATCGGCCACGGATTCCATCTACGTTGGCGGCGATGCATCTCTTGAGGCGGACTGCCTTCAATCCTCCGGTGGTATAGTCGCAACCAGTGGACTGACTACCGATTGCGAGCAAAATCGGCTGAACGCTTGGCGACTTCCAGATCCTTGGGGCAACCTGAAGAAGCCGGTACCGCCCATCCTATATCCCAACCCGGGCAAAAGCGACCTGAACGTCAGACCAGGGCGGTATCGAAACCTCGATCTGAATGGCGACAAGACGCTGGAACCAGGCCTCTATTATGTGGAAGGATCCCTTTCCGTCAAAGGAACGGTTACCGGGGCCGGTGTAACTATTTTCATGGCGGACGGCGGCATAACAGTGAATGGCAACGGGTCGTTGTCCCTGAGCGCGCCGTCAACCGGAGATTATGCAGGCATGCTCATGATGTCGGCTCGGACAAACACAGCATCACATCTGTTTAACGGAAACGGAGCCACCGACCTTAATGGCGTGCTCTATTTTCCCTATGGCGCACTGACGTACAATGGCAACAACGGCAGCAACAGCACCTGCATGCGCATTGTCGCGGATACAATTAAGATGAGCGGCAATTCGAACATCAAATCCGACTGCAGCGCAGAACTGGGCGGGCGCGAAGCGAGAGTCGCTGGCCCATTTTACTTTTCGAAGTAGCTCCCGTTGCTGAACAAGCCCGCTAAGCTGTTCTGGAATACCATCGGTGGAAACCTCGCCGAGGCGTTCAAGGACATCGCCAACGAACTGTCCAATTTGCATCGTTGGCTGACGGGCGACACAGGTCCAAGCGGTAGCAGGCATTGCCGCTGCCGTTGGCAATCTTCCTTCTTCAGCCGCGGAACATCTGATCGCCATGACGATTGGGCGGTTATTCCAGACACGCAAAATGAAGGGATATCCGAATGCATCACATCAGCGCTGAAATGAAGCAATGCATCGATGAGTGCCTGGACTGCTATTCGGTATGTTTGTCGACGGCGATGGGTCACTGCCTCGAAATGGGCGGCGAGCACACCAAGCCGCCGCACTTCAAGCTCATGATGGCCTGCGTCGAGATTTGCCGTACATCGGCGCATTTCATGCTCATCGGCTCCGAGCATCACAAGCATGTCTGCCGCGAATGCGCGGAAATCTGCATGGAATGCGCGCAAGATTGTGAGCGGATCGGCGACATGCAGGAATGCGTGGATGCTTGCCGGAGCTGCGCCGAAAGTTGCCGCAAGATGAGCGCCTGACGTTTCCTTCGACCCGTTGAAGCGGACGCTCGCTCACATCTGGTCGTTGTAGGGCCGCTTGGTTTCGCCGACGAGCCTCGCCAGCTCCGAAAATTGCGGGACGTCACCGGCCGCCTGGCTGTTGTTGGCGATCTGGAGCAGGCGAATGGGAAAGCAGACGGCGTCACGATTCGCCGGCGAAAGATCTTCGGTCAGCCGGTCCTCACCGACAGCATTCGCTTCCGCCCGGCGGAGCGCCATGTCGATCTCCTCGACGGTGAGCAGCCCCTTGCGCACAAGCGCGCTGTTGATCGACGCGATGGCCAGATAGAGGCCCTCCAGCTGCAGATTCGCGGTGTTCATGGGTGATGCTCCAGAAGTCGCCAGGCCGGCATTGCCCGGCCCTTTTCCGAAACAATGGACCGGAAGGAAGGTTCCGCCGGCCGCCGGGCCGGAACAAATCGGTCGCCCGTCTGTTGACGAGAGCTAGTGCTGATCCGAACCAAGGGATCAAGCTCCATGGAGGCGGCATGAAGATCGACATACTCGCCATCGGACTTCTTGCCATGCTGGCAGGCTGCGGCGAAACCGATCCGAACACCCCCGGATCGCAAGAGCCCGTCCCGGCGCCCGAAGTCGAGGCGGACCCGACGCCGCAGACCGGCACCGGAGGCCAGCAGCAGACCGACGCTCCCGCCACTACCACCAACGGCGCGCCGGCAGCCGACTGAACGCTGCCACATTCCCGGTGCTGCTACCGCAATACGATCCATGTCGGCGCATGGTCGCTTGCGCCTTCCCTGCCGCGCACAGCCTTGTCGACTCCCGCGTCTGTCAGCCTGCCGGCGAGTTCGTCGCTCAGAAGCAAATGATCCAGCCGCAGGCCGGCGTCGCGCGACCAGCGGCCGCGCTTGTAGTCCCAGAACGTGTAGACGGTTTCGGAGGGGTGTTGCACCCGGATCGCGTCGGTCCAGCCCTGGGCGAGGAGGGCGCGGAAAGCGGCGCGGCTTTCGGGCTGAACCAGCGCGTTATCGCGGTACGAAGTGGTCGGGTAGATGTCGGCTTCGGTGGGAACGACGTTGAAGTCTCCGGCCAGCACCACCGGCAGGGCGGCTTCGTACAGCTCGCGGGCTCTCGCCTCCAGCCGTTCCATCCAGGCCAGCTTGTAGTCGAAGCGCGGGCCGGGCTGCGGGTTGCCGTTCGGAGCGTAGAGGGAGGTCACGATCACACCTTTGACCGCGGCCTCGACATAGCGGCTTTCGCCGTCTTCATCGTCTCCCGGCAGGCCGCGCGCCGTCTCGACCGGTTCGGCGCCGCGCGCCAGGATGGCGACGCCGTGCCAGGATTTCTGCCCGTGCCATATTGCGCCGTATCCGGCGCGGGCGAGCGCCGCCGCCGGAAATCGCCGGTCGGCGCATTTCAGCTCCTGCAGGGCGACGACGTCCGGCTCTGCCTCTTCCAGCCATTCCAGCAGGTTAGGTAGGCGGCCATTGATGCCGTTGATGTTGAACGTCGCTATCTTCATCCCGCCCTGACGGCGTCAGGCGGATTTGCGCTTCGGCTCGGCCCTGGCGGCCGGCTTCTTGGCCGGAGCCTTTACGCCTTCCTTCTCCAGGCTCTTGCGCAGCACATCGGCGAGGTTGATGACGTTCTCCTTCGGCGCAGGCGCGGCCTTGGGCAACTTCTTGCCGGCGCGCTTGGCGTTGATCAGCTCGATCAGGGCATTCTCGTAACGGTCCTCGAATTTCGACGGATCGAATGTTGTCACCTTCTTCTCGATGATCAGCGAAGCGATCTCGGCCATATCGGGGTCGACCTTGCGGTCGCCGATGTCGTCGAACACGGTGTCGGCGGCGACAACCTCATTGTGATTGCGCAGCGTCGTCATGATCATGCCGTTGCCCAGCGGCTCGATGACCACCGGACGCTCGCGCTGATAGAGCACAATGGAGGCCGTACCGACCCGCTTCTTGCGCTTCATCGCCTCGCGGACGACGGCGAAAGCCTCGGTAGAGGCCCGATCGGCTGGATAGAGGTAATAGGGTTTTTCGAGGTAGAGCGACTGGACCGAAGCCTTGTCGACGAAGCCCTCGATGTCGAGCGTATGCTCCGACGTCACCTTCAGGCTCTTGATTTCCTCCGGCTCGATGAGCACGAAGTCGCCATTGTCCAGTTCATAGCCCTTGACCTGGTCTTCGCGTTCGACCGGCTTGCCGGTCTCCTCGTCGACGTAGCGGGCCTTCACCGGCAACCTCGACTTGCGATTGAGGGTGCGGAAATGCACCTTCTCGGCCTCGCTCGTCGCTCCTGTCAGCTTGACGCCGCAGGTTACGGTGCCAAGTTTCAGAAAGCCCTTCCATACCGCCCGTGCTACCATAATACATCTCCACGGCGTCCAAGCCCTTGACTATACAAGTGAAGGCGAACGGCCGGAAGCCTGATTCGTTCCTGGGCTTCCAGGCGTCGAGGAAGCCGAGGAGGATGCGCAATCTCGTCCTCCACCAGAACGAGGGTGCCTGGCCGCCGAGATGGAAAGCTTGGCACTTCTGGCTGAGCGAAAACAAGTCGCATGCGATTTTCTGGCGTTCGCTCCGAACCTCAGGTGACCTCAAGCACCACCTCACTAATTCCTGGAGTGATCATGAAAGCCTTCTTTGCCGACGAACAGAAGCGCCACGACCCTAAAGCCTTTCTGTCCAGCGGCGCGCCGCTGCCCAATCCGGAAAAGCCGGACCGTGTCGAGCGTCTGCTTGCCGGAGCCCGCGCCGCAGGGTGCGAAATCGTCCGGCCGCGCAATTTCGGTCTCGCGCCGATCGCTGCTATTCACACGCCGGAATACCTGGAATTCCTCGAAAACATCTTCGCGCGCTGGCAGCGCATCGAAGGCGCTTCGGCGGAGGTCATCCCCAACATTCATCCGATCGCACGCGGCGGCAGCTACCCCGCATCGGCGGTCGGCCAGGCCGGCTACCACATGGCCGACACCGCCTGCCCGATCTCAGCCGAGACATGGGAAAGCGCCTGCTGGAGTGCATGGTCGGCGGTCGAAGCAGCCGAGACGGTCATGTCTGGCGCGCCGGCCGCCTATGCGCTCTGCCGCCCGCCCGGCCACCACGCTTTCGCCGATGTCGCCGGCGGCTTCTGCTTCATCAACAATTCGGCGGTCGCAGCGCAGCATTTGCGGAAATCGGCGGCCCGCGTCGCCATCCTCGATGTTGACCTGCATCACGGCAACGGCACGCAGGGCATCTTCTATGCCCGGCCTGACGTACTGACGATCTCGATCCATGCCGATCCGGTGCGCTTTTATCCGTTCTTCTGGGGCCATGCCGACGAGAGGGGCGAGGGGCCGGGACTCGGCTATAATCTGAACCTGCCGCTCGCTCGTAAATCCGGCGACGCCGAATTCCTGGCGGCTCTCGGCATCGCCTTCCGGCGCATCCGGTCCTTTGCGCCCGATGCGCTGGTTGTGGCGCTCGGACTTGACGCTTTCGCGGGCGATCCCTTCGGTGGACTGTCGGTCACCACGCCGGGATTCTCGCGGATTGCGGAAGCTATCGCAAACCTCGGCCAGCCAACGGTCATCGTCCAGGAAGGCGGCTATCTCTGCGAAGCGCTGGGCGACAACCTTGCCGCGTTTCTAGGCGGCTATGCTGGCTCCCGCAGGCTCTGAGGCCAGAATGGACCGCGCCCGGCTAGGGCACGGCCAATTCACCCGCCCAAAGCGAACTACCAGGGACGCCGCCAGTCGGCGAAGACGATCTGGTTGTCTCGGTGATTGCCGCCCAGCGTCGCGCCGTAATAGGCGCCAACCGCGCTGACCAGAAACGAGGCGGCGGTGACGAAGGCCGCGATCATCGCCACTTTGCGCGCCGTTTCGGCCGCCTGCCTCGCTTCCGCTTCAGCCGCCTGCGCATCGGCCAGCAGCGCATCGACGCGTTGCTGCGCCTGCGCTTCGTCCAGGCCTGCGCGGGCGGCGATGGTTGTCGTCAGATATTGCCGGTCGGCGTCGTTCAGCGCGCCGTCTGCTACGGCGGCGGCGAGCACGCGGCCAATTTCATCACGCGCTTCGGCGCTCGCCGGCGGGGCGGCCGGGTCTCCCGAGCGCAGGAACCTGTCGACCAGCAGGTCGTAGGCGCCCGATAGCGGGTCTTCGCCTTCAGCCGCGGCGCCCGCACCGCCGGCCGCGATGGTGCTCATCGAGGTGGCGGCGGTGCTCGCCACCCCGCTTATACCCGACACCGCGATGAACGCGCCGATCAGCGCGCCGAGCGCCCATACAATCAGTCCGTGCGAGCCGTCGCGAATGTCGGATTCATCTTCGGTCGCGTCATGCTTGCGCCGGCGTAGCCGGCCGGTGAGGTAGCCGCCGGCGATGAAGCTGGAAATCTGTACCCAGAGTAGCCACAGCGCGGCGACGATAGAGAACCAGAACAGCGATATGCCGCTGCCCTCGTAGGGCGAAGCCAAAGACAAGCCAAGCGCCGAGCCGAACGCCAGCAGCACGAATGAAATGGCTGTTGCGAATATTGTGCCGGCAAAGATGGCCGGCCAGTCGACATAGGAAGTTTCGTCGGCTTGCACGCCGCCGACCGATATCAGGGGAGAGTCAGAAGTGGCCATCGAAGGTCTCCTCAAAATGTTGGCAGAAATCTCGCAAAGGCCGGCGTCAGCCGGCGAGCGAGACCTTCCTGTAAGCACAACCGCTCAGCGGAGCCCGAACAGCGACAGCACTGCGAGAATGACCACGACAAGGCCGACGAGATAAATGATGCCGTGCATCGATGTCTCTCCCTTCGAACGCATTGAAACAACGCTCGAAATCAACAAGCAGCGGGCAAGTTGGTTCCCGTAGCACGCTGGAACTGCTGTTTTGCGGCCATTTGAGTGGCAGGACGGAGGAACTGGGATCGTTTTGAGCGGGATTACGGAAGTCCTGTGCCAGCGTCGTCGTCCGCGCGGTTGAGGACGATATCTTCGAAATTCACGGAGAGGATGCGCTGGCCGTCCCTGTCGTAGACGCGGCAGGCCCAGCCGGTCCGCTCCTCGCCCTTCAGCGTCGCTTCCATGAGCAGGTCCCGCGTAGAACGCTTGGCTTCTTCATATGCTGCGTCCAGATCCGGAAGGTCGATGTCCGGCATCGTTTGCGTCCTGGTCCCGTCGCGAAATTCGAAACGGTAGAAGGGCACGGGTTTTGGACCTCAATGTCGAATCTGCGCCCCGCGTGTGTCTCTCTGCATCTGACGGCCGGGATCGCGTTTCTGGAACGGAACCCATGGATTGGCGCGGATGATGTCTTCGGCCTGTTCAGGCCGTTCAACACGGCGGCCGATTGCGTTCTGCTGGCGCTGCTTCAGCCATAAAGGCTGCATTTCAGCCAGAAAGCTACTTATCAGTTTTTTCATTTGGCGCACCCTCCCGAGAGCACTATCCGCACCCGCCCCTCAACAGCGGCCGGCCCTGTTGGTTCCCAAAATTGCGCAAGAATCCGCCTTTAAAAGGGCGGTCGGAGCCGCGGGTCAATCGCCGAAGCGCTCGCCCTCGTCCCTGTCCAGCAGATCGTGACGTATCGCGGTCTCTTCCTCGTCGTCGGGCAGAGCCTCGTCGCTCTCCTGATAGGGGTTGTCGTCGTCCTCCTCCGGCGAGAGTTCCGTCTCCTCGGGGACTATTTCCACCTCTTCCGATGCGAAGACATCCTCTTCGTCGGCGCCTGCTTCAGCCTCGGCCACATCGACGCGTTCCCAATCCTCTTCCACGACCGGCGCATCATCCTCTACCGCCTCCGGCACATCGTCTTCGGGTGGATTGGCGGGTTGGCCGGGCTTGTCCTGATCTGCCATCGTCATTGCGGGTACCTTTCTCGTTCCTCGTCCGGGCGTCCTCGCCGCTTTTGGCCGGGCGGCGGCAAAAGCGCGATCGGATGCTGTATCCGGTTTTCGGCGATGACGCGGTTGACCACCCAGCCCGCGAAGAGAATGGAGAGCATGCGCACCATGTTCAGCGCCTCTTCAAGGGCCTGAAATCAGCGGTCTCATGCGGCCAGCGCGGGAACCACCGCGCGCTCATCAACGCTACGAACAAATCGATCAGTCTGTCCATCACGCATCTCCCGATAATCGGGAAAAAGTGGACGAGGGCGGATTTGGTTCCGGCTTGGTTGGAGATTTTAGGCTGGCCGGCAATAACGCCGTGCGGACTCGCGCAACCTATGCCGATTTGCTCTTCGAGGAGGATTTCGGCTTGGCTTTTTCGCCATTTTTCTTGTCCGCGCCATCGGACTTTTTGCGGGGCCCGGGCTTGTCCTCAGACGCGCCGTCCGATTTGCCGGCGTCCTCGGCCAGGCTCTTTCTCAAAGCGTCGAAGAGATTGACGACGTTGGACGGTTTCGTCTCCGGCTTTGCCTTCTGCACCTTCTTGCCCGCCTTCTTGGAGCGGACGAGCTCGATCAGCGCGGTTTCGTAATGGTCTTCGAACTTAGCGGGATCGAATTTCGCCTTTTTCTTGTCGACGATGCCGGCTGCCAGTTCGACCATGTCCTCGTCGAGCTTCACGCCCTTGAGGTCGTCGAAGATTTCGTCCGGCTTGCGCACCGTATTCTGGTAGCGCAGCGTCGTGACCAGCATGCCCTTGCCGAAGGGTTCGACCAGCACGGGCCGTTCCCGGCGATAGAGCACTATGCGCGCCAGTCCGGCCATCTTCTTGGCGGCGAGCGCCTCGCGGATGACGGCGAACGCTTCCTCCGAGACCTTGTCGGCAGGCGACAGATAATAGGGCGTATCGAGGTAAACCTGTTTGATCTCGGCCTTGTCGACGAATCCCTCGAGCTCCATCGTATGTGAGGATTCAATCTGAACCGCTTCGATCTCCTCCTCCTCGATCAGCAGGAACTCGTCGTCATTGATCTCATAGCCCTTGACCTGGCTGTCCTCGTCGACAGGCTTGCCGCTTGCGCCGTCAATATACTGGCGCTTCACCCTGTTGCCGGTCGTCCGGTTGATGGTGCGGAACGAAATCTTGCCGCTCTGCGTGGTGGCGTTCGACAGTTCCACAGCGCAGGTCACCAGCGAAAGCTTCAGATAGCCTTTCCATGCCGGCCGCAGTGCCATTTTCGTGCCTCGCATTGCCAATGCGCAGGCCGGGGCCGATGAGCGGCGGGCCTGCAGGACGCCATAATACGCCTAAACCAGGTTAACGCTATCCTTACGCAATGTCCGGCGGGGCATCGCGGTTCCGCGGCTGGATGTCGGCGGCCTTTCAAGCCGGCAATTGGTCTGGTAGTCGGAATGGACGGGAGCGCTGCGCTCCCGAACGAGGGGACCGTTCATGCATGACATCGATAGCCGGCTCGCATTCACGGTCGAACTGGCGAGGAAAGCCGGCGAACTGGGCGGCCGCTATTTCCGCGAGATCGAATCGCTGACCATCGAGAGCAAGGGCCATCAGGATCTGGTGTCGAATGGGGATCGCGAGGTGGAATTATTCATCCGCGCCGCCCTGCAGAAGGAATTTCCCGACGACGCCATCGTCGGCGAGGAGCATGCGGCGCTGAGCGGCACGACCGGCCATGTCTGGGTAATCGACCCGATCGACGGCACCGCCAATTTCGTGCGCGGCATTCCGGCCTGGTGCGTCGTCATCGCCTGCGCCAGGAACGGGGTCACCGAGATCGGCGTCATCAACGAGCCATCCACGGGCGAGATTTTCTATGCCCGGCGCGGCGGCGGCGCCTTCCTGAACGGGCGACCGATCAGAACAAGCGGCGCGGCCAGCCTGACCGAAGGCTCGGTCGGAACCGGCTTTTCGAACCGCGCCGAACTCAAGAACATCGTGACGCTGATTCAACTGCTGTTCGTGGAAGGCGGCGTGTTCTTTCGCAACGCCTCGGGCGCGCTGATGCTGGCCTATGTGGCGTCCGGGAGGCTGCTCGCCTACTGCGAGGAGCACATGAATTCCTGGGATTGCTTGGCCGGCCTGCTTCTGGTCGAGGAAGCAGGCGGTCGCATCCTTGTTCCAGACCCGGAAACCACCGTCGAGCGCGGGACGATGGTCATCGCCGGCGGGGCAGGCGTCTTCGACAAGATCGGCGCTCTTTGCGACAAGGCGTTCAGTCGGTAATCAGCACAGGGCCTTTCGCCGGGAATCCGATGCCGACTGCTGCCCCCTGCTCCAACGGCGCATTCACGTCCGGCGAAGTCACGAAAATGTCGCCGAACTCGGTCTCGGCCACGAATTCGAGATGGCTGCCGACATAGGTCACCTTGCGCAGCCTGCCGGCCAGCGTGTTTTCGGCTCCACCCTCGCGGATGTCGATGCGGTTTGGCCGCGCCGCCAGCCTGGCCGGACCAACCTGTCGGCCGCGCGCCGGCAGCCGCATCTCCACCGGACCGAGCCGCACATCGGCGATGCCGCCGCTCACCGATGTCACCTCGCAGTCGAGGATGTTTGCTTCGCCGATAAAGTCCGCCACGAAGGCGTTGGCAGGGGCGTCGTAGAGTTCGCGGGGCGTGCCATCCTGCGCAATCGCGGCATTGTTCATGACGATGATGCGGTCCGAAACGGCAAGCGCCTCCTCTTGGTCATGCGTCACATAGACCACCGTCAGGCCGAGCGTGGTCTGGATCTCCCGGATCTCCTCCCGGACGTGTCGCCTGAGCTTGGCGTCGAGATTGGAGAGCGGCTCGTCGAAAAGCAGCACTTGCGGCTCCAGCACCAGCGCACGGGCGACGGCTACACGCTGCTGCTGCCCACCCGAGAGCTGGCTCGGAAAGCGCTCGCCGAAGCCGGTCAGGCCGACGAGTTCCAGGCCTGCACCGGCTCGATCCTTCACCTCGCGCCTGGCGAAGCCGGAGAAGCGCAGGCCGTATTCGACGTTCTCCGTCACCGTCATATGCGGGAACAACGCGTAGGACTGGAACACCATGGACACATCGCGATCGGTCGCCGGCAGCCGGGTCACGTCCTTGCCGCCGATCAGGATCGTACCGCTCGTCGCCATCTCCAGCCCGGCGATCATGCGAAGCGTCGTGGTTTTGCCGCAGCCGGACGGGCCAAGCAGCGTCACCAGTTTGCCTGCCTCGACCGAGAGTGAGACATCGTTCACGGCCGGAACGGCGCTCTTGCCGTAGATCTTGGTGACGTCGCGGAACTCCACCGATGCCGCCTTGCTGCGTATTTCGGCCATGTCAGCCGCCTCCCGTGAAAGCCGGTTGCTGCCGCGCGGGCAGGCTGACATTGCTGCGCCAGCCTGCCGATTGCGGATCCTCGCGGCCACGCCTGCCCAGCTTACGGCTGCCGACGGCAAGCTGCATCAGGCCGATCACGACGAGCATCACTGCAATCAGCACGGACGAATAGGCGATGGCGACGCCGTATTCGTTGTTTTCAACGCGTCCGACAATGTAGCTGGTCGACATGTCGTAGCGCGCGCTGACCAGGAAGATGACCGCGCTGATGGCGGTCATGGCGCGCACGAAGGAATAGACCAGCGCCGCAAGGATGGCGGGCCTGAGCAGCGGCAGCACCACATTGCGGAACGTCTGCCAGGAATTGGCGCCGAGTGTCAGCGACGATTCGTCGAGGCTGCGGTCGATCTGCGACATCGAGGCGACCCCCGCGCGCACCCCGACCGGCATGTTGCGGAAGATGAAGGACAGGATGAGGATCAGGCCTGTGCCGGTCAGTTCGATCGGCGGCACGTTGAAGGCGATCACATAGGAGACGCCGATAACCGTGCCGGGGATGGCGAAGGACAGCATGGTGCCGAACTCGAAGCCTTCCTTGCCGGCGAAATCCTGCCGAACCAGGAGATAGGCGGTCAGAAGCCCGATCATGGCGGTCAGCGGGGCGGAGATCAGCGAGATGGTGATGGTCGTCCAGAAAGAACTCCAGGCCGAGCCTATCCAGTGTATGCCGAACTCGTTCCAGCCGATCGCGAAGGATTTGACGTAATGAGTGAAGGTCAGGCTGTGGTCGACGCCCCACAGCTTGACGAAGCTGCCGTAGAAGATCGTCGCATAGACGAGAATGGTGAACGCCGCCCATGCTCCGGCAACCGCATAGACGGAGTATTTCAGGCCGTTGGGCAGATGCGGATGGACGCCGGCGTCGCCCTTGCCGGAGACGGTGGTGTAAGATTTCCTGCCCAGCCAGAAGCGCTGCGCGTAGAACGCGCTCAGCGTGAAGAAAAGGAGCACGAGCGCCAGTATGGCGGCCTGGGCCTGATCGTATTGCGCGCCGACGATAGCGAAGAAGATCTCGGTCGAGAGCACGTCGAAATTGCCGCCGAGCACCAGCGGATTGCCGAAATCGGCCATGCTTTCGATAAAGCCGAGCAGGAAGGCGTTTGCCAGTCCCGGGCGCATCAGCGGCAGCGACACGGTGCGGAAGGTCTGCCAGCGATTGGCGCGCAGCGTCTGCGCCGCCTCCTCCATCGACGGGCTGACACCCTCGACAACGCCGATCAGCACCAGGAAGGCGATCGGGGTGAAGGCCAGCACCTGCGCGATCAGGAGGCCCGGCAGGCCGTACACCCAGCGCGTCGGCTGCACGCCGAAAAGCTCGGCGAAAGTCTGTGTCATCGCGCCGGACAGGCCGAACAGAAGGATGATGGCGAGGCCGATGACGAACGGGGGGGTGATGATCGGCAGCACCGTCAGCGCCCTGAGCAGTCTGCCGTACCGGAATCCGGTTCGAGTGACGACGAGCGCAAAGATCAGGCCGAGCAAGGTGGTGAGGATGCCGACAAGCACGGCCAGGAAGAGCGAGTTCCAGGCGACGCCGCAGCGGCTGCCGCCTGCCAGGCAGCCAAGCCCCCAGAGCCGATGGCTGAAGAGCTTGGCAAAGAAGGTCGCGAGCGAATAGCTGCCTTCCTCGGTAATCAGCGCACTGAGCAGCATCTGGAAAATCGGCATGAAGATGAACAGGCTGACCACTGCGACCACGAAACCGATCGAGCCGACCACGAACACGTCGCCGCCGACCGCGCCGCGCCCGGCAAGCCCGAGCGTAAACAGGAACAGGAAAGCGCCGGCGGTGAGCAGGGCGCCGTAGCCCATGCCGAACTGGCGGTCGTCCAGTTCGCCGAAAAGCGCTGTCAGCCAGTCGAACTGGAAGCCTTGCAGGCCGATGGCGAACCCCTGGAACAGCAGCCAGGAAAAGCCGGCCGCGCCGATTGCGATCAGCAGCGCAGCAAACAGCGGGTCGCTCTTTTCCCGGCCCCATAAAAGGAACGGCGCCGCGAGGAGCATGCCCATCGGCGCCAGCCAGGGTTTCTCGCCCTGCAGGACAAGAAACAGGGCAGGCGCTACGTCGCCATTGAACGGATAGCCGTCAAGTAGCCAGGACAGCGTGAAGAAATTGCTGTCCAGTCCGTACCAGGGCAGCACGGCAAAGCCGAGCCACCCGACCGCCATCCACAGGATAACGGTCGGGTGCAATCCACCCTGGTTCTTGCGGGCCCGCACGGTTTACTGCGGCAGCGTCGAGACTTCCTCGTCCCATTTCTGCAGCAGGCGCTTGCGCTCGTCGCTCGACCCGTATTTCTTGAAATCGTAGTCGATGAGCTTGATCGTCGAGAGATCGGGCGCCTTGTCGGAGCTCTTCGCCGACTTGTTTGACGGCAGCTGGAAAGAGTTCGCCTCCTGCGCCTTGCCCTGCATCTCGGCGGTCAACGCCCAGTCGTAGAATTTCTTGGCGGCGTCGGGGTTGCGGGCGCCCTTGATCAGCGACATCGAGCCGATCTCGTAACCGGTGCCCTCGCAAGGCGCGACGGTCACGATCGGGAAGCCGGCTACTGTCTGCGCCACGGCGTCATGCATGAAAACGATGCCAATCGTGGTCTCGCCGAGGCCTGCGGCCTTGATCGGCGCTGAGCCTGATTTGGTGTATTGGTTGACGTTCTTATGCAGGGACTTCATGTATTCGAAGCCCTTCTCCTCGCCAAACAGCTGAACCATCGTGGCGAGCGTCGTATAGGCGGTGCCCGACGAATTCGGATTGGCGATCTGGATTTGGCCTTTGTATTCGGGCTTGGTCAGGTCTTCCCAGCACTTCGGCTCCGGAAGATTGTTCTTGGCCAGCAGATCCTTGTTGTAGCCGAAGCCGAGCGCGCCCGAATAGACGCCGATCGTCTTGTTGCTGGCCGCCTCCGCCTGCTTGATCGCCCAGGGGTGGAGCTGGTCGCGCGTAGGCGAGACATATTCCTCGGTCAAGCCTTCCTCCGCCGCCTGCAAATGCGGGTCGCCGGTGCCGCCCCACCAGATGTCGCCCTTGGGGTTGCTGGCTTCGGCGCGCACCTGTGCGTAGGTTTCGCCTGAGCTTTTTCGGGTCATATCGACCGTGATCCCGGTCTCGGCTTCGAAGCCGGTCTTGATCTGTTGGCACCAGGCTTCGTCGGCGCTGCAATAGAGCGTCAGGCTCTCGGCGCTCGCAGCGGAAATGCCGGAAAACAGACCGGCCGCCAGCATCGTCGCACCCAGCAGGTACTTGCTTGTCATCGAAAACTCCTCCCTGTCGTTTGCCGTCTTACGAAACAATCACGTTTCGTTGCGGCGGCAAACAGATTGCTGGCTTTCCCGATGAATTGCAATTGGGGAACAGCAACTGTCCGGCGAGGGCGGCCACCGGACTCCAGTAGGAATTATTCGGGCCGAACTACACGTCCAGATTGGCCACCGACAGTGCGTTCTCCTGGATGAAATCGCGGCGCGGCTCGACATCGTCGCCCATCAGCCGGGCGAACAGAGAGTCGGCGTCGGTGGCGTCGTTCACCTTGACCTGCAGCAGCGAGCGCACATTCGGGTCGAGCGTGGTCTCCCAGAGCTGTTCAGCGTTCATCTCGCCGAGGCCTTTGTAGCGCTGCATCGTCAGGCCCTTGCGGCCGGTCGCGAACACTGCGTCGAGCAGCGCCAGCGGACCCGAAATCGGCTCGGCATTGTCCTTGCGGCGCAGCACCGGCGATTGTGAATAGACTTCGCCGAGCCGGTCGGCGTTGCGATGGAGCGCGCGCGCGTCGGCGGAGTTGATCAGGCCCATGTCGAGATGCGCATATTCCTTTACGCCGCGCAGCATGCGCTCGAAGATGAAGCCGCCCGGCCCCTCATTGGAGGTCGAGGTGCGGCCTTCCCAACCGCGTTCGATGTCCTCGGCGATGGCGTCGAGCCGCTCGGCCACCTTTCGCGCCATGGCGTCGGCGCGGCCCAGATCGTTGAAGATTTCAGGATTGAGCGCGCCGGCGATCGCCGCCTGCTCGACGACGGCGCGATTGTAGCGCGTGTGCAGGCCGTTGATCAGGGAGCGCACGGCGAGCGCGTCGTCGATCGCGCCGCGAAGGTCCTTGCCGGCGCGCACCTCGCCGGAGGATAGCGTCAGCGACGCCTCCTCCAGCCCCGATCCGATCAGGAACTCCTCGAAGGCGCCTTCGTCCTTGATGTATTGCGAGCTCTTCCCACGCGTCACCTTGTAGAGTGGCGGCTGCGCGATGAAGAGGTGGCCGCGCTCGATCAGTTCTGGCATCTGCCGGAAGAAGAAGGTGAGGAGTAGCGTGCGGATATGCGCGCCGTCCACGTCGGCGTCGGTCATGATGATGATCTTGTGGTAGCGCAATTTGTCGGCGTTGAATTCGTCCTTGCCGATCGAGGTGCCGAGCGCGGTGATCAGCGTGCCGATCATGTCGGACGACAGCATCCTGTCGAAGCGCGCACGCTCGACATTTAGGATCTTGCCGCGCAGGGGCAGGATCGCCTGGTTCTGGCGCGAGCGCCCGCCCTTGGCCGAGCCGCCGGCGGAATCACCCTCGACGATGAAGATTTCGGATTTGGCCGGGTCGCGCTCCTGGCAATCTGCGAGCTTGCCGGGCAGCGAGGTGATGTCGAGCACGCCCTTGCGCCGCGTCAGTTCGCGCGCCTTACGTGCCGCTTCGCGCGCTGCTGCGGCTTCCACCACTTTGGCGATCAGCGTCTTTGCTTCTGCCGGGTGCTCCTCGAGCCAGGTGCCGAGCGCCTCGTTGACGAGGCTTTCCACCACGGGACGCACCTCCGACGAAACCAATTTGTCCTTGGTCTGCGAGGAGAATTTCGGATCCGGCACCTTCACCGACAAAACGGCCGTCAGCCCCTCGCGGCTGTCATCCCCGGTGATAGACACCTTCTCCTTCTTGGCGATGCCGGAAGTCTCGGCATAGCCGGTGACCTGGCGCGTCAGCGCGCCGCGAAAACCGGCCAGATGCGTTCCGCCGTCGCGCTGCGGGATGTTGTTGGTGAAGGCCAGTACGTTTTCGTGGTAGCTGTCGTTCCACCACATCGCCACTTCCACGGTGATGCCGTCGCGCTCGGCCTTGATGGCGATCGGCGTCGAAATCAGCGGCTTCTTGGCCCGGTCGAGATATTTTACGAACTCGATCAGCCCGCCTTCGTAGAGCAGTTCCTGCGTCTTCACATCGGCATGGCGCGCATCGGTCAGGACGATCCTGACGCCCGAATTCAGGAAGGCCAGTTCGCGCAGCCGGTGCTCAAGCGTGGCATAGTCGAACTCGATCATGGTGAAGGTCTCGCTCGACGGCATGAAGGTCACTTCCGTGCCCGTCTCGTCGCCGGCGTCGCCGGTCACCTTCAGCGGGCCGTCGGCTACGCCATGCGTGAACGACATTTCGTGAATCTTGCCCTTGCGGCGGATCTTCAGCTTCAGCCAGACCGACAGCGCGTTGACCACCGACACGCCGACGCCGTGCAGGCCGCCCGAAACCTTGTAGGAATTCTGGTCGAATTTGCCGCCGGCATGCAGCTGCGTCATGATGACTTCGGCGGCCGAAATGCCTTCTCCGGTGTGGATATCGGTCGGAATGCCGCGGCCATTGTCGGTTACAGTCACCGAACCGTCGGGGTTGAGCGTCACCGTGACCAGCGTGGCGTGCCCAGCCAGGGCCTCGTCGATGGCGTTGTCGACCACCTCGTAAACCATGTGGTGCAGGCCCGATCCATCGTCGGTGTCGCCGATATACATGCCCGGCCGCTTGCGCACCGCGTCCAAACCTTTGAGAACCTTGATGGAATCGGCGCCGTACTCGGCCGAAGCGCCGGCAGCGTTCTCGGAATTATCGCTCATGAAGGACCGTTTTCTCTATGCCGAAAGAAAGCGCGCGAAAAGCAACCGAATCGCGCGCGCTGAGATACCGCAGATATAGGCGTTCCAGGCGGTTTTTCCAAGGTTTGCAGGCGTTTTGATGGCGAGAACGAGCCGCCACGAATTTTGAGCCGGCGGACCTGTCGGCGCGGGGCGGCATCACGTTCGGGTGACCCGGAGCCGGCAAATGCGAAAGTGTGAAACAGATCGCTGCTTCGCCAGTTGTCGGGGGAGATCGGGACGAGGGCCCGAGCCCCGCAAAGGAGGAACGCTGCGATGATTTTCCTACTCAGATTGACGGCGGCGACCGCGCTTGCGACCGCCGCATCCGCTGTCGTCCAGGCGCAGGACGCCCAGTCTCCCATGGCCGATCAGGAGCCCGGCAAACGGTTCGAGATACGGGCCGAGGACCTGCCCGAACCCTATGCCGACGAGGCAGTGCGCAACGCGCCGAAAGTGATCCCACGCAATGGCAAGGAGCCCAAGGCCCCGCAAGGCTTCTCCATCTCGCTCTTCGCCGAAGGACTGAAGCATCCACGCAAGCTGCTGGTGCTGGAGAATGGCGACGTGCTCCTGGCAGAACAGGACGCCGGCTACGTCACTTTCCTTCGCGACGAGGACGGCGACGGCAAGGCCGACACCGTGTCGCGCTTCGCCGGCGGCTTCGAGGAGCCTTACGGCATGGCGGTCGTGCCCGACGGTGAGCACAAAGGCCATATACTGGTCGCGGACGCGCAGGGAATATGGCGCGTGCCGTTCAAGATGGGCGGCATAAGGCCCGATATGGGCAATCTGCTCAAGCAGGGTGGCGAAGCAACAGGCCCGCAGACGCCTGCCGACCATATCGCGGTAACGGAACAGGGCGTGTTCGGCCCTGTCGAGGGCCACACCTCGCGCGCGCTGGCCGTCGATCCGAAGGACGGTTCTCTCTATGTCGGTGTGGGCTCCATGGGCAACATTGCCGAAGAACCGGAGATGAAGGCTTCGATCCAGGTGTTCGACGCAGACGGAAAGAACCAGCGGACATTCGCATCCGGAATGCGCAATCCGACTGGCATCCATTTCCATCCCGATACCGGCGAGTTGTGGGCCGTCGTGCAGGAGCGCGACGGGCTCGGCAACCAGCTGGTGCCGGACTACATGACGCGGGTGGCTGAGGGCGATTTCTACGGCTGGCCATACGCCTATCTGGGCGGCAAGCCGATGCCGGATTTCGCCGAGCGCGCACCAGAAAAGGTCGAGCAGACGAAAATGCCAGAGCTGCTGTTCGAGTCGCACTCCTCGGCCATGGATTTCGCCTTCGTCCCGGACAACTGGCCCGAGGAGTACCGCGGCGACGCGATTGTCGTGCTGAAGGGTTCGTGGAACCGCGCCGATCCGACCGGCTACAAGCTGGTGCGTGCGGCCTTCAATGAAGGCGCGCCGGAAGGCTGGTACGACAATTTTCTCACCGGCTTCTGGACCGAGGGAGACGCCAGGGCGAATGTCTGGGGACGCCCCGCCAGCGTGGCCTTCCTGCCTGACGGCGGATTGCTGGTGGCGGACGACAGCGGCGGCACGATCTGGAAGGTGAGCCCGGCCGATCCGACAGCGACTGGCGCGACCGAGCCCGAAATGCCGGCGGGTGAGACGCAACCTGAAGCGCCGGCTGGAGAGACGCAGCCGGAAATGCCGGCCGAGTAACGGCCGTCCCTTGAGAGCCGGGCAGCGGCGGTCCGGCTTTTCACCGTGACGCCGTCGAGGGGCGGGCCTATATTCCCGGCCATGGACATCAAGCCGGCCCCCTTCATCCCCCCCGCGCCGAAACCGCGCACAAAACCGCCTTCGACGCTGGAGATGATCCGCATCGTCTACCGCAACCCGCTCGAACTGTGGGGCGAGCCCTCCTACAACGAACCGTGGATTTCGGTCACCGGCATAGGCGGGCCGCTGGTCATCGCCAACGATCCGGGCCTCATCCGCCACGTCCTCGTCGACAATGCGAAGAACTACAAGATGGCGACGGTGCGCCAGATGATCCTGCGGCCGATCCTGCGCGACGGGCTGCTAACCGCGGAAGGCGAGGTCTGGAAGCGTTCCCGCAAGGCGATGGCGCCCGTCTTCACGCCGCGCCACATTTTCGGTTTCGCCAAGCCGATGCTCGACTGCAGTCTCGACTTCCTCAAACGCTACGAGGAAGTCGACAGCACCGACATCTCGCACGACATGACGCAACTCACCTACGACATCCTTGCCGAAACGCTGTTTTCCGGCGAGATCGCCGGCACGCCGGGCGGCTTCAACGCCGAGATCGACCGCCTGTTCGAAACGATGGGCCGCGTCGATCCGCTCGATCTATTGCGCGCGCCGGAATGGCTGCCGCGCCTCACCCGCCTGCGCGGGCGCAAGACCATGGCCTATTTCCGCAAGATCGTCGCCGACACGGTGGCAATGCGCAAGGAGAAGATCGCGCGCGATCCCAAGGCCGCGCCGGAGGATTTCCTGACGCTGCTGCTGCGCGCCGAAGGTCCGGACGGCCTGTCGCGAGACGAAATCGAGGACAACATCATCACCTTCATCGGCGCCGGCCACGAAACGACGGCGCGTGCGCTCGGCTGGACCATCTATTGCCTCGCGGAAGCGCCGTGGGAGCGCGACAGGGTCGAGGCCGAGATCGACGCTGTGCTCGCCCGCGAGCCCGACCCGGTCAAATGGCTCGATGCCATGCCCTTCACCCGCGCCGCCTTCGAGGAGGCGCTGCGGCTCTATCCGCCCGCGCCGTCCATCAACCGCGAGCCGATCGAGCCGGAGACATACAAGGGCCTCTACATACCGAAACGTGCGGCCGTGCTGATGATGCCGTGGACCGTGCATCGCCACCGCAAGCTATGGGACCAGCCCGACGCCTTCATGCCGGAGCGTTTCCACCCCGGCAACCGCGAGAAGATCGACCGCTACCAGTACCTGCCTTTCGGCGCAGGCCCACGCGTCTGCATAGGCGCGAGCTTCGCTATGCAGGAGGCGGTGATCGCGCTCGCCGTCCTGCTCTCGCGCTTCCGCTTCGACACGCTTGCCGAGACGAAGCCGTGGCCGGTGCAGAAGTTGACCACGCAGCCACAGGGCGGCCTGCCGATGCGGGTCACGCCTCGGCGGTAGAGCAGATTCCGCAAAGCGGACCGGTTCGCGGGATCATCTCGAGAACGGGCAGCTATTCCGGCACGAAGGGCTTGACCTCACCCTTCAGCTTCACGGTCATTGGCTGGCCGAAGCGGTCCTTGGAGTTGCCCGCCGGCACCCGTATCCAGCCCTCGCTGACGCAATATTCGCTGACATCGGTCCGCTCCTTGCCATTGAACAGGATGCCGACGCCACGCTCCAGCACCTCGGCGTCGTAGAAGGGGCTGCGCTCGTCATTGCTCAGTCTGTCGGGAAGCGTCATCGTCGGTCTCCTTCGCCGCATATCGGGCGGGGTTGCCCGATAGCCGGCTGCGGGCCGGGTTTCAAGCCGTCCATCCGTAGACGTTCGACAGGCTCACCATGAGGGCTACCGTTGCGCCTCCGGATTTTGCTCTCGTCGCTGTGAACGACGTACCCATTGCCTCATGGTGAGCCTGCCGAACCACGAAGCAACGCGCAACCGGCCAACCGCTTCATCGCACAACCCCTGAGCTTGGGGATTTGGCACTACCGCGACCGCTCGAGAGCCGCGAGCCTGTCGAGCGACGAGGTTGGGTTAGTGACTAGCCTCTTTCGGACAGACCTTACACCATCGCGAAAATCCGAGCCGGGCCGCCGGTGCCGCCCCTGACCTTCGGCGCGCCGACCACGATCGTCGCGCCCTTCGCCGGCAGTCTGTCCAGATTGGCTACCGCCTCGATGCCGTAGCGGCCGCTAGGCAGCCAGGTGTTGTGGACGATGAAATCCGGCGATGGCCCATGATCAAGCGACAATGTGTCGACCGCGATGGCCTTCACCGAGGGCTGCTCGATCAGGAATTGCGCCGCCTCGACGTGAAAGCCGGGAAAGTGCAGCGTCTTGCCGTCATCGCCGACGTTGCGGAACTTCTCGGTCGCGACATGCGCGCCCCAGCCCGACAGCATGGCCACCACAGCGCCCTCGGGCAGGTCGCCATTGGCGGTGATCCACGCCTGGATATCGTCGGGCGTGACCTGTGCATCGGGGTCCTTGTCGGCCTTGGCGCGTATGTCGATGATGGCCAGCGGCGCGATCAGATCGTCGATCGGCAATTCCGCCACTGACTTGCCATCGGCGGTGAAATGCAGCGGCGCGTCGATATGGGTGCCGGTGTGCTCGCTGATGCGCCATTCATAAAGATTGAACGTATCCTTCTCGAAGCTGAATTTCTGCTCGGCGAAGAATTGCTGTCCGCCGAAATAGGTCGGGAAGTTATCCCAGAGTTCGTGGGTGAGGTCTTCGGCCTTCCCCGGAGCCTGCGCGAAAAGCGGCCTTGGCGCGGCCGTCGCCGCCAGCGCCGCAGCTCCAGCGGCGGCGATGCTTCCCTTGAAGAAATTGCGGCGGCTGAGCATGCCCGCCTTCACGGATTCGATGACGCAATGATGGCACATGATGTTCTCTCCTTCTGGCGTCCGAGCAGAAGAGAATGTTGCCTGGACGACGTTAGGGCAAGTCCGATTTGTGCTCTAATTCCGCCCGTAGAAAGCGTTCTGCACATGCACAGGCCAGCGCCACGGCAGCACCGCCACCATGTCGAACCGCACCGACAATCTTCCGTAATCCGATTGCCGCGACAGCCAGAGGTCGGCGCAACCCTCTATGCGCCGCTCCGACTCGCGCCCCAAAGCTTCCATTGCCGCCATCAGCGTCGGCCGCGCCTTGACCTCGACGATCAGCACCAGGTCGCCACGCCGCGCGATAAGGTCGATCTCGCCGAGCTTTGTCCGGTAGCGCCGTTCGACGATGCGGAATCCCTTCGCCATCAGCGCCAGCGCCGCCAGCCATTCGCCGCGATGGCCGCGCCGGTAGGCCTTGAAGCGTCTAGTCGAGGCGTCGGTCACTCCGCGCTGTCCTTAAGCTCCAGCAGCCGGCGATAGAGCGCCGGCTTCTGCCCGCCGGTCATGCGCGCCGCTTCCGCCGCCGCTTTCGATGCCGGCATTTCCTTTGCCAGCGACAGAAGGAGACGGTCGACATCCTGCGGATCAGCCGCTTCCGACTCCTGCGGCGGCCCGACGCAGACGACGACCTCGCCCTTCGGCGTCGGCGCCTCGCCGTAATGCGCCGCAAGTCCGGAAAGCGAGCCGGTGCGCATCTCCTCGAACCTCTTGGTCAGTTCGCGGCCGACCGCCGCCGGCCTGTCGCCGAATACATCCGCCATGGCAGCAAGCGTATCGGCGAGCCGGCGCGGCGATTCGAAGAAGATCAGTGTCGCCGGCACCGCCGTCAGCGCCGATAACCGCGACCGCCGCTGCCCGTCCTTGACCGGCAGGAAGCCGGCAAACATGAAGGCGTCGGAGGGCAGGCCGGATGCGGTCAGCGCCGCCAGCACGGCAGAGGCGCCCGGTATCGGCACGACGCGGATGCCGGCCTCCAGCGCCTGCCCCACGAGTCGGAACCCGGGATCCGAGACCAGCGGCGTACCGGCGTCCGAAACGAGCGCCACGCTTTTTCCGGCTTCCAGCGCCTCGATCAGCCTTGGTCCGGCCTCGCCGGCATTGTGCTCGTGGTAAGGTGTCGGCCGCTGCCGGATGCCGTAGCGGTCGAGCAGCACCCGCGTCACCCGCGTATCCTCGCAAGCCAGGATATCGGCACTGGCAAGCGTCTCCAGCGCCCTCAGCGTGATGTCGCCGAGATTGCCGATCGGCGTGGCGACAAGATATAGCGCGGGCTCCTGCGGGCGGGCGGCGATCTCCGTCTGCCCGACCACGAACACCCTGCTTTTTTCCTCTTTCTGCACGCCAATCCCCGCTGATTTTCACACTGTTCTGCCATGCCGGCGCGGGCGTTGCAAAAAGCCGTTCGCAGCGTGCGGAATTTGCGGAACCAAACCGTCACTGCCGTGTTTCACCGGCCCATTGGAGGATCGAGATGAGCGGTATTGAGTTCCAGGATGTGTTCGAGCCTTACTATGCCGGCCGGAAGAACCCTATGCCGCATGAATCGGCCGCCAAGGACAAGGATGCGAACCGCGAGGAAATCAAGCATCAGCTCGCAGAACGCGCCAAACGATCAAAGAGGCTGAAATCGGCTGCAGCTGCCGTTAAACGCCCAAAGCCGTTGCGCTAGGACTACCGCGCCAGGTCCGCCACCACCGCATCCAGCACGATCATGCCCGACGGGGTCGCGCGCAGGCGCGAATTGCCAACCGGCGCCACCAGCCCTTCGCCCTGCAGGATCGACATGCGCGGCGAAGACAGTGGCCGGCCCGAAAGCTGCTCGTAGCGCGCCAGATCGATGCCTTCGGCCAGCCGTAGCCCCATCAGCAGGAATTCGTCTGCTTCTTCCGAGCGCGTCAGGATCTCTCCGCCGGTGATGCCATGGCCCTTGGCCTCGACCAGATTGGCCCAGGTTTCCGGCATTTTTTCCGCGATCGTCACCACCCGCCGGCCATTCTCGATGAAGCGGCCATGCGCGCCCGGGCCGACGCCGACATATTCGCCGTAGCGCCAGTAGGTGAGGTTGTGCCGGCTTTCCGCGCCCGGCTTGGCGTGATTGGAAATCTCGTAGGCCGGCAGTCCGCGCGCCGCAGTCACCTCCTGCGTGACTGCATAGAGTTCGGCGGCGTGGTCGCCGTCGGGGATCTCAAATTTTCCCGCCGCATAGAGCGTGTGAAAGCGCGTGCCTTCCTCGATCGTCAGTTGATAGAGCGACAGATGGTCGGCCGCGCGGCCGATCGCCTGTTCGAGCTCGGCGCTCCAGGCTTCCGGCGTCTGGCCTGGCCGCGCATAGATCAGGTCGAAGGACAGCCGGGGAAGGATTTGTCGCGCGAGTTCGATCGCATGCAGCGCTTCGGAAACATTGTGCAGCCGTCCCAGGAATCGCAGATCGGTATCGTTCAGCGCCTGCACGCCAAGCGAAACCCGGTTGACGCCCGCGGCGCGATAGCCGCGGAAGCGCTCGGCCTCGACCGAGGAGGGGTTGGCCTCCAGCGTGATCTCGATGCCGTCCGGCACCGTCCAGTGCTTCGCCACCGAATCGAGCACGCTGGCCACCGTCTCGGGCCGCATCAGCGACGGCGTGCCGCCGCCGAGGAATATGCTGGTCACTTCGCGCGGCCCGGTGCGGGCGCGCATCGTCTTCAGTTCGGTGTCGAAGGCGCGGGCGAAGCGTTCCTGGTCCACCGGCCGATGGCGGACATGGCTGTTGAAGTCGCAATACGGGCATTTGGCCGCGCAGAAAGGCCAGTGCACATAGACGCCGAAGCCCGGATCGCGGCCCGTCAACGCGCTCTCCGTCACGTCGCGCCGAGCTTGGCGCGGGCGAATTTCTGGAAGGCGCGGGCGCGGTGTGACAGGGCCTCGGCCTGGCCCGGCTTCCAGCCATGCTTCTGTTCGGCGTCCATCTCGCCGAAGGTCTTCTCGTAGCCGTTCGGCTGGAACACCGGATCATAGCCGAAGCCCTTGTCGCCGCGCGGCGGCCATACAAGCGTGCCTTCGGCCTCGCCGCGGAAATACTCAGCGTACCCGTCAGGCCAGGCAAGGCAGATCACGGCTACGAACTTGCCGGCGCGGCGCGCGGGGTCGGACGCGCCCACTTCGTGCAGCGCGATCTCGGTGCGCTGCATGGCGATGGCGAAGTCGCGCCCGCCTTCCGGGGTTTCGGCCCAGTTGGCGGTGTAGATTCCGGGCTGCCCGTCCAGCGCGTCGACGCAGAGGCCGGAATCATCCGACAGCGCCGGCAGGCCGGTCGCCTTGGCTGCGGCATACGCCTTGATGTAGGCGTTCTCCTCAAAGGTCGTGCCGGTTTCGTCCGGCTCCGGCAGGCCGAGTTCCGCAGCCGACTTCGCCTCGAAGCCGAATGGCGCCATCAGTTGCGCGAATTCGCGCAGCTTGCCGTCATTGTGGCTGGCCACGACGATCTTCTTGTCTTCCAGTGGCCGCATCACATACCCCAGATTTTCGGCTCGGCGAATTCCAGCGAATTGCCGGAAGGATCGCGGAAATAGATTGAACGGCCGCCTCCTGAGCTCTTGCCGGAAGAGGGCCATTCGAAGTCGGCTTCGATGTCGATGTTCTGCGCTTCGAGATGCGCTTTCCACCGCGCGATCTCGTCACCGGTCGCGGAAAAACACAGATGCCCCGGGCCGGCGGCGCCGTGCGGCGGCACAGGCAGCTTGGCATCCGGCGGCGGCGCCTGCCGCGTCGCCTCGGCATTGAACAGCAGGAGCACGCCCGCCCCGCAGCGGAAGAATATATGGCGGCCTTCAGCCCTGGCGATCACTTCCAGCCCCAGCACTTCGCGATAAAACGCTTCCGCCGCATCGAGATCAGTGACGTAAAGTGCGGATTCGAGGATCGCCGAGGGCGTCATGTCAGCCTCTACCCCACCGCCATCTGCTGCAGGCTGACCAGCCGCGAAATGCCCTTCTTGGCAAGCGCCATCAGCGCCGCGAATTCTTCCTCGGTAAACGGCACGCCCTCGGCCGTGCCCTGGATTTCGACGATGCCGCCCTTGCCGGTCATGACGAAATTGGCGTCAGTGCCGGCCGACGAATCCTCAAGATAATCGAGGTCGAGCACAGGCTGGCCGTCATGGATGCCGCATGAGATAGCGGCGACGTGGTCCTTCAGCACCTTCGACACGCTCGTCATCTGGCGCGCTTCCATCCAGCGCAGGCAGTCGTGCAGCGCTACCCAGCCGCCGGTGATCGCCGCCGTCCGGGTGCCGCCATCGGCCTGGATCACGTCGCAGTCGACGGTGATCTGCATTTCGCCTAGCGCCTGAAGATCGACGACGGCGCGCAAGGAGCGCCCGATCAGCCGCTGGATTTCCAGCGTGCGCCCGCCCTGCTTGCCGGCCGAGGCCTCGCGGCGCATCCGCTCGCCGGTCGAGCGCGGCAGCATGCCGTATTCCGCCGTCACCCAGCCCTTGCCCGAATTGCGCATCCAGCCCGGCACGCGCTCTTCCAGGCTCGCCGTGCACAGGACATGCGTGTCGCCGAATTTCACCAGGCACGAACCTTCGGCGTGCTTGGAAACATTGCGCTCGAAGGATATTGCGCGCATTTCGTCGTATTGGCGTTTTGAGGGGCGCATCAGGCACTTTCTGTTCGAAATTCGAATTTGGAGGCCGCTTCTGCCTCGTGGCGGCTTGTAACCTCATGCCGTCCGGGGCGCAAAGGAAAAGCGGCCGGCCGGCGTGCCGGTTGTGTTCCCGCCGGTCCCGTCTATATTTTGGCCAGAGGTTTGGAGTTTCGATGACGAAGCCGGTGCTGGACCAGAATCTGCAATCGCTCGACGCGCGTTCGCGCGACATCTTCCGCCGCATCGTCGATTCCTATCTTCTCGACGGAGAACCGGTCGGTTCGCGCAACCTGTCGCGCATGCTGCCTTCGTCGCTGTCGCCGGCCACCGTGCGCAATGTGATGAGCGATCTCGAACATCTCGGCCTCGTCTATGCGCCGCATATTTCGGCCGGCCGCCTGCCGACGCAGAAAGGGCTGCGCTTCTTCGTCGATGCCTTCATGGAACTTGGCGACCTGTCCGACGAGGAGCGCCGCTCCATAGAGGCGCAGCTGAAGGCCTCCGGCAGCGGCGCGACGCTTGAACATATGCTGACCGAGGCAAGCCAGATGCTGTCGGGCATGTCGCGCGGCGCCGGCCTCGTGCTCGCCGCCAAGAACGAGGTGCCGCTGAAGCATATCGAGTTCATCCAGCTCGAGCCCGAACGCGCTTTGGCCGTCATGGTCACGCAAAATGGCGACGTCGAGAACCGCGTGGTCGACCTGCCGGCCGGCGTCACCAATTCGCAGCTCCACGAAGCCTCGAATTTCCTCAACGCCCATATACGCGGCCGCACGCTCGCCGAGGCTCGGGCGGAGATCGCACGTCTAAAGGAAGAGACAAGGGCCGCCCTGGACACTCTATCGCAGGATCTGGTGGAAAAGGGCCTTGCCGTCTGGGCCGGTTCCGAAAGCGGGCTGCCGTCGCGGCTGATTGTGCGCGGCCGCGCCAATCTGCTGGAAAACGTCACCGCCCAGGCCGACCTCGAACTGCTCCGGCATCTATTCGAGGATCTCGAGACCAAGGAGGGCATGGTCCAGCTTCTCGATCTCGCGGAGGCGGGTTCTGGCGTACGCATCTTCATCGGCTCCGAAAACAAGCTGTTTTCGCTGTCCGGTTCCTCGCTGGTCGTGGCGCCCTACCGCGACAAGGACGCCCGCGTCGTCGGCGCGCTCGGCGTCATCGGCCCGACCAGGCTGAACTACGCCCGCATCGTTCCAATGGTCGACTACACCGCCCAGCTCATCTCGCGCATGCTACGCTGAACAGGCCGCCTGTGGCGGCGGCGCGGCATCCGGTGTAAAAGTTACGACTGGAGTAAAGGGGGAACCGGCCATGGCGCTCGAACAGATCAAGGCCCAGATCAGCCTACTTTTGCAAGGGATGGTCAATCAGCCCGAGGACGAGCATGAAATCCATGAGCAATTGCGCGAAAAGCTCAACGAATTGCGCGCAATGGGGATGCCGCTGCCGGACGATCTCGTGGCGCTGGAAAAGCGTCTCGATGACGGCCTTTACGCCGGCGGCAACTGAGCACGCCATCACCGCCATCTAAGCATTTCGGTGCGCCAAACCGTGAGCGCTTGCTGCCGTATTTCCGCGGAGGCGCGCCTGTGCCATAGAAGCGCGCCATACCGACCGAAGGTGCGTTCCATGACCCTTGCCGGCTTTCTTGCCTACAGCCTTGCGCTCGCCATCGCCGCAGCCATTCCCGGTCCGGGCGTTACTGCCCTCGTCGCCCGCGCGCTCGGGTCCGGCTTCCGCTCGGCGCTCGCAATGTCGTTCGGGCTGGTCGTCGGCGATTTGACCTATCTCACCGCCGTCGTGCTCGGCCTGGCTCTGGTCGCGCAGACCTTCGGTACCGTGTTCCTGGTCATAAAATGGCTTGGCGTCGCCTATCTTGCCTGGCTTGCCTGGAGCTTCTGGAAAAGCGGCATCACGCCGGAGACGATTGAGGCGCGGAAAGGCAAAGGCGGGCTTTTCGCAAGTTTCCTTGCCGGGCTCACCGTCACGCTCGGCAATCCCAAGACAATGATCTTCTATCTGGCGCTGACGCCGACGCTGGTCGATCTGAGGACCATCACTCTCGCCGACTACATGATTCTGGCCGCCTTGACCGTGATGGTGCTGCTCGTCGTGCTGGTGCCCTATCTGGCGCTTGCCGCCAAGGCGCGCTGGTTCCTGAAGACGCCGCGCGCACTGAAGGCGCTGAACCGCACCGCAGCTGCCTTCATGGCAGGCGCGGCACTCGCCATCGCTTCTCGACACTAGAATGCCGCGCGCCAAATAATTCTCTGATTATGCCGAATCGGGAAACTGAGTTCCGAACCGGCAACCTTTTCAGCACGCCGCCCACTCGGATTTTTCGAGGGGCGAGACTATGGTAAGCCCGAAAAAATCTGTGGGAGCGAAATCAATGAACAAGCCGGCCACCTCGACGCGCGCACCGGGTCGCGGGCGCATCTTCAATTCGATCACCGAAACGATCGGTGACACACCGCTGGTCCGGCTCGACAAGTTCGCGAAGGAAAAGGGCATCGTCGCCAACCTCCTCGCCAAGCTCGAATTCTTCAACCCGATCGCCAGTGTCAAGGACCGCATCGGCGTCTCGATGATCGAAGCGTTGGAAGCCGCCGGCACGATCTCGCCCGGCAGGAACACGCTGATCGAGCCGACATCGGGCAATACCGGCATTGCGCTCGCCTTCGCCGCCGCCGCCAAGGGCTACAAGCTGATTCTGACCATGCCCGAAACCATGTCGGTCGAGCGCCGCAAGATGCTGGCGCTCCTCGGCGCGGAACTGGTGCTGACCGAGGGACCGAAGGGCATGAAGGGTGCCATCGCCAAGGCCGAGGAACTGGTGCAGACGATCCCCGGCGCAGTCATCCCGCAGCAGTTCGAGAATCCCGCTAACCCCGAGATCCATCGCACCACCACGGCCGAGGAGATCTGGAACGACACGCAAGGCGCGGTCGACATTTTCGTCTCCGGCATCGGCACCGGCGGCACGATCACCGGCGTCGGCCAGGTCATCAAGAAGCGCAAGCCCTCGCTGCATGTCGTGGCCGTCGAGCCGGAAGCTTCGCCGGTGCTGTCGGGCGGTCAGCCCGGCCCGCACAAGATCCAGGGCATCGGCGCCGGCTTCGCCCCGAAAATCCTCGACACGACCATCTATGACGAGATCGTCCAGGCCTCTAACGAGGACGCCATTGCCAATGCGCGGCTCGTTGCGCGGTTGGAAGGCGTGCCGGTAGGCATCTCGTCTGGCGCCGCTCTCCAGGCAGCAATCGTCGTTGGTTCGCGCCCGGAAAATGCCGGCAAGAACCTCGTCGTGATCATCCCCTCCTTCGCCGAACGCTACCTCTCGACGGTCCTGTTTGAGGGGCTCGGCGGCTAGCCCCCAATAACCCCCTTTGCATTTCCGCCGCAGCCGTTAAAACAATCACCCCAGCCCGCGCCGCCACCAGGCGGCGCGATCATGAAAAGACTGTCCCGGGAGGAACCGCATGCTCAACCTGAAAACCAAGATCCTTGCCGCCGGCGCCGTTGCGCTGTCGCTCGGCTTTGGCGCCGTGTCTGCCAAGGCGCAGGAATTCATCAATGTGCTCACTGGCGGCACTTCCGGCGTCTATTATCCGCTCGGCGTCGCCCTGTCGGAAATCTACGGCAAGGGCATCGAGGGCGCGCGCACGCAGGTCCAGGCCACCAAGGCGTCGGTTGAGAACCTCAACCTTCTGCAGCAGGGCAAGGGCGAGATAGCGTTTGCCCTTGGCGATTCGGTCAAGCTCGCCGCCGAAGGCAACACCGAGGCCGGCTTCCCCGGCAAGCTCGACAAACTGCGCGGCATCGCCGCCATCTATCCCAATTACATCCAGATCGTCGCCAGCCAGGAATCCGGCATCAAGACGCTAGCTGACCTGAAGGGGAAGAGCCTGTCGGTCGGCGCGCCCGCTTCCGGCACCGAGCTCAACGCCCGCGCCATCTTCGCCGCCGCCGGCATGAAATATGAGGATCTCGGCAAGGTCGAATATCTGCCCTTCGCCGAATCGGTCGAATTGATCAAGAACCGCCAGCTCGACGCAACATTGCAGTCGGCCGGCCTCGGCGTCGCCTCGATCCGCGATCTCGCCACTTCGCTGCCGATCAACGTGGTGGCCGTGCCCAAGGCGGACGTCGAAAAGATCGGCTCGCCCTATGTGTCGGTGGTCATCCCTGCCGGCACCTATGACGGGCAAACGGAAGATGTCGAGACGGCCGCGGTCGGCAATTTCCTCGTCACGCATGACGGCGTTTCCGACGAGACCGCCTATCAGATGACCAAGCTGCTGTTCGAAAGTCTCGACCAACTGACCGCCGCCCACGCCGCCGCCAAGGCGATCGACCCGGCCAAGGCGCTCGACGGCATGCCGATCCCGCTGCATCCTGGCGCCGAGCGCTACTACAAGGAAGCCGGGCTGCTGAAGTAGGCAGTGGAATCGCGGTTAAGTCGTGATTCTTCGTATGCCCCCTCCACCGCCTTCGGCGGTCCCCCTCTCCCGCTTCACAGGGGAGGATTCAGGGTCGCGGCCGTCGCCGCCGCTGATCCTCCCCCGTTCACGGGGGAGGGGGACCACGCGAAGCGTGGTGGAGGGGGCATGTACCCCAGAAGGGCGTGTCTCAAATCATAGTTCGCCTATCGTGGGGTGTGGCAAATGAGCGAAGTAACATCCGGCGCGGCAAAAAACGTCGACACCCCGACCATCCTCTCCCCGTCCGTCGAGGAACCCATCGAAGGGCTGCCGCCGGGCTTCGGCGAGGGCGTGGCGGGCCGCATCGTCTTCTGGATCGCCGTCTCCTTCTCGGCTTTCCAGCTCTACACTGCCGCCTACGGCAATTTGCCGAGCCAGGTGGTGCGCGCCATGCATGTCGGCTTCCTCCTGTTGCTCGGCTTCGCGCTCATCGCCACGCTCCGTGCCAGAACGCCCGTCGGCAAGGCGTGGTTCTGGACGCTTGCCATCCTCGGCTTTCTCACCGGCGTCTACAACTGGGTGTTCTATAACGACATCATCCAGCGGTCCGGCTTCCTCACCACACCCGACCTCGTCGTCGGCGCGGTGCTGATCGTGCTGGTCTTCGAGGCCGCGCGCCGCATCATGGGCCTGCCGCTGGCCGTCATCGCCGGCCTGTTCCTCGCCTACTGCTTCTTCGGCAACTACCTGCCCCCGCCCTTCATTCACCGCGGCTATGATTTCGCGCAGATCGTCGAGCATTTCGGCTTCGGCACTGAGGGCATATACGGCACGCCGGTCTATGTGTCGGCGGCCTATATCTTCATCTTCGTGGTCTTCGCCGCCTTCCTCGAGCGCGCCGGCATGATCGCCTTGTTCAACGATTTCGCGCTCGGCATGGTCGGTGCCTGGCGCGGCGGCCCGGCGCAGGTCTGCGTGCTCTCTTCCGCGCTGATGGGCACCATTTCCGGTTCCGGCGTCGCCAATGTCGTGGCTTCGGGCCAGTTCACCATCCCGCTGATGAAGAAATTCGGCTTCCGCTCGGCCTTCGCCGGCGGCGTTGAAGCGACCTCGTCCATGGGCGGCCAGATCATGCCGCCGGTCATGGGCGCCGTCGCCTTCATCATGGCCGAGACGCTGAACGTTCCCTACGCCGACGTGGTCAAGGCGGCGATCGTGCCTGCAGCGCTTTATTTCGGCGCCTGCTTCTGGATGGTGCATCTCGAATCCGGCAAGTTCAGCCTGCAGGGCATGGACAAGGCGACGCTGCCCAATCCGTGGGACGCGGTAAAAAAACACTGGCCGCTGGTGCTGCCGCTGGCAGCGCTCGTCTATCTGCTGTTTGCCGGATACACGCCTATCTTTGCCGGCACGATGGGCCTGGCGCTGACGATCGTGCTCATCCTCGGTACGCCGCTTGCGGCGCTTATCGGCCCCTTCGCCTTCCGCATGGTGTTCTGGATCGCGCTCGGCCTGGCCGCCGCATCCTTCATGCGATACGGCGTCGACATTCTGGCGCTGGTCCTCGGCGCGCTGGTCGCCGCCTGCCTGTTCTTCAAGGGCGGCCGCGAGACGCTGGTCATCTGCATCGAATCGCTGGCCGAGGGCGCCAAGAACGCGCTGCCGGTTGGCATCGCCTGCGCCATCGTCGGCATCGTCATCGGCACGCTCACGCTCACCGGCATCGCCTCGACCTTCATCGGCGCGATCATCGCCATCGGCCAGAACAATCTGTTCCTGTCGCTGGTGCTGACCATGCTGACCTGCCTGGTGCTGGGCATGGGCATTCCGACCATCCCCAACTACATCATAACCTCGTCGCTCGCCGGGCCGGCGCTTTTGGAACTCGGCGTGCCGCTACTGGTCAGCCACATGTTCGTCTTCTATTTCGGCATCATGGCCGATCTGACCCCGCCGGTGGCCCTTGCAGCCTTTGCCGCGGCGCCCATGGCCAAAATCTCTGGCATGAAGATCGCCATGCAGGCGTCCAAACTCGCCGTCGCCGGCTTCGTAGTGCCGTTCATGGCGGTCTATACGCCGGCTCTGATGCTGCAGGACGCCGGGCCGATGGCCGCGAGCTACGGCTATCCGGTTGAGGTCGTCTATATCCTCATCAAGGTCTGTCTCGCCATCGGCTTGTGGGGCGCGGCCGTGGTCGGCTTCCTGTTCACGCGAATGGCCATGTGGGAAAGGCTGCTGGCCACCGCCGCCGCCTTAAGCCTGGTGCTCGCTCTGCCCTATACGGACGAACTCGGCTTCGCGCTTGCGGCGATCGTCATTGGCCTGCACTGGTGGCGCAGCCGAAGCCGTCCGGCCGGCGCCCTGCCGTGAGCCTCTGCATCCTCGAGGCAGGCAATACGGTCACGCTCGCCGCGACGGCTTTCACGCTGTCCTGGACGCACTCGGTCGAACAAACCCGCTGGGAGGAGGACTGGCGCATCACGCCCGCCGGCATCGAGATCGTCGAGGCGCGGGTAAAGGGATCCGGCGCCGGCATGGAGCCGCCGCCCGACGCTGTGTTCGAACATGGCTGGTGGTCCTACGTTCCGGAAATTCCGACGCGGCCGGAAATCGTGCTTGCCGCCTCAGGCGCGACGGGCGCCGGCTGGTCGCTTTGCGCGGCGGGCAAATGCATCGAGCTCGGCGCGGCCGCCGGCGAGCCGGTGCGGCTCAAGCCGTGCGGCGGGAAAGCAGGCTCCAGCCAGCCGAGGTAGCGCACGATCAGGCCGGCGAAAGGCATCGAGATTTTAACATCGAAGCGGAACTCGCCGTCCGCCCCCTCATATTCAAAGGCTTCGCTCCTCGGCATCAGAGCGCGAGGCAGGGGAATGCCAAGGAAGCGCCCGCTTTCGACGGGCCAGGCCACGCGGCCGTCCTCGGCGAAGAGCCTCAGCAGGAAGGAAAACGGCCCGAACCGTTCGCGGAGCACACCCGGCTCTTCATCCGGTTTTCGCGACAAATGCGAGACAAAGGATTTTGCGCCGAAGCGTCGGGTCCACTTTTCACCCGAAGTGGTTTTTTGCTTGGTCACGCTCACGGCTACCGCGGGAGCGGCGGGAGGGAAACCGAAAAGCGCGCCAATCAGACGAGCGGATAAACCGCCGCCCCGTTCGACCGAAGCGACACCCTCGAAACAGTCGATATCGTGGATTTCAGCGAGCCTGCGCCAGCTTTGCGGAAGCGTTGCAAAGCCCTTGGGCAACACGCGCTCCAGCAGCGGAGCGGCTGGTTTTTCGCTGCGGCCGAGCCGGATGCGAAACGGCGACAAGCCGGCCTCGATCTCGCCGAGCGTCAGCAGTCCGGCCGCCGGGCGGGCCCCGACTGTCAGCCCCGAGCCGTTCATCAGCTTGAGCGCCAGAAGCAGCGCCGGCGTCGGTGGAACCTGCGGCCCGTCGCCTGTCTCGGCGATCAGCGTCCATCGCCGATCCACCGCCCGCCCCGCGCCGTCGCGGCCGACTGCGTAGGCGACCATCCCGCCGCGGTCGGAGCCCAAACGGGCCACCCATCCGGCCATCCGTCCAAGCCACCCGGCCAGCGGACCGAGCGAGCGAACAAGGCCCAATCGAACCGGCAAGGCCAGCAGCCAAAGGCCAAGATGCAGTGCTTTCAACTCCAGACCGGCGTGGAACAGCGCCGAACGTGCGCCGTAGCGTTCGGGGAAGAGGATGAGATCTGGCGCACCGATTGTGCTTGCAAGCCGGCCTTTCAGCGGAGCGATCCCGGGGGCTTCGAGCGTGAAATGTCTCAAATCGCCCCATGCGGTGGTGTCGGTCCAATTTCCACCCCGCCAGACACGCAGCGATCGGCCGGCCTGCCCGACGATGGCGCGCAAGACGGAAAGTCCGCGAGGAACCCGATTGCCGGGCAGGATCGCCGAGCCGGCCAGCGAGACTGCCGCAAGCCCCTGTACAAGTTCGTCGAGCGCTGCGGCAGAAATTGCCGGGACGCTGCTTGCACCGGCGATGACGGCAACGCCGGCTGCTTTCGCGCTATCGTCGAGCGTGCCGATTCCGGCTACGAATGCGCCATCATCGGCAAGGTCGAGATAGTGCGCCTTCGCTGCGATCGCCGCCTCGGCGATTCGGTAGCGGTCTTTGCCGTAGGCCTGAAACGGTCCGGCGGCGTCTATGACGATCGTTGGCTCAAGCAATGCGATCTCGTTGAAGATGTCGCCTTCGCGATCGATCCGCACCGGTTTCCCGCCTTTGCGACGGCAATGAGCGACTGCCTTTTCCAGCGAGCGGCCGGCAACCAGGATTTCAGCGCTTGATTCTGCTGCGAGCCGTTCCGTCAGCCTTCCACCGAAGACCCCATAGCCGCCGATAACGAGAATCCTAACCAATGATGCGGTCTCTCAATGCGGCGGACGGTATTTCGCAACTGTCCTTCTTGCCGAACAGCGCATAGCGGTTGCGCGCGATCAGACTGTAGAGCGCGTCGCGGAGCCGGCGCGGCAGCATGTTGACGATTTTCGCTGCGCGCCACGGCCAGCCCAGCACATCCATCACCGCGATGAGACTATCCATCCGGGTGTAGGCGACGCCGTCGATGATCACGAGATTGGTTTCGTAGACATCCGTCCGCAGGCCATGGCGCCGGTAAAGCGCCTCGCCCAGCGCCGATTGAGCAGTGGTGAAGCGGAACCGTTCTTTCTGATCCAGCCTGACGACGGTGCGGGCGAAGCCGGAACAGAGAACGCATACGCCGTCAAAGACGATCAGCGGCTGGCTGCCGTCGTATCCGGGCTTATGCTGGTGGGTGGGAAGAACGGTGTCTGCCACTTGGCTTCCGGCCCGAGTGTTAGGTCAGGAAAACCCTACGACGCCGGATGGCAATGGCAAGATGCAGCGATGTCGCGGCGGCCGCAGGCGAGCGGGTTAGGCTCAACCGTGCGGCGATGGCGGTTATTGAAACGAGGCGCGGGCTTCGAATGAGCCGCCGCGGCGACGTGCGCAAGCCGGGCCGGGGCCACGCATATAGTAGCGCTCGGGCCGGTAGGTCGGCGCGACGAATTCGCGGATTGCGAACGCATAGCTCGTGATGTGATGCCAGATAGTCATTGTCCCTGTCCCAAATCCCTCGGATGTCCCTTCCGATTGGATGTCACCATAGCGCCCGGTCGTGAATGATCCGTGAACGCGATGTTAATCTTCGCCAGGATTTGTCCCGGTTCGTGGCTGAAATGCGTTTGATTCGCGGCGTTTGAGCGCCAAAGCGCAACATTCCACTACCTGTGCCTTTTGCATCACACCTGTTTCGCGGCGATGTCGCCGGGGGCCGAGTTTCGTTTCGGGTGCGGTTACAGAAGGAACTTCTTGCCCACGTTGCACCGAGGATTTCAGCGCCGGATTTTTGGAACCGCGCCAAGTGCCGAGCGTTCGGTGTCCAGAGCGGGACACCCCCGCCTGGCAGGCGTCGGTTTAGGCCGAGCCTGCATTCCCCACAACGAACAGGAAGGGCCAAAGCCATGGGCTTTTTTTCGAAAGATATCAAATCGCTGGACGATCTCTTCGTGCACACGCTGCAGGACATCTACTATGCCGAGAAGCAGATCGAGAAATCGCTGCCCGACATGATCTCCAAGGCGACCAATCCGCAGCTCAAGCAGGGTTTTGAGAAGCACCTGGACGAGACCAAGGGTCACATCCAGCGCGTCGAGCAGGTTTTCCAGATGCATGGCGTGCCGGCGAAGGGGGTCGACTGCCCGGCCATCGACGGTATCATCGAGGAGGCCGATGAGGTCGCCGGCGACGTGGACGACAAGCAGGTTCTCGACGCCGCGCTGATCGCCGCCGCGCAGGCCGTCGAGCACTACGAGATCACGCGCTACGGCACGCTGATCGAATGGGCCAAGCAGCTCGGCCGCGACGACTGTGCTTCCGTGCTGAAGCAGAACCTCGAAGAAGAGAAGGCCACTGACAAGAAACTGACCGAACTGGCCGAAAGCAAGGTCAACCTGCAGGCAGCTCAGTAGCTATATAGGCCGAAGCTGAAGGGCCGGCGAGGAATCGCCGGCCTTTTCGCGTCGTCGCTTAAGCCAGGAACGCCTTCTCGAACGCCATCTTGCCCTTGGGCGAAAACACGATGGCGCGGCTTTCGGCTTCGCGCCTTGCCCATTTCTCCGCAATGATCTTGTCGAGGATGGCGGCGCCCAGCGCGCCGGCGAGGTGAGATCGCCGCACGCTCCAGTCCAGGCAGGCGCGGCAGATCGGGCGGCGCTGCTTGCGGAAGGCTTCGGTGTCGATGCCGACCGCAGCGAAATGCGACGGGCCGGATTTGCTGAGCCGAATCTCGTCGCCGTCGGCGACCAGGACGCCGCGCGCCAAAAACCCGTCCAGCATGGCAACGGCGTGCTCGCCGGCCAGATGGTCGTAGCAGATACGCGCCTCGCGCATCACCGCCTCGCGCGGGCCGGGCCGCGTGCGCTTCGGGCCGACGGCCGCGGCTACGCCTGTGATCGATTCGAGCATCGCCGCCACCTGCGGCCCGGCAAGCGAATAGTAGCGGTGGCGGCCCTGCGCCGCGAGCGACAACAACCCGCCTTCCATAAGCTTTCCGAGATGCGAGCTCGCCGTCTGCGCGGTCACGCCTGCTTCCAGCGCCAGCTCGCTGGCGGTGAGCGCGCCGCCGTCCATCAGCGCCGTCAGCATGTTGGCGCGCGCCGGGTCGCCGACCAGATTGGCGATGCGAGATATATCGGGGCCGTCTCTCATACTTCGACGGTAATCGAACCATCCGCGTAGGGCAAGTGGTAATCTCCACCCATAAAGGAGACGACCATGACCGCCCAACGCACTGTCACCGAAGCCGCTGCGGCCGCTTTACCTTTGTTGCGGCGATCGCTGCACGCCATCCACGCCGTCATCCTGTGGCTCGATCGCGCGATCGAGCGTCACAACCAGCGCCTCGCGCTCGCCGAACTCACCGACGAGCAGCTTGCCGATATCGGCCTCACCCGCCGGGACGTCGAGCGTGAGTGCCGGCCCTTCTGGAAGCGCTGACGGTTCGGCTCGGCAAGAATTGTCTAACTCGAAACATCGCCCGGATAGTTCGACCGCGATGGAAGCATCTGTATTGCCGGCCTAGCTATCGTCGCCGCATTCCTATGGAGAAAGAAATGACCATCACCTGCTTCATCCGCTAAGAGATCGACCCGTTCGGCAAGGCCGATTTCGAGGAATACGCCCGCAATTGGGGGCAGGCGATCCCGCGTTGCGGCGCCGACCTGATCGGCTATTTCGCCCCGCACGAGGGTTCGGCCACGACCGCTTACGGCGTCTACAATATCGAAAACCTAGCCGCATACGAGGCCTATCGCGCCCGGCTCGCCGCCGACCCGCTGGGCCGGGAGAATTACGAGTTCGCGCGGGCAAAAAAGTTCATCCACAGGGAGGACCGCATTTTTCTGAAGCTCGCCTCGGGGCCGCATGCGGCGTCGCTTGATCCCGAAAAGTTGCAGACTTTTCGGTCAGAGATCATGCGCGCGGAAAAGGTGCAAAGATGATCGCGGTCATCTTCGAGGTCACGCCGGCTGCGGGCAAGCGCGACGCCTATCTCGGCATCGCCGCCGAGCTTCGTCCCCTGCTGGAGAGGATCGACGGCTTCATCTCCATCGAGCGTTTCCAGAGCCTGTCGGACCCCGATCGTGTGCTGTCGCTGTCCTTCTTCCGCGACGAGGAAGCGGTCAAGGCATGGCGCAACACGGTCGAGCACCGTCAGGCGCAGAAGGCCGGCCGCGGCGGCGTCTTTGCCGACTACCGCCTGCGCATTGCCCATGTCGTCCGCGATTACGGCATGTTCGAGCGGGCTGAGGCGCCGGCCGACAGCCTGGAGGCGCATGCCGTACGATCGCTGACCTCGTGAAACCAAACCCGCCGGCCGCCGTTGAGCATCGGCGCGGCGAACTGATTGCACGAGGAAAATGCCATGGCGGCGGATCATTCAACGTATTCGAGGCCGTACCTCCGTCTGTCGGCGATGGTGCTGCTGTCGTTCATCGCGATGTACATCCTCATGTACGCGATGGTGGACGAGTTGCCCCACGTCTACAACAACCTGAACCAGGCCTATATGGCAGCCCTGATGGCCGCGCCGATGCTGATCATCGAGCTGCTGCTGATGCGGCCCATGTATCCCGACAGGTGGCGGAATGCCCTGCTTATCGTTGTCGGCCTCGTCGTGCTTGCCGGGGCCTGGATATTGATCCGCCAGCAGACGGCCATCGCCGACCGCCAGTTCCTCCGCTCGATGATCCCGCATCATTCGGGAGCGGTGCTGATGTGCGAGCAGGCGTCGATTAGCGACGAGCGCCTACAGGCGCTGTGCCGTCGGATCATCGAGAGCCAGCTTGCGGAAATCGCCGAGATGGAAGCGCTGCTGGCGCAACCCCTTGATGGATCCGGTCCTTAAGCGTTCCCGATCAGAACGCCCGCCGCGAATACCAGCGCGCCGCCGAGCACCACCTGGAACGTCGCCCGCCAGAACGGCGTCTCCATGAAGCGGTTCTGGATATAGGCGATCGCCCAGAGTTCGATGAAGACGACGATCGCGGCCACCGTCGTAGCCGTCCAGAAATGCGGGATGAGATAGGGCAGGGCGTGGCCGAGCCCGCCGACCGTGGTCATGATGCCGGTCGCCAGTCCGCGCTTCACCGGCGATCCGCGCCCGGAGAGCCTGCCGTCATCGGAGGCAACCTCGGTGAAGCCCATGGAAATGCCGGCCCCGATGGAGGCAGCGAGACCGACCAGGAAAGTTTGCCAGGTGTCGTGGGTGGCGAAGGCGGCGGCAAAGATCGGCGCCAGCGTCGAGACCGAGCCGTCCATGAGCCCTGCCAGCCCGGGCTGGACGTAGGTCAGGATGAATTGGCGGCGCTCGCTCTGGCGCTCCTCCTGCCGCACATCCTCCGGCGTATGTTTCAGTTCCAGCCGGCGCGCAAGCGATTCGTGTGACTGTTCGGCCGTGGCGAGGTCGCCCAGAAGCTTGCGCGTCGAGGCGTCTTCCGCGCGCTTGGCGGCTTCCACGTAGAAGCGCTGCGCCTGCCGCTCCATCGCCTCGGCCTGGCCGCGCACCTTCTCGATGCCGAGCGGCCGCACCAGCCAGTCCGGCTTGCGCTCGAAATAGCCGCGCACATGCTCGCGGCGGATCAGCGGGATACGCTCGCCGAACCGCCTGCGATGCAGTTCTATGAGCTGATTGCGGTGTCCGTCCTCCTCGTCGGCCATGCCGTCGAAAACCTTGGCCGATTGGGGAAAGTCTTCGCGCAACCCGTCGGCATAGGCGCGGTAGATCCGCCCGTCATCTTCTTCCGAGGAGATCGCCAGCGCCAGAATCTCCTGTTCGTTCAGCGAATCGAAGGAGCGGCGGCCGAAGCCGAAGACGCGGGAAAGCATACTTGACGATCCAGTTTAGAATAATTCTAAACTAAGCCTCGTCCGCCGACGCGTCAATGGCCGGGTGCCGGGCGGTCGTCTCCCGATTCGGCCGTGAGCCCGCCATCGCGGACGCAACCGTTTCGCGCGAGGCACGTTGCTCCTGCCTGCACAAGGAGAGCTGGATGGACGGCCAGTTCCTGATCGTCTTTTCGGTGGCGCTCGCAGCCGCGCTGGCCTCGCCACTCGGCGGCGCGATCGCCATATTCGTCCGGTCCTCCAGCCTGTTCCTGTCAATCGCGGTCGGTTTGGCAGCCGGCGTCCTGCTTGGCACCTTCGCCTTCGAGATGGTCCCCAAGGCGCTTGAGCTGTCCCCGCTGGCTGCGGTGGTCGGAGGCTTTGCGTTCGGCTTCGCCCTCGTTTACGGCCTCGACCTCTACATAAATCGCGGCGCGCTGGCCGGCAGCCGCGCCGAGCAGAGACAGCGCGTCGAGCGGTTCCACGAGCGTCACCGACCGCTCGGCAGCGAAGTTACGGTTCTCGCCGGCGCCACCAGCGTGGAGGAACTGATCGAGGGCATTACGATCGGGGTCGGCGCGGCCATCGATCCGAGCGTCGCATTCATCGTCGGCCTGGCGATCTGCATCGACAACGTCAGCGAGGCGCTCTCGATCGGCGAACTGGCGCGTGAGGAAAGCGGAAAGGACTACAAGACGAGAATTCTGAAATGGACCGGGCTGATCGGCGCGTCACTGTTCGTCTCTGCCATGGCTGGGTGGTTCCTGCTGCGCGGCCTGCCGCAGGGCGTGCTCGGGTTTCTGCTGGCCGTCGGCGCGGGCGGCATGTTCTATCTCACCGTCACCGATCTCATCCCCGAGGCCGAAAGCCATCACTATCTGCAATCCGCCGCCATTGCCGTGGCCATCGGCTTTCTCGTCATGCTCGTCCTGTCGGAGCTGACCTGACGGGCTCGCGCGTATCGGCGTCACCTGAATATCGATACACCTTAATCCAGCGTCCGCCTGAACCTGAGCAGCGCCACCCCCGCAAACAGCGCCACAAAAATCGCCAGCGCGCCGACTTCGGTCGCGATCGCCGCGAAATCGGCGCCTTTCAGCATCACCGCGCGGGTGATGCGCAAAAAATGCGTCAGAGGGAAGATTTCGCCAAAAATCTGCGCCCAGCCCGGCATGCCGCGATAGGGGAACATGAAGCCCGAAAGCAGGATCGACGGCAGGAAGAAGAAGAATGTCAGCTGCAGCGCCTGCATCTGCGTGCGCGCCATGGTCGAGATGGTGTAGCCGAGCAGCACCAGCGACAGCACGAAGACGAGGATGGCGAAGAGCAGCAGCGGCAGCGATCCCATGAAAGGCACAGAGAACAGCAGCTTTGCCGCGATCAGCACCACGAGGACCTGCACAGCCCCGACGACCAGATAGGGCAGCACCTTCCCAAGCATGATCTCGAGCGGGCTTGCCGGCATGGCAAGCAGGTTCTCCATCGTGCCGCGTTCGGTTTCGCGGGTCAGCGCGATCGAGGTCATCATCACCATGGTCATCTGCAATATGACGCCGAGCAGGCCGGGCACGATGTTGTATTGCGAGATGCCTTCCGGGTTGTAGCGCCGGTGCACCACCACCTCGAGCTGGCTTCTTGCATTCTCCGCCGCCGCGGCCTCCATGCCCCGTTCGCGCAGCAGCGCGTTCGCGGCCACCGTGCCGAGCGTCGAGATCGCGCCGCTCGCCACCGCCGGGTCGGTCGCGTCGGCTTCGATCAGCAGTTGCGGATTGTCGCCTCGCTCAACGCGGCGGGCAAAATCGGACGGGATTGTCACCACGAAGGCGACGCTACCGCTGGCCATCAGCGCTTCGGCCTCGGCGGCGCTTTCCGCGACATGGTCGAAGCGATAGTAGCCGGTCATCTGCAGCGCCGAGACCATGGCGCGCGTATAGTGATCGTTGCTGGTGGCGACCAGCGCAGCGGGCAGGCTCTTCGGGTCGTTGTTGATGGCATAGCCGAACAGCACGAGCTGCATCAGCGGCACGCCGAGCATCATGGCGAAGGTGATGCGGTCGCGCCGCATCTGGATGAACTCCTTCAGCAGCAGCGCGCCCAGCCTGGCGAAGGAGAACACCGTGCTGACGCCGTATTGTTTCATGCCATGTTGTCCTTCGACCCGGCCATGAATTGGATGAACACGTCCTCCAGGCTGGTTTCACCCGGCCTGACGGTGGTTCTCTCGCGTTTCCTGACATCCTCCAGCGCTGCGTCCAGCAGTTTCTGATCCGAACCTACGACATGCAGCGTCGTGCCGAAGGGCGCGACCTGCTCGACGCCCGGCCGGCCTTCCAGCGCTTCCGCCACCTGGTCGAGCCGCGGGCCTTCGACCACAAAGGTCGTCAGCCCGGCATTTTTCACCACTTCGTCGACGGTGCCGGTGGCCAGCATCTTGCCGTAGGAAATATAGCTGATGCGGTGGCAGCGCTCGGCCTCGTCCATGTAATGCGTCGATACCAGCACGGTCAGCCCGCCTTGCGCCAGCCGGTGGATTTCGTCCCAGAACTCGCGCCGCGCCTTGGGGTCGACGCCGGCCGTCGGCTCGTCGAGCAGGAGCAGCCTCGGCTCGTGCATGATGCAGGCGGCCAGCGCCAGGCGCTGCTTCCAGCCGCCCGACAGCGTGCCTGCAAGCTGGTTGCGCCGCGAAGTCATGCCCAGATCCTCCAGCGTGCGGCCGACATATTCCTCCACCGGCCTCAGCCGATAGAGCCGGGCAACGAATTCGAGGTTCTCGGCGATGGTCAGATCCTCGTAGAACGAGAATTTCTGGGTCATGTAGCCGACCTCGCGCTTGATCTTGAGGCTCTCGGTCAGGAGGTCGTACCCAAGCACCTGGCCTTCGCCCTCGTCTGGCGTCAAAAGCCCGCACATGATGCGGATCGTGGTCGTCTTGCCCGAGCCGTTCGGTCCGAGGAAGCCGACGATCTCGCCCTCGGCGACATTCATCGTGACATGGTCGACGACGGTCTTCGTGCCGAAGCGCTTGACGAGATTACGGACTTCGATGGCGTTCATTGCGCTGCGCCTTCGGCGAACGAGGCAGTAGGCAGCGGGCAATAGGCAATGGGAACCAGCGCGTTTGACATACAATCCACTTGCTTGATGATCCTACTGCCTACTGCCTACTGCCTACTGCCTACTCCCTCAAACTCACATCCACGATCTGCCCCGGCTGCAGCGGCGATGCTTCATCTTCCGGCCGCGCCTCGACGAGGTAGACCAGCTTCTGCCGGGTCTCGAGCGAGAAAATCACCGGCGGCGTGAATTCGGGGTCGGGCGAGACATAGCTGACGCGCGCCGTCAGGCCGTCCGGGCAACCGTCGCAGCGCACATCGAGCAGGGCTCCGACCTGCACCGACGAAAATGCCGCCTGCGGCACGAACACCTTCAGCTTGACCGCGCCGTCGGGCAGCATCGAAATCACCGGGGCGGATGGCCCGGCGATATCGCCAGCGTCGCGGATGACATCGTCTATGCGGCCGGGAGAGGGCGCTTCGAGCGCACGCTTGGAAAGCCGCCAGCGCGCCTGCTCGAGTTGCGCTTCGGCCTGCTTCACCTGGTATTCGGCGGCCCTGATCGTCTCCGCCCGCGCCGCCAGGCCGGCCACGGCCAGATTGGCCTCCGCCTGCCGGACCTCGGAATCGGCCAGTTCCACCCTGGTGGAAGCCTCGTCGAACTGCGCCTGGGGCGCTATTCCGCGCTTGAAGAGATCCTGAGCCCTGGCCAGCACGCGCTTTGCTTCCTCCGCCTGCGCCTTGGCTGAGCGCACCGCCGCTTCGAGCACCTCGATCTCTTCCGGGCGCTTGCCGAGCTTCAGATCGGCAAGCTGCGCCTTCGCTCTCGCCAGCCCGGCTTCGGCCTCGGCGACCGCGATCTCGGCGTCGCCGCTCTCCAGCTCCACGATTGTCTTTCCCGGCGTGACGCGGTCGCCGCGGCGCACCGAAACCGTCTCCACCTGCGCTGTCTCGATTGGCGCCAGCAGCACGAACTCGCCCTCGACATAGCCGACTGCCAGCGGCGCCGCCGGCCCGCAGGCGGAAAACAGCGAAGCCACGAGCGGGATGGCGCAGAGGAAGCTCATGATTTTCCGCCTTTGCGAGCGGCGATGACCGCCTCGAGATTGCTCTTTACCACCGAAATGATGGTAGCCGCTTCGGCCGGCCCGACGCTTTCCCAACCCATGCGCCGCATCACCGCCGGGCCGGCGATCCGGAAGTAGACGACCTGTCCGATCATGGTGAAGACAGTGATCTTGGTGCGCTCGCTTTCGGCGTCCTCGCCGGTCGCCTGGGCCCAGATGCGGCAGAGCCTGTTGTGTACCGGCTCGAACACGCCGTTGTAGATGATGTCGAGCGCTTCGCTCGGCTGCGAGAGTTCGCGCAGCACGAATTGCACGAATTCGCCGGCTTCGGGGCGGGCCACGATAAAGCCGACCATTGCTTCGAGCACAGTGTTCAGCCGCTCATGCGCTGCTTCGGCGCCTGGCGTCTCGCCGGCGTCCTCCGCCATCGCAGCACCGGCAATGCCGCCGATTGTCTCGACGATGTAGTTGGCGCAGGCCGCCCGCAACCCTTCCTTGCCGCCGAAGTGATAGGCGATCGAGCCGATATTGGCTCTCGCGGCGGTCGCGATCTCGCGGGTCGAGGTGGCGTGGAAGCCTTGCCGGCCAAACAGCCGCAGCGCGGCATGGATGAGCGCGGCGCGGGTAAGCTCGGCCGAGGACGGCGGTGCTTTTGGCGGAGAGGAGCTTTGAGGCATTTTGTTCATATGCAAAGATTTATTCAATCGAATGATTAAAGTCAATGGACATCTTGCTCCGCCGCACCGGGTGCGCTTTATTCCGCGTCATGGCCAAGGAAATCGAACGCAAATTCCTGGTGACGAGCGACGACTGGCGCAGCCGGACCGACGCGAAGACGGCGATCCGTCAGTTCTATCTGGCAGCGGTCGACGGCAGGTCCTTCCGTGTGCGCATACGCGACGGCAGTTCGGCGGTCCTGACGCTCAAGTTTGGCGCGAACGGGCGCGAAAGGGACGAATTCGAATATGCGATACCTCTAGCCGATGCCGGGGAGATGCAGGAATTTGCCATCGGTCTGGTGATCGAAAAGACGCGCCACGAAGTCCGGCACGACGGTTACCTCTATGAGGTGGATGTGTTCGCCGGCGCCCTGACCGGGCTGGTCATTGCAGAACTGGAGACTTCCGACGACGTTCCGGTGGCAAAACTTCCGCCGTGGCTCGGCCGCGAGATCACCGGCGAGAGCGCCTTCTACAACGCCTCGCTTGCCCGCAACGGCCTGCCGGTGGCGGCATGAGCTATCGCATTGAGCCCAGCCTGCCGGTGACCGCCGAGGTGCGGCGCATCGCGGCCGATGAGATCGGCAAAGCAATCGGCGATCTCGCGGCCTCTCGCACCGAGCCCGAAAAGGGACTGCATGCGTGCCGAAAGCGGTTCAAGAAACTTCGCGCCTTGTTCCGTCTCGTCCGGCCGGGCGACGAGCAGTTTTGCCGAACCGAAAATGCACGCTACCGCGACATTTCGCGCAGCCTTGCCGGCGCGCGAGAAGACACCGCTCTCATTGAGACGGTCGACCGTCTGGTCAAGGCGTTTCCGGACCAGACGTCCGCGGGAGAGCTTGATGCGGTGCGGTCCGCCCTCGTCGCCCGCCGTGAGGCGCCTGTGCGGGAAAGAACCGGTCTGGAAGAAACCGTCAATGCAGCTGTCGAGGCTTGCGAGCAAGGCCGTCAAGCGCTCGCCGGCCTGATCCTGCCAGACGATCCAGAGGCCGCAGCCGACGTACTGGCCGATGGCGCCGGAAAAACCCTGCGCCGGGCCCGCCGCGCGCTCGATACCGCCGGCAAGCGCGGCCAACCGGAGGACTTCCACGAATTGCGCAAATGCGTCAAGGCGCATTGGATGCACGTCTTGCTGCTGCATCGCTTCTGGCCGCGCCCGGTCAAGTCGCGCCGCAAGGCGCTCGATGCGCTCGGCGAGCGCCTTGGCGAATTGAACGATATTTTCGTCATGCGCAGGCTGATCCAGTCGGACGGCGAAGCGCTCGGTTCGAAAGAGCAGCTAAAGCTCCTTGGCAAGCTCATGAAACGCAGCGAGAAAGCGCTCCGCAGGCAATGTCTTCGTGAGGCGGAACTTCTATTCGGCGAAGCGCGAAAGCCGATAGTCAGGAAGATCGCGGATCGCTATCAGGCCGGCGCCTCCGAGTCTCAGCCAGGAACCAATCAATGACGGAAGCTGCCGACACGCTGTTGGATCGGCTGGGCCGCTGGCTGGCGGGTCGGTTGCAGGAGGAATCGTCCGGTTACGAGCCCTATACGCCGTCCGACCCGCAAACGCTCCGCCGCGCGCTGGAGCCCGGCGACATTCTGCTGATCGAGGGCAACCAGCGGATTTCAGCCACCATCAAATATCTGACTCAATCGACCTGGTCGCATTCGGCGCTCTATGTCGGCGATGCTCTGGCCGAGCCTCAGGACGGCTCCGAGCGCCCGCGCCTGATCGAGGTCAATCTGGGCGAGGGCTGTGTGGCGGTGCCGCTGTCGAAATACCGGACCTACAACACTCGCATCTGCCGCGCCCGCGGTCTGACGCCTGAGGATCGCGACCATGTCGTTGGCTTCATGGTCGCGCGGCTCGGCCTCAAATACGACACGAAGAATATTTTTGACATGCTGCGTTATTTCCTCCCGGTTCCGATGCCGGTGCGCTGGAGACGGCGCGCTTTGGCCTTCGGCTCCGGGGATCCGACCCGCGCCATCTGCTCGTCCATGATCGCCGAGGCTTATGAGGGCATTCGCTATCCTATCCTGCCCGAGATCACCCGCGCACCCGGCCGCGCTTCGGCGCAGTCGACCTACATGCGGCGGGAAATCCTGCATATCCGCCACCACTCGCTCTACACGCCGCGCGATTTCGACCTCTCGCCCTATTTCCAGATCGTCAAGCCGACGCTGGAATACGGCTTCGACTACAAGACGGTCACCTGGGCCGAACAGGAAAAGCTGGACGCGGTTCCGGAGGCGGAGAGCCGAACGGCTTGAGACTTGAGGCCTGCGCTGGGGACAGACCGGCGCGACATTGCCGCGCCGGCCGTGATTTGAACGAGCTAAATCTTCTTGGCAAGTTCCGCCAACTGGTCGGCGCACTGGCCCCAGCCTTCGTGAAAACCCATCTCCTCGTGCGCCTTGCGGTCCTCCACGGTCCAGTGGCGGGCCACTGCCGTGTAGCGTGTCTTGCCGTCTTCATCCTCGAAGGTGATGATCCCAGTGAAAAACGGCTTCTCGGAAGGCACCCAGGCCTCGGTGTAGGCGTCGGTGAAGACGATCTTCTCGTCTGGCACAACCTCCAGATAAACGCCCAGGCTCGGGAATTCCTGGCCCTCGGGGCTACGCATCACGATCTTGTTGCTTCCGCCGGCCCTGAGGTCGACTTCGGCGTGCGACAACGTCCAGGGCAACGGCGCGAACCACTGCTTCATCAGTTCCGGCTGCGTCCAGCACTTGAAAAGCTTTTCGCGCGGCGCGTCGATCAGCCGGGTCAGCACGAGTTCGCGGTCGTTGGCGGGGGCGGTGGTCTGGGCGGCGTTGGTCATGGTCTCTCTCCGTGATTGGTGGTTCGACCCAAGGACGAACCATGAAACGGAAATCCGACAGCGCTGTGAATATTTTTGTCAAACCCGCTCGTCGCGCAACTGCTGTAGCGCGTTTTCGATTGTCGCCTTGTAGCGGACATGCGGCGGCTTCACGCCCTGCGCGAACAGCATCCGCCGAACGCCTGGCGACGCCCCGGTGATGAAGAAGCGCACGCCCGCCCTTTTCGCCTTGCGCACCGCGCCTTCCAGCACATTGGCTGCTGTCGAATCGAGGAACGGCACGCCCGAGCAGTCGAGGACGAAGCTCTTGCGCTGGTCGGCGATGCGGTCGAGCACCGTGCCGACTGTCGTGGCCGCGCCAAAGAAGAATGCCCCCGATATCCGGTAGATCACTGTGTCCGGGTCGCTCGCCTTCTCCGGCTCATAGCTCGTGCGGCGGCCATTGCGATCGTCCGCGACATCGTCGCGCGCCATAGGCACATCCGTGTCGACCGCGATCGATTTCGACATGCGATCGATGAACAGCACCGAGCCGAGCGCAAAGCCGACCACTATGCCCTCCGTCAGGTCGCGGAAAACCACGAGCGCGAATGTCACCAGAAGCACCATGGCGTCGCCCCAGGACGAGCGGATGAGTGCTGCGAACGCAGTCTTCTCCACCATATTCCAGGCCACCACCGCGAGAACGCCGGCAAGTGCGGCCAGCGGTATGTAGCTTGCCAGTGGCGCGGCGATCAGCATGAAGAGCAGCAGGAAACCGGAGTGGAGCATGCCCGAAACCGGACCGTGCGCGCCGGCCCGCACATTCGTGGCGGTCCGCGCGATAGTGCCGGTCACGCAGATGCCGCCGAACAGAGCCGAGCCCATATTGGCGAAACCCTGCGCCACCAGTTCGCAATTCGAGCGGTGACGCCGTCCGGTCATGCCGTCGGCGACGACGGCCGAAAGCAGCGATTCGATCGCGCCGAGCAGCGTGAAAGCGACCGCGTCCGGAAACACCGCCTGTACCTGCTCCAGGCTGAAGGCCGGCAGCGAAGGCAGCGGCAGCGAGCGCGGTATGCCGCCGAACCGGCTGCCGATCGTTTCGACAGGCAGGCCGAAGGCGTATGCCGCAAGCGCTGCGGCCGCCACTGCGATCAGCATGCCCGGCCAGGTCGGCCGCAGGCGCTTCAGCCCAAGGATTACGCCGATCGTCAGGGCGGCCACGCCGACTGCCGCGGGATTCACAGTGCCGGCGGCTTCGCCCAGCGCGATCAGCTTTTCAATCAGTTCGCCCGGCTCCTTGCCCGGCAGCGTCAGGCCGAACAATTCGCTGAGCTGGCTGGCGAAGATGATGACCGCGATACCGGAGGTGAAGCCGACCGTCACCGGATAGGGGATGAATTTGACGTAGGTCCCGAGCCTCAGATAGCCGGCGGCGACGAGAAACGCGCCCGACATCATCGTCGCCAGGATCAGCCCTTCCACACCGTGCCGCGCCACCGTCGCGGCGACCAGCACGATGAAGGCCCCGGCCGGCCCGCCGATTTGGAACCGGCTGCCGCCCAGCGCCGAAACCAGGAAGCCGCCAATGATCGCCGTATAGAGGCCGCGGTCGGGAGAAACGCCCGAGGCAATGGCGATGGCCATCGACAGCGGCAGCGCCACGATCGCCACCGTCAATCCGGCGAGCAGGTCGGCCTGAAATTGCGGAAGGCCATAGCCTTCGCGTATCACGGTCACCAGCTTGGGGGTATAGAGTTCCCGGAATGTCGGCTGCCTCGTCGTCCGGCCCGGGTTGAGATCTGCTTTCATGCTTGCCTTTCGCGGTGCGAAGGGCGGCGGGATCGTCGGCTGGGGTGTGTCGGGATTCCGGTCTGGCCGGCATCGCCGAATTTCAGCACACCCCCAAATGTCGGCGTCGCCGTCGCGACTCTTGTCCTGCCAACTCAGCCAGGCTGCCCATTCGGCCCCGCGGGCTGGCGCAGGCGAACGCCCCTGCCGCCCTCGGCGCTTGCCTGGTTGTCCGCGATCAGCTCCACACCTGACATCTCCAGCGCGTGGATGACCTTGACCAAAGTGTCAACGACGCCCCTGACGACGCCGTCGCTCGCTTCCATCCGCTGGATGGTGGGAAGCGAAACGCCGGCGCGTTCGGCGAGCGTCTTCTGGTCTATGCCGGCCAGCGCCCGCGCGGCGCGCATCTGCGCTGCGGTGATCACGGACAGTGCTCCTGTCTGAGTTTGCGAGATGAATGTATCATGCATTCATTATGATGTTTCAAGCATCATCTTTAGTGTCGCAGAATGGAGCTCGGGAGAAAACCCCGTCACGTCTCCGCCGGAGTAGAACTGTCGATGTCTCCCGCCCGTCTGAGCATCAGCCGCGCGATCAGCCAGCAAAGCATTGCCCAGGCGGCTCCGGCGCACCAGCCGGCCAGCACATCGGAAGGCCAGTGAACGCCGAGATAGACGCGGCTGGCGCCAACCAGGAATGTCGCCAGTATGGCGACGCCGAGCACATAGATCCTGAGTGCAGTGTTGGGCATTATCCGTGCCAGCAGCGCGCCGAGCGTCAGATAGGTCACGGCCGACATCATGGCGTGCCCGCTGGGAAAGCTCAGCGTGTGCACGTCGGCCAGATGCGACACAAGTTCAGGGCGAGGGCGGTCGACGCCGAGCTTGAGCACGCTGCTCAGCAACTGGCCGCCGGCGACGGAAACGAAGACGAACAGGGCGGCCGCCGGTTTGCGGACGATCATCAGATAGAGGATGACAACCGCCGTGAAAAAGATAAGCACTGCGGCGCTTCCCAGGCTGGTCATGTCGCGCACCGCCTCCTCCATCCAGAACGGACCGATCGGATTGTCGGGCTGGCCCGGCGTGCGGAAGGCGAGTAGGATGCGCGTGTCGAATGTGTGCGGTGTTGTCTCGCGCGCGATCTCCGTGAGTTCGACGAAGCCATAGGCGCCGCCGGCAATGATCATCGCCGCCATCAGAACGGAAAACTCGATCCTCTTCAGGAGATCGGGAAAAAACGGCATGGCGTCTCTCGGTGTGGATGTGCGCGGGCGCGGCTTTCAACCGCGCTAGACCTATAGGCCCCACGCCTTGTCCGGCAAGTCCGCCAGGCGCAAAACTGTCATGCTCTTGTTATAAGGCCGCACTAGCCATCGCTCATCTCAAGCCGCCGCCAGCCAGAGGTCAGTACGATGAACGAATACGTCTCTCCCGAAACCAAATTCCGCACCAGCCAGCTCGAGGACAATGACGGTCCGGGCCATAATCCGACCGCCAACAGGACTATGGGCGAAGTCATCGCCGCGCGCTTCTCGCGCCGCGGCTTCCTGAAAGGCTCGCTCGCCGTTTCGGCTATCGCCGCCACCGTCAGCCCGATCGCCCTCATCACCGCGGACAACGCCCGCGCCGCTTCGGGTTCGGTCTTCAGCTTCGACGAGGTCGAAGCCGGTATCGACGACAAGCACCATGTCGCAGCCGGGTATGACGCCGACATCCTGCTGCGCTGGGGCGATCCGATCTTCGCCGATGCGCCGGAGTTCGATCCGGCCAATCAGACGCCGGAGGCTCAGGCAAAACAGTTCGGCTACAACAACGACTATGTCGGCTATATCCCGCTCGACGGCTCGTCCGAACACGGCCTGCTTGTCGTCAACCACGAATACACCAACGAACATCTGATGTTTCCCGGCATCGTCACGATCTCCGAGGGCGAGATCAAGGTCAGCGACGCCGACCAGAAACGCGTTGACATCGAGATGGCCGCCCATGGCGGCAGCATCGTCGAGATCAGGAAGGAAGGCGGCAAGTGGCAGGTCGTCAAGGACGGCGAGCTTAACCGCCGCATCACCGCCACCACCGAAATGCAGCTTTCCGGCCCGGTCGCCGGCCACGACCGCGTCAAGACCAATGCCGACGCCACCGGCACGAAGGTGTTCGGCACCATCAACAATTGCGCGGGCGGCGTCACGCCCTGGGGCACCTACATCCTGGCGGAGGAAAATTTCCACGGCTATTTCGCCGGCGAACTGCCAGCCGATCATCCCGAAGCCGCCAATTACGAACGCGTCGGCGTCCCGGACGGCACCTATCAGTGGGCGAATTTCTACGATCGCTTCGATGTGTCGAAAGAGCCAAACGAGCCGAACCGCTTCGGCTGGATCGTCGAGGTCGACGTCCAGGATCCGAACTCCGTCCCGAAGAAGCGCACCGCGCTCGGCCGCTTCAAGCATGAGGGCGCCGAGTCGATCGTGGCGCCGGACGGCCGCGTCGTCTTCTATCTCGGCGACGACGAGCGCTTCGACTATGTCTACAAATTCGTCACCGCGGGCAAATTCAACCCCGACGATCGCGCCGCCAACATGGACCTGCTCGACGAAGGCACGCTCTATGTCGCCAAGTTCGCCGATGACGGCTCGTTCGAATGGCTGCCGCTGGTTCATGGCCAGGGCCCGCTGACCGCCGAGAACGGTTTTGCGAGCCAGGCCGACATCCTGATCGAGACCCGCCGTGCCGGCGACCTGCTGGAAGCCACCAAGATGGACCGCCCGGAGGATATCCAGCCCAACGGCGCCAACGGCAAGGTCTATGTCCTGCTGACCAACAACACCAAGCGCAAGGCCGAGCAGGTCGACGCCGCCAACCCGCGCTTCGAAAGCGCGTTCGGCCACATCATCGAGCTGGCCGAGGACGGCGGCGACTTCGCGGCCACCAAAGGCAAGTGGGAAATTCTCCTGAAATGCGGCGATCCCTCGGTCGCGGAGGTCGGCGCGTCCTTCTCGACCGCGACGACGGCCAATGGCTGGTTCGGCATGCCCGACAATTGCGCGGTGGATTCCGCCGGCCGGTTGTGGGTCTCGACCGACGGTAACGGTCCGAAGGCCACCGGTCGCACTGACGGCCTGTGGGCGGTCGACACCGAGGGCGAGGCGCGCGCCACGTCGAAACTGTTCTTCCGCGTACCCATCGGCGCTGAAATGTGCGGTCCGCTGTTCACGCCTGATGACCAGACGGCCTTTGTCGCCGTGCAGCACCCAGCCGATGGCGGCGAGGATTGGGAAGGCTTCGGCCGCCCGTCCTACTATGAGGATCTTTCGACCCGCTGGCCCGACTTCAAGGACGACATGCCGGTGCGCCCGTCGGTCGTCGCCATCACCAAGCAGGGTGGCGGCAAGATCGGGGTTTAGAAAGCTCCGGTTACGTCAGCGCCGCCCCTCACCCTTACCCTCTCCCCGTGAACAACGGGGAGAGGGGGTCGCCAGCGTTGCGGCAGTCGCTCCTCTCCCCGTTCTTCCGGGGAGAGGATGCCGGCAGGCAGGTGAGGGGCGGCGCGGGCCTCGGATCGCCAGCTTGAATTCGGCAGAGAAAACCGCGTCGGATGCCCGCAGGGAAAATTATTAAGGTCGCTACCGCCCGCCCGTCAGCGCCGGCCCGAGCGTAATCAACCCCACCGCCACGATCGCCAGCACGATGCCGCCGCTCTGCAGTGCATTCAGCCGCTCGCTGAAATAGGCAAGCGCAATCACGTTAACCGCGACAAGCTGGATCACCGCCGAAAGGCTGAAGGCCGAGGCCATGCCGAATTCGCGCACCAGCCTGAGCATGATCAGATTGCCGAGCGAATAGAGCGCCAGCGTCAGTAGAAGCTTGGGGATGCTCGGCGCCAGCGCCCAGTATTTCGCCACGGTCGCGGCAATGAGGAAGATCGCGGTCGAAAGGCCGAGCTGCAGGAAGCCGGATAACGTCAAGGCAATCTCTCCGTAACTGCCGTCGCCCTTTTGCAGCCGGCAAGCGCAAACGCGATCTCTCGGGCAAAGCCGGATTGGCGTCAAGATGCCGACGAGGTAGCAAGCCATGGTCCACGCAAGGCCGAACCGGTTGCCAGACATTTCCCTGCCGCTGGCTGCTTGCCTCGCCGCGCCGACATGGCTACCCCTCGCTCGGATACAGCGACGGAGAACAAAAATGACGGAACTGAAGACGGCGATCATCACGGCGGGCGGCAGCGGCATGGGCGCGGATGCGGCGCGGAAGCTGGCAGAGGACGGCTTTCAGGTCGCCATTTTGTCCTCGTCGGGCAAGGGCGAGGCGCTGGCCAAAAAGCTCGGCGGGATCGGCATCACCGGCTCCAACCGCTCCAACGGCGACTTGAAACGCCTGGTAGACGCGACGGTCGAGAAATGGGGCCGCATCGATGCCGTGGTCAACAGCGCCGCCCATGGCCCGCGCGCGCCGGTGCTGGAGATCAGCGACGAGGACTGGCATCTCGGCATGGAGACCTATCTGCTCAACGCCATTCGCGTCGCCCGTCTCGTGACCCCGGTCATGCAGGCGCAAAAATCCGGCTCGATCGTCAACATCTCCACCTATGCCGCCTTCGAGCCGGAAGCGCTGTTCCCTACCTCCGGCGTCTTCCGCGCCGGCCTGGCGTCCTTCACGAAGCTCTTCGCGGACAAGTATGCGCCCGACAATGTCCGCATGAACAATGTCCTGCCCGGTTTCATCGACAGTCTGCCGGAAGCCGGCGAGCGCCGCGAGCGCATCCCGATGGGCCGCTATGGCCGCGTCGAGGAGGTGTCGGAGCTCATCGCTTTCCTTGCCAGCGACCGCTCCAGCTACATCACCGGCCAGAACATCCGCATCGACGGCGGTATCACGAAATCGGTGTAACCGGGGGTTGACGCTTCGCCGCTTGCAACAATGTTCCCTGCTCGCGGTTAGGCGAGAAGCGTGATCCGGACCGAAGGCCCGCGCAGCGAAAAGTTGCGAACCTTCCGACGGGACAATGCGCCAGGACTTCATCGGATCGGAGCAGGTCGCCGTGAAACGAATCCTCATCGCCATCCTCATACTCGCCGTGCTCGCCATCCTGGCGGCAGTCGCCGTCTTCTTCATGTCGCGCGAGGAGGCGACGGTGCCCGTCGAGGAGGGGTACGGCGCCAATCCGACCCTGCCCGAGCCCAACCAGACACTCATCCCCACCATCAACATCGCTCCGGCCAGCCCGTGGCCGGAGGGCATGACGCCGACGCCGGCGCCTGGCTTCGCGGTCAACGAATATGCCGGCGATTTCGATCATCCGCGCTGGCTGCACGTACTGCCCAATGGCGACGTGCTGGTCGCCGAAACCAACAGGCCGCCCAAGCCCGAGGAGGAATTCAACCTGCGCGGCTGGATCATGGGCCTGGTCCTGACACGTGCCGGCGCGGAGGTGCCGAGCGCCAACCGCATCACTCTTGTGCGCGACGCCGATGGCGACGGCGTCGCCGAGACCCGCTCGCCCTTCCTCGAAGGCCTGAACTCGCCCTTCGGCATGGCGCTGCTCAACGACACGCTCTACGTCGCCAACGCTGACGCCATCGTCGCATTCCCCTATACCGACGGCGCCACCAGCATCGACGCGCCGGGCGAGAAGATCGTGGACCTACCCGCCGGCCGAAACCATCACTGGACGAAGGATATCATCGCCAGCCCCGACGGCACTAAGCTCTACGCGACCGTCGGCTCCAACTCCAATGTTGGCGAAAATGGCATGGAAGAGGAAGAGAACCGCGCCGCCGTGCTGGAGATCGACCTCGCCACCCGGCAGACCCGCCTCTTCGCCTCTGGCCTGCGCAATCCCAACGGCCTGTCCTGGCATCCCGCCACCGGCGAACTCTGGGTCGTCGTCAATGAGCGCGACGAGATCGGCAGCGATCTGGTCCCCGACTACATGACCTCGGTCAGGGAGGGCGGCTTCTACGGCTGGCCCTACAGCTATTTCGGCCAGCATGTCGACACCCGCGTCGAGCCTCAGCGCCCCGACCTGGTCGAAAAGGCGATCGTGCCCGACTATGCGCTCGGCGCGCACACCGCCTCGCTGGGCCTCACCTTCTACGACGCCGACCTGTTCGGCCCGCAATTTGCCGGCGGCGCCTTCA
>NZ_AHAM01000025.1 GCF_000236565.1 Mesorhizobium alhagi CCNWXJ12-2 | reverse complement strand
TGCGCGAAGTGATGGCGGGCGCCGCGATGCCTGCCGTCAATCTGGCCGTGCCGCTGCAGGTGGATGCGCGGGCGGCCGACAATTGGGACGAGGCGCATTGAAATGGAAGGAATGCTCGGGGTTTCGGACGCCACATTCCTCTCCTTCGCGGTTGCATCCTTCCTGATCGAACTGACTCCCGGCCCCAACATGACCTATCTGGCGCTGGTTTCGGCTGGTGACGGGCGGCGCGCCGGCTTTGCCACAGTGGCCGGAATCGCATTGGGGCTGGCTGTGGTCGGCGTGCTCGCAGCTTTAGGCGTTTCAGAATTGATCCAAACGTCGAATCTGCTTTACGAGAGCTTGCGCTGGGCCGGCGTGCTTTTTCTCTTCTATCTGGCGTTCGAGGGGTGGAATACGGGAACCGATGTCGTATCCCCTGCCGACGGGAAGCGTGGAAAATATTTCACCCGCGGCCTTGTCACCAATCTGCTCAATCCTAAGGCTGCCATATTCTATGTAGCCGTCCTGCCGACTTTCGTTGAGGCTGAAAAGCCGGTGCTCGCCCAGACAATGGCTCTGACGGCGATCTACGTGGCCGCCGCGACAATCGTCCATGCCGCGATAGTGCTCATGGCCGGAACACTGGAGCCCTTTCTCAACGATCCGCGTCGGGAACGTATCGCCCGCCGCGTACTTTCGGCTCTGCTTGCCGCTGTCGCACTCTGGTTTGCCTGGTCGACCGCGCGATAGTTAGGCCGCACAAGCCGCACACGTCCCACGGAATTCGATGACCGCCTTCTTGGCGGCGAAGCCGGTCGAGCCGACCCAGGCGTCGAGGCTCTTTCCCACCTTCTCGTCTGAAAACTCGGCCACCTGCCCGCATTTGTCGCAGATGGCAAAGGCGATCATGCGATGGCTGTGGTCGTGTGGTTCCGAACAGGCGACGAAGGCGCTCATGCTTTCGAGACGGTGGACGAAACCGGCATTCATCAGCCCGTCGAGCGCGCGATAAACCTGCAGCGGCGCGCGAAAGCCCTCGCTGCGCAACTGGTCGAGCAGTGTATAGGCGCTGAGCGGTCCAGTCGCGGCCTCGAGCTTTTCGAGCACCCGCACCTGGTTCTTCGTCAGCATTTCCCTGGCCGCCATAATGCCCTTCCCGCTTTGCTTCGCGCCGGCAAAGTTTTGCACGGCGCAGCAATGATGTCATTTCCTCGCACTGAAATAGCGATTGGACGGCAGTTTTGCCAGCGGGCGTTGATGTGACGCGATGTTCCGCGTGCGAAAGCTGTTCGCCGGTCAGGCGTTCCTTGCCGGCTTCGACACGCCGAAGCTGCCGGGCGGGTTCTGGCCGTCGCCATGACGCGTCTTTTCGGGAACCTCGTCCATGTCTTCCTGCAGGCCGTGTTCCGGCGGTCCCTCATAGGTGCGCTCGTCGGGACCGTCTTCCATTCCGCCGCCCTCTATGGATTGCAGCTTGCGCGCGCCGGTCGCCCGGTCGTTGCGGCTTTCCGGAGGGAAATCCGGGTCATTGTCGAAGGTGGCGTCGCCGTCGCCTGTGGTCACGCGCGGCTCGGCGCTGGAGAGGCCGTCATTTCCCCGGCCGTGTTTCGAGCGGACGAACTGGCCGGCCGCGTCGTTCTCGATTTTCTTCGACTGATCGGGCATGTTCGCCTCCGTCGCTGTCGTCTACCGAACAACAGCAACGGGCGGCAAACGTTCCGCCACGGGTGTCAGGCCGCGGCCTTCGCCTTGCCGAGCC
>NZ_AHAM01000026.1 GCF_000236565.1 Mesorhizobium alhagi CCNWXJ12-2 | reverse complement strand
CGGACGGCGGGCGCGTCGTTTCGACGAGCCGGCTCACGGAGGTTTGCGGCATCGCGCCCAACCGGAATGGATTTCTCGCCACCACCGGCGCGGGCGAGATCCTCAGTCCCAAGGGCGGCTCGATTGCGACCAAGGAATACGTTTGGGACAACCACCTGTCCCGGATCGGGTGAGACGCGTCCTTCGAGGCTCGAATTACCACCTGAACGGTGAGCGTCAGACGGTTCCGGACACGTCCGAATGCGCGATGGCTTTGCGGACGATAGCCACAAAGCACTCGCCGGCGATCTCACGCGGGCCGCTGTTGTCGATCGAAACCACGCCGGGCCCGGAAAGCTCGACCGCGGCCGCACGCGCCAGCCTTGCCAGAACCTCGCCACGCGATTCGCGCCCTCGCGAGGCAAGCCGTTCGGCAAGAATTTCCGGGCGAGCGGTGATTTCGACCACAGCAACGTTTGCGTAGCGTTCCCGCAGGACCGGGATGGCGCTGCGCGAGCCGTTGGCGATCGCCACGCGACCATTGGCGATGGCTTCGTCGACGCTGGCCGGGATGCCATATTTCAGCCCGTGCGCCTCCCAGGTCAACGCGAACGCGCCAGACTCCTCGGCCTCGTCGAACGCGGCATCGGCCAGCGTGTCGTGGATCTCGCTCGATCCGTCGCAGGGGCGAGTGATGACGCGCCGCACGAAATCGACGCCCTCGTCCGCCGATAACCGCTCGGCTGCATAGCCGATCACGGTGTCCTTGCCGGCGCCGCTCGGGCCGACCACGGCGATGAAGACCCCGTTGCGGATCGGGAATTCGGCGCGCGCCTGCTCGCGCTCGATGAGCGCGGACGCCATCATGCGACGCGGCGTCCTTCGCGCCAGACCGTGCGGACGACAGGCACATGCTCGTCGACGCGGACCCGCACCAGATCGGCGCGGCGGCCTGTTTCGATGGCGCCGCGATCGGAGAGGCCGACAGCCTCCGCCGGGGTTTTCGAAACCATGGCGACCGCCTGCGGCAGCGAGATGCCCTCGACGACCTCACCGAGGAAGAAAGCCGACTGGATCAGGCTGAACGGGATGTAGTCCGACGACAATATGTCGAGCAGGCCGTTCTCGGCGAGCGACCGGGCCGACACATTGCCCGAATGCGAGCCGCCGCGCATGACGTTGGGCGCGCCCATAAGGACACCGAGCCCGGCATCCTTGGACGCCTTGGCTGCCTCGGCCGTGGTCGGGAACTCGGCGACTTTGATGCCCTGCGTCACCGCCTCGTCTACATGGGCGACCGTCGCGTCGTCGTGGCTGGCGAGAACGATGCCGCGCGCCTGGCAGGCGGCAGCAATGGCGCTGCGGTTAGCGGGTGAATTCAGCGCCGATTCCGCCATCCGCCTTTCGCAGAATTCGCGAAACTGCTCTTCGTTCATCTTCAGCTTGCCCATGTAGTAGATTGCGTAGGCTTCGAGACGGGCGAACTGGCGTTGTCCGGGCGCATGGTCCATCAGCGACGCCAGCCTGACGCGGCTGTCGTCGTCGAAATGGGCAAAGCCCTCCAGGCAATCCGGCGCCGACACTTCGCAGCGCAGGTGAATGAAATGATCGGCGCGCAGCCTGCCCTGCCGGGAACTGTCTTCGATGGCATCGGCCAGCTTGCGCATATCCTCGATCCCGAGGTCGCCATCTTGATCCATGCCGACGCGCAGCGCGTCGAACACGGTGGTTATGCCGGCGGTTGCCACCTGCGCATCGTGCGCCAGCACGGAAGCTATCGGGTTCCAGCGCACCTTCGGGCGCGGCGCGTAATGGCCTTCCAGATGGTCGGTATGGAGTTCGACAAGGCCGGGAATGACGAAATCGCCCTCCATATCCTCACCGGTCCGGGTCGCGCCCGGGGCGATATCGGCAATCTTGCCGTTGCGCATAAGGAGCGAGCCGTCGATTACCTCGTCGGCAAGGACGATGCGCGCATTGGTCAGGATGGTTTCGGAACTCATTTCAAGCAGTCTTTCTGTCGCGCCGGTCGCCGAGCGCATGGTAGGATAGCACAGTGAACGGCGCGCCTGCTTCACGTTCCACAAAAAGGGCAAGGCCTTCGATCGCGACCGGTCTCGCGAGAGTGGCTCCGAACACCTCTTCGATCGCGGCGCGGATGCGTGCGCTCTCTGCCGCGCCGACGCGGCCGGTCAGCGTCATGTGGAAGCGGAACGCGTCGAACACGTAGGGATATCCCCACTGGCAGAGATTGCGGAACTCGACAGGGCTCAGCGCATCGGGATTGCGCCGCTCCATGTCCGCCTCGCTCAGTGGCGCACGGAAGCGGTCGAAGCCGGTGACGACGTCGTCGGCAAAACGCTGCAGGTTGGGGTTTTCGTCGCCGGGAACCAGGGCGAAAAAGCCGTCCATCTGCTTGATTACGAGGCGCGGGATGACAACAGGCTCGGTTCGCTGGGTAAAGGCCGATATAGCGCGTTCGAGGCCGGCTTCGGTTTCGCCCGCGGCGAGGCCGAACGGCGCCTTCAACGTTGCGTGGAAGCCATAGCGGCGGGCCGAGGCGGTGTGGAAGGCGATCTCGGCGGGCGACAGAACGGTGCTCGCCGGCGGTTCGGTCGCAGCGCCGGTGAACGGATCGCGGCCGAGCCAGCTTGCGGCGAGCCGGGTCAGCGGATCGTCCTGTTGGGGGGTGAAATAGATCGCGTAACGCATCGAAATTCCTTCGCCAGCCTCGATGCCATAGGCGATTTGTATGACGGATTGACGAAGCAGAGCAGATTTCGGCTGATAGCAGATGCCCCCTGCAAAGTCATTAGCTGGTGACGGTGAGGCCTGCCGGTTCTTAGGCCTTCAGCAGCCACTCGTGCTCGGGCGCATTGTAGAATTTCCAGGTCCGCTTCGGCCCGGCCATGACGTTGAGATAATAGAGATCGTAGCCATGGCAGGCGGCACAGGGATGATAGCCCTTTGGCACCAGCACGACGTCGCCATCCTCTACCGCCATTGTTTCGTCCAGCGAGCGATCGTCGGTGTAGACCCGCTGGAACGCAAAGCCCTGCGGTGGATTCAGCCGGTGATAATAGGTCTCTTCGAGATAGGATTCCCTCGGCAGATCATCCCGATCGTGCTTATGCGGCGGATAGCTCGACGTATGGCCGCCGGGCGTTATCACCTCCACGACCAGCAGCGAATCCGCCGGCTCGTTCTCAGGCAATATATTGGTGACGTAGCGCGTGTTCGTGCCCTTGCCGCGCACCTCCCGCCCGAGTTGCTCCGGCGCGATGACGCGGGCGCCTAGGCCCCCAGCAAGGCCGGGCGCCGAGCAGACCGCCAGTTCGAGATCGGTCTCGGCGGTAACCGCCCAGTCGGAACCCTGCGGCACATAGAGCGACCACGGCTTGCCCTCGAAGGGCGACATCCGCTCGCCGAGCAGGCCGAAATCCTTGCCGGCGGCCTTGGCGGTTCCCTTGCCAGTGACGAACACCAGGCACACTTCGCGATCCCCAGTGGCGGCCGACACCGTCTCGCCCGGCTTCATGCGGTGGAGGTCGAAACCCACATAGGTCCAGCCTGCGCTTTGCGGCGTGACGTGGGAAACACGGCCGGTTCCTTTTTCCGGCTTCACCAGCAGTTTCGGCATGGCTTATTCCTTTTCCTTCTCGGGGCCGGGCTTATAGGCGATCAGGAAAATCCACGCGCCATACCCGGCCATGCCGATGGCGATCATCGCCCAGAAAGACTGGCCGTAGAATATTTCGAATATGGCCCAGGCCACGCAGAAGGCGACGAGCGCGACTCGCCGCCAAAGTGGCCGCAGGAACGGATGATCTTCGCCCGCCATCAGATAACACCGGCGTCGGGATTGCAGGAATTACGCATTCGGAAAGCCTTGTGTCTCAACTGTATAGCCAGCCGCCGTCATGACCCGCATCAACTCCTTGTAGCCGACTTGCGCCATCCTGAGCGGCGGATTCTTCCTCGGGTCTTGCTCGGCCTCGACCACGAACCACCCTTCATAGCCATAGTCCGCAAATTTTTTCACGATCGAGCCGAAATCAAGCGAGCCATCACCCGGCACGGTGAAGGCGCCGAGCGCCACGGCGTCGAGGAAGGACTGTTTCGTGCGGTCGAGCTTTTCGATTACCTCCATGCGCACATCCTTCACATGCACATGGTTGATGCGCTTGTGGTGATTGTCGATGGCCCGCAGCACGTCGCCCCCGGCAAAAGCCAGGTGACCTGCATCCAGAAGCAAGGGAATGCCGGCGCCCGAATGTTTCATGAACGCGTCGAGTTCTGGCTCGGTTTCGACCACCGCCGCCATGTGATGATGGTAGGAGAGCGGCATGCCCTGGCCGGCGCACCATTCACCGAACTCGGTGACCTTTTTTGCGTAGGCCTTCATCTCGTCGTCGGCGAGCTTCGGCTTGGTGGCGAGAGGCTTCGAGCGGTCGCCCTGGATGGACCGGCCGACCTCGCCATAGACGATGCAGGGCGCGTCGACGGCCTTGAAGAGGTTGATCATTGGCCGAATGCGGTCCTTGTTGGCCGCAATGTCCTCGTCGACCAGCGTGCCGGAAAACCAGCCGCCGCAAAGCGTCACGTCCGCCTCTCTAAGAATCGGCAGCATGACCTCCGGATCGTTGGGAAAGCGGCGACCCATTTCCATGCCGGTGAAGCCAGCCGACCGCGACTGCCGCAGGCATTCCTCCAGCGACACATCATCGCTGAGTTCGGCCAGATCATCGTTCCACCACGCGATGGGGGACATGCCGAGTTTGGCTTTCAAATCTATTCTCCGATTTCTTTTCCATTGGCAGCGCTGCCCCCTCGTCTGCCTCCTGATCCTGTCGAACGGCGGCATCATCTCCCCGTCCTGAGCTTGTCGAAGGATCACGGGGGAGAGGGTAAGGGTGAGCGGCAACCTCAGTTCACCACACGCTGCATCTTGCGCTTCTGCTCATAGTCCGCGCGCGCCGCGTTGACGCTCGGCCGCACCGACACCTCCGGAACCGCCACATCCCACCAGTGACCGCCGGCATCCGTCGAGATCAGCGGGTCTGTGTCGATGACAATCACCGAGGTTTTCGTATCCGCCTCGGCATCCTTCAGCGCGCGCTCCAACTCAGCGATCGAAGCGACTTTCCTGGCCGTCGCTCCCATCGAGGCGGCGTGCGCGGCAAAGTCGATTTCGGGCAGCACCTCGTGCCTGGCATCCTTCAGCAGGTTGTTGAAGTTCGCTCCGCCTGTCGCCATCTGCAGCCGGTTGATGCAGCCGAAGCCCCGGTTGTCGAGCACCACTACGGTCAGCTTCAGGCCCAGCATCACCGAGGTGGCGATCTCGGAATTCATCATCATGTAGCTGCCATCGCCGAGCATGACGATGACGTCGTCATCGGGCTTGGCGAGCTTGACGCCCAGGCCGCCGGCGATCTCGTAGCCCATGGTCGAGTAGCCGTATTCCATATGGTAGCTGCCCGGCGCGCCGGCCGGCCACAATTTGTGCAACTCGCCGGGCAGCCCGCCCGACGCGCAGACAAGCGTCGCCTTCGAGCCGCGCGCACGGTGCACCGCGCCGATGACATGTGCATCCGACGGCAGCGAGTTGGTCGGGTCAGTGGCGGCCTTCGCTGCCTTCAGCCAGTCGGTCTTGGCGGCCTTTGCCGTCGAGACCCAGGCGTCAGGCGATTTCCAGTCATTGAGCCGGGCTTCCAGCGCCTCGAGCCCGGCTTTCGCGTCAGCCACCAGCGACAGCGCGCGATGCTTGCCGGCGTCGAAAGCTTGAGCGTTCAGCCCCACGATCTTCACACCATCGGCCTTGAACAGCGCCCAGGAGCCTGTGGTAAAATCCTGCAGCCGCGAACCGACAGCGAGCACCACATCGGCCTGCTCGGCAAGCAGGTTCGAAGCCGAGGACCCGGTCACCCCCACAGAGCCCATGTTGAGCGGATGGTCGTGCGGCAGGCTGGACTTGCCGGCATTGGTCTCCATGACCGGAATGCCGTGTTGCTCCGCAAAGCTTTTCAGCGTTGCCGTAGCCTCCGAATAGAGCACCCCACCGCCGGCGATGATCACCGGCTTGGTGGAGCCTTTCAGCGCGGCGACCGCCGCGTCGAGTTCGCCGGCGTCCGGCTGCGGCCGGCGCGGCATCCAGACTCGCTCGTCGAAAAAGCTCTCCGGATAATCGTAAGCCTCCGCCTGCACATCCTGGCAGAGCGCCAACGTCACCGGCCCGCACTCGGCCGGATCGGTCAGCACCTGCATCGCCCGGTTGAGCGCCGGGACGATCTGCTCGGGCCGCGTGATGCGGTCAAAGTAACGCGACACCGGGCGGAGGCAATCATTTGCCGAGACCGTGCCGTCGCCGAAATCCTCCACCTGCTGCAGCACCGGATCGGGTATGCGATTGGCGAAGACATCGCCGGGCAACAACAACAGCGGCAAGCGGTTGACATGGGCCAGCGCCGCCGCCGTCACCAGGTTTGTCGCGCCGGGGCCAATGGATGTAGTGGCGGCCATCATGCGGCGGCGGAAGTTGGCCTTGGCATAGGCGATCGCTGTATGCGCCATTGCCTGCTCGTTATGGGCTCGGAAAGTCGGTAGGTTATCCCTTACCTGATAAAGCGCCTCGCCGATGCCGGCGACATTGCCGTGGCCGAAGATCGCCCAGACGCCGCCGAACAGCGGCAATTTTTCGCCGTCGATCTCCGTCATCTGCTGCGCCAGAAACTTCGTCAGCGCCTGCGCCATGGTCAGGCGGATGGTCTTGCTCATGGGTTCCTCCCGGCCAATTTTTGACCGACTATGCTGCTTTCTTGTCGCGTGCTGCAAGCCAGGCTTCGGTCAGTTTTTCGAACCGCTCGGCCATATCAGCGACCGCCGCTTCATCCGAGATCCGGCCGGCGAACCATTGCTCGGCGGCGTCGACAAAGATCGTTCGCCCGACAGCAAAACCTTTGACGACCGGCGCGTCGGCTGTTGCGGCGAAGGCGGCGGCCAGTTCGTCCTGCGGCGCTTCCAGTCCCAGCAGAACGACGCCGCGGCACCACGGATCGTGGTTTTCAATCACAGCGCCGATGGCGCCCCAGGCGGTGCTGGACGCCTGCGGCTCGAGCTTCCACCAGTCGGGTTTGATGCCGAGCGCGTAAAGTTCCTCGAGCGCCCTCGGGATGGTGTCTTCGTCCAGTGCGCCATGCTTGCCGGCGATGATCTCGATGAGCAGTTCCCGCCCCACCTTGCGCGCCGCGTCGAACAACGCGCGCAGCTTCTGCTGCTGCTCGGCCTTGAGCTCCGCCGGATCGTCGGGATGGTAGAAGCAGAGGCACTTGATGCAGTGATCGACCGGCCATTCGGACAATTGCGAGCCGATGTCCTGCGAAAATTCGAAGCGCAGCGGCCGAGAGCCTGGCAGTTCGACCGGACGGCCGAGCCAGGTCATCGATGAGCGCGCGAATTCGAACAGCGCCTCGCGGCCATGCTTCTCGTCGATCAGCATGCCGTAACCGTCGCGCCCGGCGGCGACCTGGGCTGCGGCCTTGACCGCCAGCACCTTGAAGGCGGCGATGCGCGACGGGTCAGCGCCGGCTTTCCTGGCGATCTCCTCAAGCTGGATGCGATGGTCGACAGCGAGCGCCATCAGCGAGGGGATGTCGCGCCGCCGGTTGGTCGCCCAGTGGACGTGGTTGATCGCCTCGTCCTTCCGCAGCGCGCGGTGCGGGCTGCCGTGCTTCAGGAAGAACTGCAATTCCTCGAAAGTCGGGATTTCGGGCGAGCACAGGAGGCGCGACACCGCAAATGCGCCGCAGGCATTGGCCCAGGTCGCCGCCGTCGCCAGGCTCTCGCCGCCGAGCCAGCCGCGCAGGAAGCCGGACATGAACGCGTCGCCGGCGCCGAGCACATTGTAGACCTCGATCGGAAAGCCTTCACCGACAATTCCGTCCTCCAGATCGTCGGAGATCGGCCCTTCGTAGACGATGCAGCCCATCGGCCCACGTTTGAGCACGATCGTGGCTGGTGACAGCGCACGGATGGTTCTCAGGGCGCTCAGCAATTCGCTCTCGCCCGAGGCGATCAGCACCTCCTCTTCGGTGCCGACGATAAGGTCGCAATCGGCGAGCACCGTCTTCATCTGGTTGGAGACGCGCTCCGAGGCGATGTAGCGGTTGTCGCCAGCCGCGTGGCCGGCAAGCCCCCAGAGGTTCGGGCGATAGTCAATGTCGAGCACCACCTTACCGCCCGCTTTCTTCATCAGCCGCATGGCCTTGCGCTGCGCGGCGTCAGTGTTCGGCCGCGAGAAATGCGTGCCGGTGACCACCAGCGCGCGGGCCGAGGCGACGAACTCCGCGTCGACATCGTCTTCCGACAGCGCCATGTCGGCGCAGTTCTCGCGGTAGAACAGCAGCGGAAAGCTCTTGTCGTTCTCGACCGAGAGGATCGCCAGGGCCGTCAACCGAGTCGGGTCGGTGACGAGACCATCGACCACCACACCCTCGCGCTGCATCTGCTCGCGGATGAAGCGGCCCATCTGCTCGTCGCCGACACGGGTGAGCAGCGCCGACCGAAGGCCGAGACGCGCCGTGCCGATGGCGATGTTGGCCGGACAGCCGCCGACCGACTTGGCGAAGGAGGTCACATCCTCCAGCCGCGAACCGATCTGCTGGCCATAAAGGTCGACCGAGGCCCGCCCCATGGTGATAACGTCAAGCCGTCTGGCGTTCGCCTCGGACATGACCCGGTCCTTCCATTTTTCGACGCGCCGGCGGTGTTCGCTATGGACGCGCCGCACGATACGGCATAAGAGATTTCTTCATGAAACAGACATTCTGCGGATTAGTCAATTCAGAATGTTTATTCCGTTTTTGAATCGCGGCTAGGGAGACGGTAGATGTTGCGTTTCGGAGTTCTGGGAGCAGGACGGATAGGCAAGGTGCACGCAAAGGCACTGCATGAATCGGGGCGGGCGCAGGTCGCCTACATCGCCGACGCTATGGCCGATGCAGCGTCCTCGCTTGCGGATTCGGTCGGGGCGAAGACCGCCTCCGTGGACGACGTCATAGCGGCAAGCGATGTCGATGCCATACTGATCGCCACGCCGACAGACACGCATGCCGATCTGATCGAACAGGCTGCGCGCGCCGGCAAGATGATCCTGTGCGAAAAGCCGGTCTCACTGTCGGTCGAGCGCATCGAAGAGTGCCTCAAGGTCGTCGAACAGGCCGGCGTGCCGCTGATGATCGGCTTCCACCGCCGCTACGATCCCAATTTCTCGGTGCTCGAGCGCCGCCTGCGCGCCGGCGAGATCGGCGACGTCGAAATGGTCACCATCACCTGCCGCGACCCCTCGCCGCCGCCGGTCTCGTACATTGAGAGATCCGGTGGGCTCTACCGCGACATGATGATCCACGATTTCGACATGGCGCGCTTCCTGCTCGGCGAGGATCCGGTCGTGGTCCACGCGCTCGGCGCATCGCTGGTCGATCCGGCGATCGGCCAGGCCGGCGACATCGACACTGCCGCCGTGCACATGCAGACGGCCACCGGCAAGATGTGCATCATCACCAATTCGCGCCGCGCCACCTACGGGCATGACCAGCGCATCGAGGTGCACGGTTCGGGTGGCATGCTGCGGGCCGGCAACATCCATCTTACCACGTTGGAAAAAGCCGACGCCGCTGGGTTCACCAGCGACCTGATCCCCTTCTCCTTCATCGAGCGCTACGAGGACGCCTACCGTATCGAAATCAACGCCTTCTTGACGGCGATCGAAAAGGGCGAGGCGCCGCGCGCCAGCGGCCATGACGGGCTGATGGCGCAGAAGCTTGCGGAAGCCGCGGCCGAATCGCTCAAAACCGGCCAGGCGGTGGCAGTCCGATAGGAGCAGACATTATGTTCGATCCGGCCTCGCTCGCGCTGTCTTCGCTGGAAGGAAAGATCGCCATCGTCACCGGCTCGACGCAAGGGTTGGGCGAAGCCATTGCGCACCTTTTCGCCGAGCGCGGCGTCGCCGGCCTAGTCGTGACCGGCCGCAACGAAACGAACGGCGCGCGCGTCAAGGCGGCGCTGGAAGACAAGGGCGCCAAGACCGTTTTCGTCCCGGCCGACCTCGCTAGCATGGAGGACACGGACAGGATAATCGCCGCCGCCGACCGCAAATTCGGCCGCGTCGACATCCTCGTCAATTCGGCCGGACTGACCGACCGCGGTACGATCTGGGATACACAGCCGGAACTCTTCGACCGCATGTTCGCAATCAATGTGCGTGCGCCGTTCTTCCTGATGCAGCAGGCGCTGAAGGTGATGGACCGCGAGCGGATAAAAGGCTCGATCGTCAACATCATCTCAATGTCGGGCCATGGCGGGCAGAGCTTCATCACCGCCTACTCCGCCTCGAAGGGCGCACTGATCACACTGACGAGGAACGTCGCCTACAGCGTCATGAACCGGCAGATCCGCGTCAACGGACTGACCATCGGCCATATGGATACACCCGGCGAAGACCGCATCATGAAAGTGTTTCACGGCGCAGATGATAGCTGGTTGCAGGAGGCGGAGGCACAAAAGCCGTTCGGAAGGCTGCTCAAGCCCGACGAGGTCGCGCGTGCCGTGGCGTTTCTGACCAGCGGCGAAAGCGGGCTCATGACGGGCTCGATCATCGATTTCGACCAGCAGGTGCTGGGCGCCGGCGACAGTCCCGCCGCGTTGCCTGCGGTGTGAGTTTTGTCTCCGCGCGGTTGAGTATCGCTCTCCTACCCGGCTTCCGCCCTTCGTGCCGCAACTGACACCGTCAACGTCATGGCGAGCGCCATCGTGACGGCCATGGAGCGGAAACCCTCGAAATTGGCCTCGACGATTTCCAACAGAACATCCGCCGACGGTGCGATGGGCGAAAAAACCGAATCGGTCACCGAGATTATGGCCGCGCCGCGCGCCTTGGCGGCGTTTGTGAGCGTCACCGTCTCGCTGGCATAGGGGGTGAAGCTGATCGAAAGGACGGCGTCGCGCTCGGTGATGAAGCTCGCCTGCTCGGCGCCCATGCCCGCCACCGCATCCACCAAAATGTTGCGGATGCCAAGCTTGCCGAGAGCGTAGCTCATATAGGAGGTGATGGGAAACGAGCGCCTTAGCCCGATCAGGTAGATGGTTTCCGCTTTGGCCATCAGATCGACGGCGCGCTCGATCGCGTCGTGGTCGACCTTTTCGCGGAAGCGCCCGACCGACTGCTCGGCAGCTTCCAGGAACCCGTCCAGAACCAGCCCGGACTTGCTTGAGGCGATGCCGTGCTCGCGCATCTTGGCCAGCCGCTCGTCATAGTTCAGCACTCGCTCCCGAAGGCGCGAGCGGAAGATGTCCTGCAACTCGGTAAAGCCCTGATAGCCGAGCGCTCGGGAAAAGCGCACTAGCGCCGAGGGCTGCACGTCGGCCTTGGCGGCGATGCTTGCGACCGTGCCGAAGGCGATCTCGTCGGGATTTTCAAGCGCATAGCCGGCAACTTGCATCAGCCGTCGCGGAAGATCCTCGGCGCGTTGCGCGATCAGCGCGCGAAGTGCCTGGTAGTCCTTGGGAGAGGCATCCGTGACGTTCATCGGCCGGCATCCTTGGCGGGCATTTTGTCCCTTGACGCAGTCAATCAGAAATGGAATGAATATTCCACACTAAAAAGTTAAATGCACCGTTTGTTCCAATTCTGCTGCGGAGAAATGGTGTGGGAGGAGTTGCAGCGATGACCGACCGGACGGGGCCGGCAGCCGAGCCGTTGCTCGAGGCGCGAGGCGTCAAAAAGTATTTCGGCGCCATCACGGCGCTGAACGGCGTGAGCTTCCACGTCGCGCCGGGCGAGGCGCTGGGTGTGGTTGGCGACAATGGCGCCGGCAAATCCACGTTGATGAAGGTTCTTTCCGGCCTCTACACACCGAGCGAGGGCGAGCTCTACTTCGCCGGCTCCCCGGTGAAATTCCATTCGCCGCGCGACGCGCGCCGGGTGGGCATCGAAATGGTCTACCAGGATTTCGCCCTGGCCGGGAACATGCCGATCTACGAGAACATATATCTCGGCCGCGAGCCGGGCAGGAAATTTGCCGGCCTGACGATCATCGACCGCGACCTGGCGCGCCGCATGGCCGCCGAGCACCTCGACAAGCTGAAAATCCACGTCAAAAGCATCGACCAGAATGTCGAGGAACTGTCGGGCGGACAGCGCCAGGCGGTGGCGATCGCACGGGCGACCGCCTTTGACGCCAAAGTGGTGATCATGGATGAGCCGACCGCAGCGCTCGCGATCAAGGAAGTCGGCAAGGTGCTCGACCTCATCAAGTCGCTGAAGGAGCACGGCGTCGCGGTGATCATCATCTCGCACCGCATGGACGACATCTTCTACTGCTGCGACCGGGTGATGGCGCTCTACCAGGGCGCCAATTTCGCCGACGCGCCGCTGAAGGACACCAACCGCAACGAGGTCATCGGCTGGATCATGGGCACCAAAGGCCACACCCAGTCCTTCGCCCACGACAAGGTGCAGCACTGATGCTCGGCAACAGCCCAAGAATTTCCAGCTTCCTCGAGCATTATGGCATCGTCGTCATCGTCGTGGCGATGATGGCTTTCCTCTACGCCAGCCGGCCGGACGTGTTTATGTCGCTGGCCAACCTCACCAACATCATCAAGCAGAACGCCACGCTGGCGCTGCTGGCGCTCGGCATGTTCGTCGTCATCGTGACCGCCGGCATTGACCTTTCGGTCGGCTCGGTGATGGCGCTCGGCATGATGTGCCTGGCGGTCGCGGCCAAGGCCGGCGTCCCCTGGCCGATCGTCATCCTGATCGGACCGCTGGTCGGCATAACCGCCGGCCTGGTCAACGGGCTCGGGCTGACAGTGCTCAGGCTGCCGCATCCGTTCATCATGACGCTCGGCACGCTCAACATAGCGCGCGGCCTGTCCAGCCTGATCACCGGGGGCGCCCCGGTGTCCGGGCTCGGGCAGGAGGTGCGCTATCTCGGCCAGGCGAATTACGATTTCGGTATCTTCCCGCCGCCGACCGGCCTGCCGGCCAGCCTGTTCGTGGTCGGCATCAGCGCGGTCGGCATGTGGTTCTTCCTGAACCGGACGTCGATGGGCCGGCACATCTTCGCCATCGGCGGCAACCCGCATGCCGCACGCGTGTCCGGCATCAATGTCGACCGCGTACTGGTCTATGTCTATGCGATCAGCGGCTTCTTCGCCGGGCTCGGCGGACTGCTGCTCGCCGGCCGCACGGATTCGGGCTTTCCGCTTGCAGGCCAGAATGCCGAACTCGACGCAATCGCTGCGGTTATCATCGGCGGCGCATCCTTCTTCGGCGGTCGCGGCACGGTTCTGGGCGTCATGGCTGGGGTGCTGATCATGGGGCTGATGCGCAACGGTCTCAACCTGAACAATGTCAGCCCTTTCTGGCAGCAGATCCTGATCGGACTGGTCATCATCGCCGCCGTCTATATCGACGTTCTGCGCCGCCATGCGGCCGTGAGACGGTAGTCGAAAATTGCGTCCGGCGCCGTCTCCGCGCCGGGTGCAATCCTCAATCGGAGACGTTTTGAACATCTGGGAGGATACTATGAAGAAACTCATTCTGGCCGGTGCGGCGCTCGCGCTGATGACCAGCACGGCGCTCGCCGACAAGTTCCTGCTCGACATGAAGGGTCCGGGAGCCGGCAACCCGTTCTGGGCGGCGGTGGAAGCCGGCGCGATGGAAAAGGGCAAGGAACTCGGCGTCGAAGTGATGGTGATGTCGCCACCAACCGAATCCGACGTGGCCGCGCAGATCGCACAGATCGAGGACATGATTGCACAGGGTCTGGACGGCATCGCGCTCGCCCCGACTGACCCGAACGCGCTCGCCCCGGTCGTCGATGCGGCGAAAGCCGCCGGCATTCCGGTCGTTTTCGTCGACACCAAGGGATCCAATGAAGGCGTCACCTTCATCGGCACCGACAATGAGGCCGGCGCCAAGCTCGCCGCCGACTTTATTTGCGGCAAGCTCGAAAAGGGTTCCGAAGTGGCGATCCTGCAGGGCATCATCACCCAGTCGACCGGCCAAGCCCGCGCGAACGGCTCCAAGGCCGGCCTCGAAGCCTGCGGCCTGAAAGTGGTCGCCGAGCAGACCGGCGAATGGGACCGCGCCAAGGGCCAGGCGGCGATGGAAAACATCATCACCGGCAACCCGAACATCAAGGCGGTCTTCGCTTCCAACGACAATATGGCGCTCGGCGCGGTCGAGGCGCTGAAGTCGGCCGGCAAACTCGCCGACGTCATGGTCGTCGGGTTCGACGCCAATCCGGACGCGGCAGCTTCCATCCTGGCCGGCGACATGACCGCGACCGTCGCACAAGCGCCGAAGAATATGGGCGGCTTCGGCATCCAGGCGCTGGTCGACCTGAAGGCCGGAAAGACCATCCCGCCGGTCATCGACACCGGCACGGTGCTCGTCGACAAGAGCAACGCCGAACAGTACAAATAAGCCTGCGCTTATCAGACCGGGGCGGGCGTTCCAACGCCCCGGTCTTTCACATCTGGTCGTAGGTGCGAGATCCTCCATGAAGAAGATCGGCGTCGGACTGATCGGCACGGGCTATATGGGCAAGTGCCACGCCATGGCCTGGACCGGGGTGAGGCCCGTTTTCGGCGACGTGCCCGACATTCATCTCGTTCATCTCGGCGAAGCCAGCCAGGAACTCGCGTCGAAAAAAGCGGCCGAATTCGGCTTTGCGAAGGCTTCCGGCGACTGGCGCGATGTGATCGCCGACCCAGAGGTCGATATCGTCTCGATCACCACGCCGAACCGGTTTCACGCCGAAATGGCGATCGCGGCCTTCGAGGCCGGCAAGCACGTCTGGTGCGAAAAGCCGATGGCGCCGAAGCTCGCCGAGGCCGAGGCGATGCTGGACGCGGCGCGAGCCTCGGGGAAGGTTGCCATCCTCGGCTACAATTACATCCAGAATCCCCTCATACGCCACATCCGAAAGCTGCTCGACGAGGGCGCAATCGGCGCGATCAACAATGTCCGCATAGAGATGGACGAGGATTTCCTGGCTGATCCGGACGCGCCGTTCCAGCAGCGGCACGAAGCCGTCAACGGCCACGGCGCGATCGACGATTTCGGCGTGCATCCGCTGTCGCTGATCTCGACCCTGTTCGGCCGCGTGTCGCGGGTCATGTGCGACATGGCGAAACCCTATCCGACACGCAAGACCGACGTCGGCGATCGCGAAGTCGAGGTCTTCGACATCGCCACCATCCTCCTGCGCCTCGCCAACGGCGCATCAGGCATGATTGCGCTCAGCCGCACCGCATGGGGCCGCAAGGGCCGCATCGCCGTCCAGATCTTCGGCTCGAAGGGCTCGATCCTCTACGACCAGGAGCGGATGAATGAGTTTCAGCTCTACCTGAATTCCGACCAGGCGACTGAACAGGGCTTTCGCACCGTGCTGACCGCTCCGCACCATCCGCCCTACGACCGCTTCATCCCCGCGCCCGGCCATGGACTGGGCTTCAACGAGTTGAAGATCATCGAGTGCCGCCAACTGATCGGGCGCATGCGCGGTGAGGTCACTGTAGCCATCGACTTCGAGGAAGGCATCATCATCGAGCGCACCGTCGACGCCATGGCGCGCTCGTTTCGCGAAGGCCGATGGGCGGATGTCGCATGACGGGTCTCACGCGCTTCTCACACCGAATTGACGTGGCGTTCAGGGCGGATCGTTGACCGGCTTCCCACAACGATGCTCTATCGCGCCCGATTGAACGGGACGGGGAGAATCCGATGAAGAAACTGCTTGTGGCCGCCGCTGCATTCGCCGCCATGACGCTCCAGGCGCTCGCCGGAGAGCCCGATCCGGAAAAATGGCAGGAGGTTTTGGCCGATGCCCGCGGCGAGACCGTCTATTTCAACGCCTGGGGCGGCGCTGAAAACATCAATGCCTATCTCGAATGGGCGGGCCAGGAGTTGGAGAAGCGCTACGGCGTCAAGCTGGTCCATGTGAAGCTCGACGATACCGCCAATGCCGTCGCCAAGGTCGTCGCTGAAAAGGCCGCCGGGCGCGGCGAAGGCGGCACGGTCGACCTAATCTGGATCAATGGCGAGAATTTTTCGTCGATGAAGCGCCAGCAATTGCTGTTCTCGCCCGGCTGGGCCGAGAAGCTGCCCAATTGGCGCTTCGTCGATGTCGAGAATAAGCCGACCATCCGCACCGATTTCACGATTCCCGTCGAGGGGCTGGAGAGCCCGTGGGGCATGGCCAAGCTGGTCTTCTTCCACGACATGGCGCACACCGACCCGGCCTCGCTGCCGAAATCAGCGCAGGACCTGCTTGCCTGGGCGAAGCAGAACCCGGGCCGCTTCACCTACCCGCAGCCGCCGGATTTCACCGGCTCGTCCTTCCTGAAGCAGGTGCTCTCCGAACTCGCCGCCGATCGCTCCGTGCTCCTGAAACCGGTGAACGAAGCGTCGTTTGAGAAAACCGTCGCGCCGCTCTTCTCATATCTGGACGAACTGAACCCGCTGCTGTGGCGCGGCGGCAAGGCGTTTCCGCAAAATTACCCTGCCATGAAGCAGTTGCTCGCCGACAACGAGGTCGACATCATTTTCGCCTTTAACCCCTCGGAAGCCTCAAGCGCGATCGCCAATGGCGAATTGCCGGCCACCGTGCGCTCCTTCACGTTTCCGGGCGGGACGCTCGCCAACACGCATTTCGTGGCGATCCCTTACAATGCCGCCGCCAAGGCTGGCGCGCTGGTGGCGGCCGATTTCCTGATCTCGCCGGAGGCGCAGGCGCGCAAGCAGGATCCGCAGGTCTGGGGCGACCCGACCGTGCTCGCCATCTCGAAGCTCGACGCAACCGACCGGGCGCGCTTCGAGGCGCTCGACCTCGGCGTAGCCACGCTAAAGCCGGACGAACTCGGCCTGGCGCTCGACGAGCCGCATCCAAGCTGGATGGACAGGATCGAGACGGAATGGAAGCGCCGATACGGCGCGGCGAATTGATAACCCGAACCGGCAGACCATGAGCCAGGCGCCCCCCTCTGTCCTGCCGGACATCTCCCCCACAAGGGGGGAGATTGGCTGTCTCCGAAGAAGGCCGCCAACATTCGGCGTCGCAGGAAGTGCAAAGCACGCTGTGAAAGCTGATCTCCCCCCTTGTGGGGGAGATGTCCGGCAGGACAGAGGGGGGCAACGTAGAGCGCCTACGCTCTCTTCATGTGTTTCATGCTTCCCCGTCTAGGCCCGCCGCTCGCCATCGCCGTCTTGGCAGGCCCGATCCTTTTCGGCCTCGCCGGCACCATCCTGCCGGCCTTCGGTTACTTGCCTGCGCTCGGCGAAACCGACTTCACGCTAGCGCATGTCGAGAAGCTAGCCGTCCAGCCCGGCATCGTGATGTCGGGGCTGATCAGCCTTGCCGCCGGGCTTGTAACAACGGCCGTGTCGCTCGGCATGGTCATGCTGTTCGTCGCCGGCTGGGCCGGAACGCGCATCTTTTCGCGGATACAGCACCTGGTTTCGCCGCTGCTTTCGGTGCCGCACGCCGCCGCCGCCTTCGGCCTAGCCTTCCTGATCGCGCCGTCCGGCATGATCGCGCGCATCGCGTCGCCATGGCTGACTGGCTGGGAGCGTCCGCCCGACCTCCTGATCGTCAATGATCCGATTGGCCTGTCGATGATGGCCGGGCTGATCGTCAAGGAGATACCGTTCCTGCTACTGATCGCGCTTGCGGCGCTGCCGCAGGTCGACCTTCTGCGCACCCGCGCGCTGGCCGCATCGCTTGGCTATGGCCGCATCGCCGGCTTCTTGCATGGCGTCTGGCCGCCGCTCTACCGGCAGATGCGGCTGGCCGTTTTCGCGGTCGTCGCCTTCGCCACGTCCGTCGTCGACGTCGCCGCGATCCTCGGGCCGACGACGCCGGCGCCGCTGGCAGTGCGGCTCGTCGGCTGGATGAACGATCCCGAACTGTCGATGCGCTTCTTCGCCAGCGCCGGCGCGCTGCTCCAACTCTGCGTGACTGCGGCGGCACTGCTCATCTGGATCGCGCTCGAACGTCTGGGCGCGGCAATGCTGCGCCGGCTGCGCAGGTCGGGGCTGCGCTTCCGCCGCGACGCCTGGCTGCGCCGCGCCGCGATCGCCGCCATGGTCGCCGTGGCGATCACCGTGCTTGCCGGCCTCGCCGCGCTCGCCATCTGGTCGTTCGCCGGGCTGTGGCAGTTTCCCGGCGCTTTGCCCGAGACGTTCACGGCGAAGACCTGGATGAAGACAGCGCCGCGGCTCGCCGCTCCGCTGTCGGTCACGCTAATAGTCGCCGCCCTGTCCACCGCCCTGGCGATAGCGCTGACGCTGCTCTGCCTGATGCGCGAGAACGAGACAGGCCGCATCGCCGGCCGACGGGCGCTACTCTTTCTCTATCTGCCGCTGCTTGTTCCGCAGGCCGCTTTCCTGTTCGGGCTGCAATTGCTGTTCGTGTTCACCGGAGGTGTCGCGAGCCTGCCGGCTCTGGTGCTGGCGCATCTCACATTCGTCATGCCCTATGTATTCCTGTCACTGTCGGACCCCTGGCGAGCCTATGACCGACGCTACGAGGCGATCGCCGCCGGCCTCGGTAAATCGCGAAGCGCGACGCTGCTCCGTGTCCGCCTGCCGATGCTGTCGCGGGCCATACTGGTCGCCGCCGCTGTCGGATTCGCTGTGTCGGTCGGCCAGTATCTGCCGACCGTGCTGATCGGCGCCGGCCGGCTGGAAACCATCACCACCGAGGCGGTGGCGCTCGCGTCCGGCGGCAATCGCCGTGTTATCGGCGTCTACGCCTTCCTGCAGATGCTCTTGCCGGCGGCGGGCTTTGCTGTTGCCACCCTCGTCCCGGCGCTGGTATTCCGCAACCGCCGCGCCATGCGGGTGTAGAACCGGTTCAGGCGAAACGCAGCGGGACAGATGGCCGACCAGCAACTTTTCCTCGACGGAGTGAGCATCGCACTGAATGGGCGCGTGCTGCTCGCGGTCTCGCATCGCGTCGAGGTCGGCGAAGTGCTGACCGTGATGGGCCCATCCGGTTCGGGCAAATCGACGCTGCTCGCCTATATCGGCGGCTTTCTCGACAGGGCGTTTTCGGCCACCGGCAAGGTGTTTTCCGGCGCCGAAGAACTCACCGTGCTGCCCGCCGAGGAGCGCCACGCCGGCATACTCTTCCAGGACCCGCTGCTCTTCCCGCACATGTCGGTGGGCGGCAATCTCCTTTTCGCCATTCCGCCTTCGATCAAGGGCAGGGCGGCCCGATCGGCGCTGGTGCAGGAGGCGCTCGAAGGTGTCGGCCTCGCCGGCGCGGCGTCGCGCGACCCCGATACGCTGTCCGGCGGCCAGAAGGCGCGCGTGGCGCTGGCGCGGGTGCTGCTTTCGGCGCCCCGCATGCTGCTTCTCGACGAGCCGTTCTCCAAGCTCGATGCGGAACTGCGCAGCCAGATGCGCGAACTCGTCTTCGCCAAGGCGCGCACCAGCCGCCTGCCCGTCGTGCTGGTCACCCATGACGAGGCCGACGCCGAAGCGGCGGGCGGGCCGGTCATCCGTGTCGGGCAGTAATCGTGCGAACGCTTCCCGATCTTCCCGTCACCGCCGCCCTGCCGGCGCTGCTCAAGGCGTTGGAGAACCAAGGCAAGGCTGTGCTCGTCGCGCCACCCGGAGCCGGCAAGACCACGCTGGCGCCGCTGGCGCTTCTCGATGCGCCGTGGCTCGGCGCCGGCAAGATACTGCTTCTGGAGCCGCGCCGGCTGGCAGCGCGCGCCGCAGCCCGGCGCATGGCCGAATTGCTGGGCGAGGAGGTAGGCGGCACGGTCGGGTACGCCATGCGTATGGAGCGTCGCGTCTCGGCCGCAACCCGGATACTGGTGGTGACCGAGGGCGTGCTGGCTCGCACTGTCCTCGACGATCCTGAACTGCCCGGCATCTCGGCGATTCTGTTCGACGAGTTCCACGAACGCTCGCTCGACGGCGATTTCGGGCTGGCGCTGGCGCTCGACGTGCAGGGCGCGCTGCGGCCGGATTTGAGGCTTCTTGTCATGTCGGCGACGCTCGATGGAGCGCGTGTCGCGAAACTGCTCGGCGACGCACCGGTCATCGAAAGTCAGGGGCGCAGCTTTCCGGTTGAAATCCGCTACGACGAGCGGCCGGCCGGCATGCCCGTCGAGGATGCGATGGCAAGAGCCATCCGCGATGCACTTGTTGCTGAACCCGGCAGCGTGCTCGCCTTCCTGCCCGGCCAGCGCGAGATCGAACGGACCGCCGAACGCCTCGAAGGCCGGCTTGGCACGGATGTCGACATCGCGCCGCTCTACGGCATGCTCGACGGCAAGGCGCAAGACGCCGCGATCAAGCCGGCGCGGCCGGGCCGCCGCAAGGTGGTGCTGGCGACTTCGATCGCCGAAACCTCGATCACCATAGACGGTGTGCGCGTGGTGATCGACAGCGGCCTGTCGCGCCTGCCGAAATACGAGCCGGCGACCGGCCTGACCCGGCTCGAAACGGTGCGTGTTTCGCGCGCTTCGGCTGATCAGCGCGCCGGCCGCGCGGGGCGTACCCAGCCGGGCGTCGCGATCCGCCTCTGGCGCGCCGAGCAGACGGCCGCGCTGCCTGCCTTCACGCCGCCGGAAATCCTGGAAGCCGACCTGTCGTCGCTGGTTCTGGATTGCGCCGCCTTTGGCGTCGCCGATCCGTCGAGCCTCGCGTTTCTCGATCCGCCGCCGGCGCCGGCGCTCGCCGAGGCACGGGCGCTGCTGGCCGATCTCGACGCGATCGACCCCGCCGGGCGGCTGACGCCGGCAGGTGAAGCGATGCGCAAACTGGCGCTGCCGGTGCGGCTCGCGCATATGGTCGCCGAAGCGGCAAAGGACGACCACGCCTTGCCGGCAGCCGAGCTTGCGGTCCTTGTTACCGAGCGTGGGTTGGGCGGAGACAGCGTAGACCTCGAACGCCGGCTGATACGGTTCCGGTCGGAGCACGGACCGCGCGCCACAGCCGCCCGCCAGTTGGCGGAGCGGCTTGCGAGGCAGGCCGAGAGATCGAGAATTGCCCCTCACCCTTACCCTCTCCCCGTGAAAAACGGGGAGAGGGAGTCCTCGACGCTGGCGTCCCCCTCTCCCCGTCCTTCACGGGGAGAGGGTAAGGGTGAGGGGCGGCGCGGCCTTCCCGACAATCCCACCACCGCCGGCGCCCTCCTCATCCACGCCTGGCCCGACCGTGTCGCCAAGGCGCGCGGCGCGCGCGGCCGGTTCGTGCTCGCCAACGGCAGCGGCGCCATGCTCGACGCCGCCAACTCGCTTTCGGGCGAGGCGTTCCTCGTCGTCGCCGACCTCCAGGGCAAAGCGCAGAATGCCCGTATCGCCGCCGCCGCCCCCATATCCGTCGTCGAGATACGCGAGGCGCTCGGCGCACGAATCGTCAAGCAGGTGGATTCGAGCTTCGACCCTGAAAAACGCGCGGTCAGGGTGCGCGAGACCGAGCGTCTCGGCGCGATCGTGTTTTCGGAGCGCATGCTGCCGCCGCCGACCGGCGCGGAGGCCGACCGCGCCATACTCGATGCATTGCGCGCGCACGGACTGGCGCTGCTGCCGTTGAGCAGGGAAACCGAAACGCTGCGCCATCGGCTGCAATGGCTGCATCGTGGTCTCGGCGCGCCCTGGCCGGACGTTTCCGAAGAGGCGTTGCTCGCATCGCTCGACGATTGGCTCGCGCCATTCCTCCGGGGCGAGGCGTCGTTCCAGCGCATCGACGCCGGAATTCTCCACGCGGGGCTGATGTCGTTGGCGCCGCACGAGCTGCAGCGCCGCATCGCGTCGCTCGCGCCGACCCATTTCGACGCCCCTTCCGGCAGCCGGATCCCGATCCGCTACGATGGCGAATGGCCGGTATTGGCCATACGCGTGCAGGAGCTTTTCGGCCTCGACAGCCACCCTTCCATCGTCGGCGGTACAGTCCCCCTGACGCTGGAACTGCTGTCGCCGGCGCACCGACCGATCCAGACCACGCGCGACCTGCCCGGCTTCTGGCGCGGCTCCTGGGCCGATGTGCGCGCCGACATGCGCGGGCGCTACCCCAAGCATGTCTGGCCGGAAGATCCGATTTCGGCCGAGGCCACGGCGCGGGCCAAGCCACGCGTCAAATAGCGCTTGGCGTTGCCCGCCGGCGAAGGGCATAAACGGCCATGATCGAAATGCTGCGCACGCCCGACCTCCAGCAGAGCCACAGATTGCGCCTGAACACGCTGATCAGGCTGCGCTGGCTGGCGATTGTCGGCCAGAGCGTAACCGTTGTTGTCGTTGCCTACTGGCTCGATTTCCCGCTGCCGGTCAGCCTGTGCTTCGCGCTCATCGCCTGTTCGGCCTGGCTGAATCTGCTGCTCACCTTCCGCTATCCGGCCGCGCACCGGCTGACGCCGCGCGCGGCCTTCATCACGCTCACCTTCGATGCGCTGCAGCTTGCCGGCCTGCTCTACATGACGGGCGGGCTCACCAATCCGTTCTCTCTGCTGATGACCGTGCCGGTCATCATCTCGGCCACGTCCCTGTCGCTGCGGCTCACGGCCCTGCTTGGCGGCCTCGTCATGGCCATGGCCACGCTCCTGGCCTTCTACCATCTGCCGCTGCCGTGGTTTGAAGGCGCCGAGCTTTCCATGCCCTTCATCTACATCGCCGGCATGTGGACAGCGGTGTTCTGCTCCACCACTTTCACCGCCGTCTATGCCTGGCGCGTCGCGGAGGAGGCGCGGCTGCTGGCAAACGCGCTCGCCGCCACCGAACTCGTCCTGCAGCGCGAACAGCATCTTTCAGCGCTGGACGGGCTTGCGGCGGCCGCCGCCCATGAGCTCGGAACGCCGCTGGCCACCATCGCGCTGGTCGCCAAGGAGATGGAGCGCGCGCTGCGCGGCGATCCAAAGTACCACGAGGACGTCACCCTTCTGCGCTCTCAAAGCGAGCGCTGCCGCGAGATACTGAAGCGCCTGACCAGCCTGTCGTCTGAGGGTGAAGAGCACCTGGCCCAGCTACCGCTGACCTCGCTGGTCGAGGAGGTCATTGCGCCACACCGCGATTTCGGCATCGCCATCAGGCTCGAACCCGGCGAACGGATCGGCCCCGAACCGGTCGCGCGGCGCAATCCGGGCGTTATCTACGGCCTCGGCAATCTGGTCGAGAACGCCGTCGACTTCGCCATCAGCGCGGTCACCATACGCTGGCGCTGGGACGAGCGGGAAGTCGCCTTCGATATCGTCGACGACGGACCAGGCTTCCCGCCGGAAATCATCGACCGCATCGGCGAGCCCTATATGTCGACCCGGCAGGGCGCGGAGCCGGGCGGCGGCCTCGGGCTCGGCCTGTTCATCGCAAAGACGCTGCTGGAGCGCTCGGGCGCGACGCTTTCCTTCTACAACGCCAATGAGCGCGGCCAGGGCGCGGTCGTGCAGGTGAGCTGGCCGCGCGAAGCCTTCCTCAATCCTGGATCGGCGATCGCGTCCATGTTCGATACGGCATAGAGGCTCCAAGGTGGCAAATGGTGTAATTTGGACCTATATCTGAAGCAGATATGGGCAACACGGACCAACAAGAATGATTAACGAAGAAACAGTTCAGGGCGTTGTCGGCGCTGGCGACGTGTCGCTGCTGATCGTGGACGACGACAAGCCGTTCCTGACCCGCTTGGCGCGCGCAATGGAAACGCGGGGCTTTCAGGTCGAGACCGCCGAAAGCGTTGAGGAAGCGGTGGCGAAGGCTCGCGCGCATCCGCCCGCTTATGCGGTGGTGGACATGCGGCTCGGCGATGGCAACGGGCTCGACGTGGTTGCGGCCATCCGCGAAAAGCGTAGCGATTCCCGCACCGTCATCCTCACCGGCTACGGCAATATCGCCACCGCAGTGACAGCAGTGAAACTCGGCGCGGTCGACTACCTGTCCAAGCCCGCCGATGCCGACGACGTGTTCGCGGCGCTGACCCGCACCGCCGGCGAGCGCGCCGCGCCGCCGGAAAACCCGATGTCGGCGGACCGCGTTCGCTGGGAACACATTCAGCGCGTCTACGAAATGTGCGAGCGCAACGTGTCGGAAACCGCACGCCGCCTCAACATGCACCGCCGCACGCTGCAGCGCATACTGGCCAAGCGGGCGCCGCGTTGAGTGAGTAGTGAGTATTGTCGGCTTTACGAATGCCGCACCCGTCAATCTTTACTACTCGCTATTCCCTACTCACTATTCGCTCACTCGCTTTCCCCATACAGCGCGGGCACGGAAACGCCGGCTAGTTCCGCCGCCAGGAGCCGCGACGCGCCGGCACGCGCCATGCGCAGCATCAGCGCCTTGCGGGTGGGCGCCGCCAGCCGGTGCTCCGGCGCATCGCGCATGATCTCCGCGCCATAGCCGTCGGAGAGGATGAAGCCGCATTCCTCGGGAAATATCGAGGCCGGTACTTCCGGGTGAGTCGCGAAGAAGAAGCGGTCCGAATGCAGCCGGTATTCCGGCCATTTGCGGTCGACCCGAAAATCCTCGATCGACGACTTGATCTCGATAATCCAGATATCGCCGGACCTGGTCAGCGCCACAAGATCGGCGCGCCGCCCCGTCGCGAGGCTCAGTTCCGGCAGCACATGCGCGCCCATCTGCATCAGCAGGCGCTGGACGCCGCGCCTGACCACCATCGCCCGTTCGGACTGGCGACCGTCGACGAGCGGATTGGCGAGAATCGGGCTTATGATCGGCATGCGAACATAGTCGCATTTTCAAATGCTTCTTTGAACCCCTTTTGTTCTCAGGGGTCGAAAAGGCAGGCACATGCTCTCAATGACGCAAGTAATCACGTTCCCGTGATTCGCTGTTGCCGAAATGCCATAGCAAATCGGTTACGTTTGCGTAAGCAGCCGGTTGCATCACTAACCTCTTGGCAAGCAGGAACGCCCGCCCGTAAATAAAGGCGAAATTGCGGCCCCGAATCGGGGCAAATCGATATTGTGGACCGGAGCGGCGAATATAGTCATGCGGATGAAAACACTTGCGCTTGTAGCAGGGCTTGCGCTCGCTACCGCCGTTTCCGGTTGCAGTACGTTCGGCTCCTACAAGGTGTTCTCGTCCGATTATGGCAGCCGGACCGATGCCGGCTATCGTCTCCCGAGCATCCCCATTTACAAGGTGCCCAAGCAATACCATCGCCAGATCGTCGCCTATGACGGCGGCGAGAAGCCTGGCACCATCATCGTGGACACGACGGACAAGTTTCTCTACTTCGTGCTGCCGGAGGGCCAAGCGGTACGCTACGGCATCGGCGTCGGCCGCGAAGGCTTCGAATGGAAGGGCACCGCCCGTGTCGCGGCGAAGCGTGAATGGCCGGTATGGACACCGCCGGCCGAGATGATCAGGCGCCAGCCGGAACTCGCCAAATACCGCGGCGGCATGAAGCCGGGCATCACCAACGCGCTCGGCGCACGGGCACTCTATCTCTACAACAAGCGCGGCGACACCGGCTATCGCCTGCACGGGACGCCGGAATGGGCCTCGATTGGCAAGGCGATGTCGTCGGGCTGCATCCGGTTGATGAACCAGGACATTATCGACCTCTACGATCGCGCCGAAGTCGGCGCCAAGGTGATCGTCAGATAACTACGCGGACCGTCTCGGCAACAACGGACGTCCACAACAAAAAACCGGGCCGCATGGGCCCGGTTTTTTGTTGTCCGCTAGGGAGCCCCGCCCTTGTCCCGAGGCGCGAGTGCAGCGAGCCTCGCAGGATCAGCCGATCTGCTCGACGTGCTCAACTTCAGGAACGAAATGGCGCAACAGGTTCTGGATGCCGTGCTTCAGCGTCGCCGTCGAGGACGGGCAGCCGGCGCAGGCTCCCTTCATGTGCAGGAAAACCGTGCCGTTCTCGTAGCCACGGAAGGTGATGTCGCCGCCGTCCTGGGCGACCGCCGGACGAACGCGGGTGTCGAGCAGTTCCTTGATGGTGATGACGATCTCCGAATCGGCCTTGTCGTAGAACTCGCCCGCCTGGTCGGCGCGATCGGTTGCGGCTTGGCCACCGCTCGCCATTACCGGCGCGCCCGACATGAACTGCTCCATGATCGCGCCGAGGATGGCCGGCTTCAGATGCTGCCAGTCAGGGCCATCCTTGGTGACGGTGATGAAGTCGTAGCCGAAGAAAACGCCGGTGACGCCCGGAATGTCGAACAGCCTTGCGGCAAGCGGGGAGGCGGCGCGCGCAGTTTCAGCGTCGCGGAAATCGGCGGTGCCTTCGATCAGCACTTCCTTCCCGGGCAGGAATTTCAGCGTGGCGGGATTGGGGGTCGCCTCGGTCTGGATGAACATGGCCGCATCTCCGTGGGCTCAAAGTTTGGAATAGTTCTAAATAAGCCTGGTTCCGGCGACATTCAAGCCAAATGAGCCGGCTTTGGCCGCCCGTGGAGAAATGATTTTCTCCCAAGCATCGCTTGTCGAAGCAGATGGCTCAGGCGAGGCTGGCGATATCCTCGTCCGAAAGATTCTGGGGCACAACAGTCACCGGAATTGGAAATGCCGCGGCCTTGCCGGCGATAGAAGCGACCAGCGGCCCCGGACCTTCCTTGCCGGCGCCGGCGGCCAGCACCAGGATGGCGATATCCTGGTCCTCCTCGATCAGCTTATGGATCTCTTCCGCCGGCTTGCCCTCGCGCACCACCAGTTCAGGCTCGATGCCGAGCTTGGCGCGCACGGTCGTGGCATAGCCGTCGAGCGCAGCATTGGCCGCGGCATTGGCCTCGTCGCGCATGATCTTCTCGACTCCCAGCCAATGCTGGAAGTCTCCCGGCTCGATAACATAGAGCAGCACCAGAACGCCGCCGGTCGTCTTGGCGCGCGTCGAGGCATAGGCGACGGCGCGCTCGCATTCGGGCGTATCGTCGATGATGGCCAGGAATTTCCTACGGTGGCCGGCTTCCCGGATCAGTCGTTTGGAGACCATGTTCTAACCCTGCTGAGACGAGACGCCATTCCGGCGCAATCTGTCACTCGCGCCGGGCGTCGGCAAGTGGGCTTGCTGAAGGTCCTGTCAGCCGTTCAGCAAGCCGACGATGTCGCGCACCATCTTCATGTTGGCTTCCGCCATAACGCCGGCGCGTTCGCCGCCGTCCCTCAGCACGCCGTCGACATAGGTCTCATCCGAGGAAATCCGCCGCATCTCGGCGGCGATCGGCGCGAGCTTCGCCACCGCAAGGTCGGCCAGCGCCGGCTTGAAGGCCGAAAACTGCTGGCCGCCGAACTCGGCAAGCACCTTTTCCTTCGAGGTCTCGGCAAGAGCTGCATAGAGCACGACGAGGTTTTCGGCCTCGGGACGGTCCTTCAGTCCATCGATCTCGGAAGGAAGGCCGGCAGGATCGGTCTTTGCCTTTCGGATCTTCTTCGAGATCGCGTCGGCGTCGTCGGTCAGATTGATGCGCGACAGATCCGAAGGATCCGACTTCGACATTTTCTTCAGCCCGTCGCGAAGCGACATGACGCGCGGCGCAGGCCCCTCGATCAGCGGCTCGGTAAGCGGGAAGAAGCCGTTGACCTTCTCCTCGCCGACCTTCATCTCGACACCCATCCCAAGGTCGGCGATGCGGTCGGAGAAGTCGTTGTTGAACTTCTGGGCGATGTCGCGCGTCAGCTCCAGATGCTGCTTCTGATCGTCGCCGACCGGAACGTGGGTGGCGCGATAGACCAGGATGTCGGCGGCCATCAGCGTCGGATAGGCAAACAGGCCAACCGAGGCGTTCTCGCGGTCCTTGCCGGCCTTCTCCTTGAACTGGGTCATGCGCGACAGCCAACCCATGCGGGCCACGCAATTGAACACCCAGGCGAGCTCGGCATGCTGTATCACCCGGCTCTGATTAAAGACGATATGCTTCTTCGGGTCGATGCCGGCTGCCAGGAAGGCCGCAGTCACCTCACGCGTCGCCTTAATCAGTTCGGCAGGCTCCTGCCACTGCGTGATCGCGTGCAGGTCGACCACGCAGTAGATGCAGTCGTGGCTGTCCTGGAGGGCGACGAAGCGGCGGATCGCGCCGAGATAATTGCCAAGATGGAGATTTCCGGTGGGCTGGACGCCCGAAAAGACGAGCGGCTTGAAGGCGGTCATGGTTTCCTCGTGGCTTGTGGAGGGCCGTTTCGCGCGCGGCGAAAATCGAGTTGCGCTTATGGACGAAGGCGCGGGCGCTATCAAGCCTCCTGAAGGCGAATCCTGGCTGCGGACATGCTAATGGCGCAGCGGAACCGTGCTCCTTTCAGGCGCGGGCGCGCTCTGGAGCATTTCGAAACCGGCGCGGGAAAGCCGAGCAGTTTTAGCAAACTCGCTTATCCGCCTATTCAGGATCGGGCGTCGTCGTCCCGGCTTCGACCGGACGGCGTCTTCTGCGCCTGACGATGCCGATCAATTGCTGCCGGTCGACCGCGCCGGTAGCGATCACGATGGCGAAATAGGCAATCGCTGCCACGACGATGATCGCCAGTACGGTGACAAGACGAATCAGGCCTGAGGGGTTTTCCACCATCGGCGCGAGCAGAATCTGCAGCGCCCATATCAAAGCGCCCATGGCAAAACTTGCCACCGCGATCAGCACGACGCGCCTGGCCGTGACGGCGGACGGCCGGAAATCGTTGCGAGCCCACAGCGTGCCGGTGAGAAGCAGAAGATTGAGCCAGGCCGAGACCGTCGTCGCCAGCGCGATCGCCACATGGCCGTAGATCGGAAACAGCGCCAGGCTCGCGACGATGTTGACCGCGACCGCGGCGATCGAGAACCACATCGGCGTCTTCATGTCCTCGCGGGCGAAGAAGGCCGGCGAGAACACCTTGATCAGCACATAGGCCGGCAGACCTGCGGCGAAGGCGGCGAGAGCCTGGGCAGTCAGCACGGTCGCCTCGGCGGTGAATTCGCCGCGCTCGTAGAGCATCGCCACGATAGGGCCGGGCATGGCCATCAGCCCGACCGCGGCGGGCAGCGTCAGGCCGAGCGCGAATTCGAGGGAGCGGTTCTGGAGATGCTCGGCGTCGGCATGGTCGCCGCTGCGCAGCGCCCGCGACAGTTCCGGCAGCAGCACGACGCCGACCGCCACGCCGATGACGCCGAGTGGAAGCTGGTTGATGCGGTCGGCGAAGTTGAGCAGGCTGATCGCGTTGTCCTGGGCCGAGGCGATGATCTGGCCGACGAGGAGATTGATCTGGACGACGCCGCCGGTGAGCAGGGCCGGCGCCATAAGCACGAGCAGGCGCTTCACGTCGGGCGTCAGGCGCGGCAGCCGGAGCCGCATCGAAAAGCCTTCCCGCCAGACGCCCCAGACGAGGCAAATGAGCTGCAGCACGCCCGACAGGAACACGCCCCAGGCGAGCCAGAGACCGGTCAGGCGGTCATCCATGCCGCCGCGCAGCGCCGCCAGGAGAACCAGGATCAGGACGATGTTGAGCAGGACCGGCACGAAGGCGGCGAGGAAATAGCGCCGCATCGAATTCAGCACGCCAGACAGCATGGCGACCATCGACATGCAGAACAGATACGGGAACATGATGCGCGTCATGACGACGGTCAGGTCGAACTTGTCCGGCGTGTCGGAAAAGCCCGGCGCGATGATCGTGGAGACGAGGAACGGCATTGCAATGATCGCGCCTGCCGACAGGACGAGCAGCGCCGCGATCAGAACCGAAAGCACGTCCTCGCCGAATTTCCGAGCCGCCTTCATGCCTCCGCCCTCGAGTTCCTTGGCGAAGAGCGGGATGAAGGCGGTGTTGAATGCGCCCTCGGCGAACAGCCGGCGGAAGAGGTTCGGGAAGCGGAAGGCGGCATAGAAGGCGTCGGTCACCGGTCCCGCGCCAAGCGTCGCGGCGATGAGCGCCTCGCGGATGAAACCCAGCAGGCGGCTCGCCATGGTGGCGCTTCCGACGCCGGCGAATTTTTTGACCAGGCTCATGGGATGCGGGTTTCCGGAACGGCTGCGTTGTTGGCGATCATTCGGCGGCGGCCGCGGCGCGGGCCTTCACGCCACGCTGACCGGCTTCGCCCTGGAGCGTGGCGATGAGCCGGTCGCGAATGGTCTTGAGCCGCGCCGGATTGTCGATCTTCTGGCCGGTCAGGTCGCTGACATAGAATGTGTCGATGACCTTTTCGCCGAATGTCGTGATGTGCGCGGAGGCGATATCGAGCGACAGGTCCGACAGCGCGCCGGTGATTTCCGACAGCAGCCCAGGCCGGTCCAGTCCCGATACGTCGATCACGGAGAACCGGTTCGACAGGGTGTTGCGGATGTCGACGCGCGGCTCGATGCGGAACGTTTTGGAGCCGCGCTTCGGCTTGGCCCGCCGCGCGATGATCTCGGGCAGCCAGCTCTTGCCCGAGAGCACGTCCTCGATCAGCATTCCCACCCGCTCGGCCCTGCGCCGCTCGTCCTCATCGCGGTCGAATTCCCTGGAGATCAGGATCGTATCCAGCGCGCGCCCGTCGGATGTGGTGAATATCTGCGCGTCGACGATGTTGCCCCCGGCGGCCGCACAGGCGCCCGCTATCACCGACAGCAGGCGCGGATGGTCCTGCGCCAACACCGTGATCTCAGTGACCGCCTCGAATTCGTGCGTCTTGACCATGGTGGCGAGCTTCTTGCCGGCTTCGTCCGCCGCGCGGATGAACTCGGCGTGGCGCAACTGATCCTTCAGATCGACGGCCAAGAGATAGTTCTCATAATGTAGGCCGACGGTGCGCTTGCGCGCCGCTTCGGGCCAGTCGGCAAGGTTTTCGGCCAGCACTTCGCGCGCCTGCGCTGCCCGCTCGACGCGCGCCACTTCCGAGAAGCCTCCGGTCAGCAGAAGCTCGGTCTCGTAGTAGAGCGTCCTCAGCAATTGTCCCTTCCAGCCGTTCCAGACGCCGGGCCCGACACCGCGAATATCACAGACGGTCAGGACGAGCAGCAGCTTCAGCCGCTCCACCGACTGCACCAGCGCGGCAAAATCCTCGATCGTCTTGCGGTCGTTCAGGTCGCGGGTCTGCGCCGTCATCGACATCGCCAGATGGTTCTCCACCAGCCAGGCAACCGTCTCGGTATCGGCCGGCGACAGGCCCATATGCGGGCAGATGCGCCGCGCGATCTTTGCGCCGGCCTCGGAATGGTCGTCGGGGCGGCCCTTGGCGATGTCGTGCAGCAGCACCGCCACATAGAGCGCCTCGCGCCTGTTCTTCAGGCCAGGCATCAGCTTGTGAGACAGCGGGTGTATCTTCTCGCCGCCGCCGCGCTCGATTTCCGACAGCACGCCGATGCAGCGCAGGAGATGCTCGTCGACCGTATAGTGATGATACATGTTGAACTGCATCATCGCGACGATCTTGCCGAAATCAGGGATCAGCTTGCCGAGCAGCCCGGCTTCGTTCATCCGCCGCAGATTGAGCTCCGGGTTGCGGTCCGAGGTCAATATGTCAAGGAACAGCCGGTTGGCCTCGGCGTCGCGGCGCAGGCTCTTGTCGACTAAGCGGAGCGAACGCGTCAGCAGCTTCAGCGCGTCGGGATGGAATTCGAGCCCGTGCCTGTCGGCGAACCAGAACAGCCGCACCAAATTGACCGGATCGCGTACGAAGACCTGGTCATCGGCAACGTTGATGCGGTGATTGTCGACAATGAAGTCGCTGGTGCCGGCAAGCTTTCGCCGACGCCGGGAAAAAGTGAGGAAAATCCGGTTGAAACCCGGCACGTGCTTGGCCTGCTCCTCCTCCAGCGCGGCGCAGAAGATGCGGGTCAGGTCGCCGACATCCTTGGCGATCAGGAAGTAGTGCTTCATGAAGCGCTCGACGGCTGACAGGCCGGGATGGCTGGTGTAGCCGAGCCGCTCGGCGATATCGCGCTGTATGTCGAAATGCAGGCGCTCCTCGGCCTTGCCGGTCAGGAAATGCATGTGGCAGCGCACCGCCCACAGGAAATCCTCGGCTTTGAGGAACTGATTGTATTCGGCCCGCGTGAACACGCCCTGCTCAACCAACTCATCGCCGGTTCGCACCCGGTAGAAATATTTGGCGATCCAGAACAGCGTGTGCAGGTCGCGCTGGCCGCCCTTGCCATCCTTGACGTTGGGCTCGACCAGATAGCGGCTTTCGCCGACCTTGGCGTGGCGGTCGTCGCGTTCGGCGAGCTTGGCCTGGACGTACTCCGCGCCCGTACTCTTCACTACTTCCTTGTCGAAGCGCGAAAGCAGCTCGTCGTAGAGCTTACGCTCGCCCCACAAGTAGCGCGCTTCCAGAATCGAGGTGCGAATGGTGATGTCGGAGCGCGACAGGCGCAGGCATTCGTCGATATTGCGGGTGGCGTGGCCGACCTTCAGCCCCATGTCCCACAGCATATAGAGCATGTATTCGACGATCTGCTCGCCCCACGGCGTCTGTTTGTAAGGCAGCAGGAACAGGAGATCGATGTCCGAGCCTGGCGCCAGCGTGCCGCGCCCATAGCCGCCTACGGCGATCACCGCCATACGCTCGGCCGAGGACGGGTTTTGCGCGCGATAGACATGGGCGGCGGCGAAGTCGTAGAGCGACCGGATCACCTCGTCCATCAAATGCGACAGCCTGGCCGCGCAGGCCGTGCCGCCGCCATCCTCGGTCAGCATCCGTTCGGCAACCGCCCGTCCGGTCGTGATGCGCTCCTTCAGGGCCGCGAGAACTTTCGCCCGGACGGCCGGGCTGGAACCGTCGCCTTCCGTTGCTGCGGTAAACGCGGTCAACTCGCGGCGGAGTGCCGCGCCATCGATCAGCTCGTCGAGTTTCAGGGCAATCTTGGCCATCGCGCCGGGTGGAATCTCCGCTTTCAGCGCGGCGTCTATAGCGCGTTTCGGCCGGCATGGGTATGGCCCCCAACGCATCTGGCGAGATCGACGCAGAGCTGCAATGCGCCCTCCGGTCTCGACATTGCCGGCATCCTTGTGTAACCGCCTCACTCCGCTTCGGGCGGCACTCTCCACGATTTCGGGAACCACCATGCGACCGGTCAGCGGCGGAATAGATTTCGGCACTTCGAATTCCACCGTCGGGGTGATGAACGGCGGCCGCCCGCGGCTGGTTCGGCTCGAGGACGAGCACGTCACCATGCCGAGCGCGGTGTTCTACAATTTCGAGGACAATGGCACCTATTTCGGCAGGCGCGCCATCGAGGACTACACCGATCACGCCGAAGGCCGCCTGCTACGGGCGCTGAAAAGCGTGCTCGGCTCGTCGCTGATCCATGAAAAGACCCGGATCAAGGCGCGCTCGATCGCATTTTCCGACATTATCGGCTCGTTCATCGGCTACCTCAAAGGCCGGCTCGACGTCGAGCTGGGCGAGGCGGTCGACACCGTCGTGCTCGGCCGGCCGGTGCATTTCGTCGATGGCGACCCGCAGGCCGACGCTGACGCGCAGGCGCAGCTCGAAAAGGCCGCCCGCGCGCAGGGCTTCAAGCATATCGCCTTCCAGTTCGAGCCGATCGCCGCCGCGCTCGACTACGAGCAGAGCGTGACGAAAGAGGAGCTCGCGCTGATCGTCGACATTGGCGGCGGCACGTCCGACTTCTCGATCGTGCGGGTCTCGCCGCAGCGCGCGGCCGCCGCCGACCGCAAGGACGACATACTGGCCAGCACCGGCGTGCATATAGGCGGCACCGATTTCGACCGGCTGCTGTCGATGGCGCATCTGATGCCGGAACTCGGCTACAAGACGGAGACCAAGGACGGCAAGCGCAATTTGCCGGCCGGCTATTTCTTCGATCTCGCCACATGGCAGCGCATCAACCTGCTTTACTCGAACAAGGCGATGACTGATCTTCGCCAGATCCGCTACGAAGCGGCGCGGCCGGAACTGGTCGACCGGATGATCGATATCGTCAGGCACAGGCAGGGGCATTTGCTGGCGTCAAAGATCGAACGCGCCAAGATCGAGCTGACCGACTTGGCGGAGACCGCGATGGAACTGCGCCTGACCGACGAGCGGCTGAGCCTATCTATGACTCGGGCCGGCCTGAATGCGACGATAGAGGAAGCCGTGCGGAAGATCACCGATGTCATTTCCGGCACGCTGCGCGACGCGCAGGTCAAGCCGACGGCGATCACGACGCTGTTCCTGACCGGCGGCTCGACCGCCATCCCGCTGCTCAAGCAGAGCGTTCTGGCGATGTTTCCGGCCGCGGTCGCCGTCGAGGGCGATATGTTCGGCAGCGTCGGTCTCGGCCTGGCGCTCGACGCCAACCGGAAATTCGGCGCGGGCTGAGTAGAAGGCACCGGATGGAGCTTCCGCCCCCACTTCGGCAGGCCGTCGAGCAGGTTCTGGAAGGCACGCCGCTTTCCGAGCTGAAGCAGGCGGCTGACCTGCTTTCGCGGCGCTACCGCAGCGAGGTCCGGGACGGCAGGCTGCATATATCCGACGATCTAGCGGCAAAAGCCTATCTGGCGACGCGGTTGCCGGCCACTTATGCGGCGGTCCGCGCCAGCCTCGGGTCGGTGGCCGAGGGGCTGCCGGGCCTTGCTCCGAAGAGCCTGCTAGACATCGGCGCCGGTCCGGGAACGGTGCTTTGGGCCGCCGGCGACTGTTTCGACACCCTTGAAGCGGCCACACTCGTCGAGACCAGCGAAGCGATTCGCCGCGTCGGAAAACAGCTCGCGGAAGCCGCGCCGGTGCGCACCGAGTGGATCGCCGCCGATCTAGCCACCGGGCTTGCCGGCCTTCCGCCCGCCGATCTGGTGACGCTCGCCTATGTGCTGGACGAGCTTCAGCCGTCGGCGATCGAGCCGCTGGTCGACAGGCTGTGGGCGCTTACGCTGGACACGCTGCTCGTCGTAGAACCAGGCACGCCGGCCGGCTGGCGGCGCATCCTCGCGGCCCGCTCGCGGCTCATCTCGGCCGGCGCGCATCTGGCCGCGCCCTGCCCGCACAGCGCCGCCTGCCCGCTCGTTGCGCCCGACTGGTGCCATTTCTCGCGCCGCGTCGCCCGCTCCCGGCTGCATCGATTGGCAAAAAGCGGAGACGTTCCGTGGGAGGACGAGAAATTTATCTACGTCGCCGCGTCGAGAACGCTCGCCGACGCGCCCGCCGCGCGCGTGCTGGCGCCGCCGCAGACGGCGAGCGGGACAGTGCGGCTGAAGCTATGCCGGGCCGACGGCTCGGCGGTCGAGCGGCTCGTCACCCGCCGCGAAGGTGCGGCTTTCAAGGCTGCGAGACGTCTGGACTGGGGCGATGCGGCGTGGAACGAGCAGTAAACAAGTCGCCTTGCCCACAGCTGGTTTGAAGGCTCCGCTCGCTCGCCGAGGCGCCTGAAACGTCAGGCTTGCACCGGCTCGGCAGCCTTCTTGCGCATCATTGCGGTCGTTGGGGCGGCGGCCGCCGCCGACTTCTCGTCGCCGCCCACCTGAACCGTGGGCTGGGCGAAGTCGATGCCGTTGTCCCTGAACGCCTGGCTGATCATGGTGTAAGCACGTCGCCGCACCACCGACTGGTGCCCGGGCTTGGCCATGAAGGCGAAGCTCAGCTGGATGCCGAAATCGCCGATCTCCTCGACACCTTTCATCTTCACCGTCTCGAGGATTTCGGGCCCCAGTTCCGGATCCGCCTTCAGTTCGGCTCCGACGCCCTTGAGCAGCTTTTTCACCTTGGCAATGTCGGTGTCGAACGGCACGCGGATCATGAATTTGTCGATCACCCAGTCGCGGCTCATGTTCTGCACCGCGCCCAGGGAGCCGAACGGCACCGTGAACACCGGACCGCGATGATGGCGCAGCTTGACCGAGCGCAGGCTGAACGATTCCACCGTACCCTTGTAGCTGCCGCTCTGGATGTATTCGCCGACCCGGAAGGCATCGTCCAGCATGTAGAACACGCCGCTGATCACGTCCTTGACCAGGGTCTGCGAGCCGAAGCCGATCGCCACGCCGAATATGCCGGCGCCGGCGATCAGCGGAGCTATCTGAACCCCGAGCCCGGAAAGGACGATGAGCACAGCCACGGTCGCGATAAAGACGCCGAGTATGTTGCGGAAAATCGGCAGCAATGTCCGCAGGCGACCCCTGCGCGCCGCCTCCGCCGCGCTGACCGAGCCGTCAACGGTCGCGGTTTCGAGCTTCCGGCCGATATAGGCCTTCGCCATATGCCACAGCAGGTCGGCGACGAGCAGGATTATGATGCCGTGAAGCAGGCCGTACATTAACCGACTGATGGCTGAATCGCTGTCGGTCAGGGCGTTGGGATTCATTCGCCAGATCAGGCCCAGCCAAAGCACGGCGAGCAGGACCACTAGCGCACGCGCGCCGCGCACGATCAACACGGTCCGGAACGGATTTGCCGAAGTGGGAGCGTCCCTGCGCTCCGAGACCGAGGCGGCCGCCTGCCCGGTGACCGTCAGCAGGCGCGGCAACAGCAGCGCATAGATGCCGAGCCACAAAAGGCCGTTGAGGCCGGCGACCCAGAGCCCCCAAAGAGCGACGATATAGATGCTGAGCAGCCAGTTTCGCGCGCGGCTTGCCTGTGTCGCCTTTTGCACGCCGGGACGACGCCACACGATCTCGATGGCAAGCAGCACCAGGCCTATACCGGCCAGATATGAAAGCAGGCTTCTCGCGGCGTCGGAAAAGCCGAGCGGTGAAAGAAGGCTGATCGTCGCCCATCCGGCCAGAAGATAGCCGGCGAAGACAGTCAGTCTGCGGTGCCAGAAATGCGCTTCGGCGTCATCCAGGGGGATCAGCCGCGACGAAGCGCCATCGTCATCCACGCCGGCGTCGGCGGGCGGATCCAGCACGATCCGGCTGATGGCCGCCACCAGCCGGAAGGCTATGAACGCAACCAGGTATGTAAGCACAATCAGGCGCAGCAAGGGCGGCCAGGAGACGATCAGGAAGACCCCGGTACTGAAGATGGTGAAAACGACGAGCGGCGCGATCTCGTAAAGAAGGCTGGCGGCGAGATTCCCGCGCCGCGGCGTGGAATGCACGTTCGCCCCGATGGTATTCCCCGGCGCCCCAAAAACCGTCCTCCTGAACAGCCATTCCGCGCCGAAGCCGAGCGCGATCAGGCCGCCCAGAAGCATCCAGACCATTCCGAATACGTGGTTCTCGATTTGCGAGTGGACAATATCGAGGCCATTGGCGGCTTCGTCCGGGAGCCTCGGAAACGCGTTGAGGATCGCGGCGAGGTGCCCGCGAATACCGTCCTCCCACTCGGCGATCTGCGCTGCGGCGGGCAGTTCCGGATCGGCGCCAGCCGGCTTGGCCGCCTCCAGAACCGCACGAACATCGGGATCGTCCAGAAGGCGGACGAGTTCCTCTATCTTTTCATTGGTGGCGGGCGTAGCGGATTGCGTCTGCGCGAACGATGTCGCGCTCGTCCCGATCAACCCAACCAACACAAGCAGCGCCACGGCTGGAACAGTGAAACGCAGCGCCTTGATTCTGGAAATCATTACCGGCCCCTCTGATGATGCTGCATTCCGCCGATTGCAGTCTTGGTCCGAGTCTAATCTATCGGAGCAGCTTCGGCTATGACGGCGTTGAGGGAACAACAGGGCTGATCGCATTCAGACTGGTTGCCTGTCTCAGAAAGAATTGCGGTCAGCCCGGCGGGCGATCTCGTCATAGGCCGGCCGCGGAATTGCGAGACCTCGTTCGCGGGATTTCTGCCGCATGGCAACTTTGCCCTTGCCCGGAATATGCACGCCATAGTCGCCGGCCAGCCGATCCATCTGCGATCGCAGCCGCGTCTCGAAATCCGGGTCGAGGAGTTTCGGTTCTATAGCGAGCACGAACAGCCCCGTGCCGGGGGATTGCGAGCCGGTCATGAAGGCCGGTGCGTCGAGCGACCAGTTCGCGCCCGAGAGGCCGGCCGAAAGAATTTCCACGATTAAAGCAATGTTCGCACCGCGGCTGCCGCCGAAAGCAAGCAGTGTGCCTTTCACCGCGGCGCGTGCATCCGTGGTCGGGTTGCCCGCCGCATCCAGCGCCCAGCCTTCCGGGATGCTCTGGCCGGCATGGGCCGCCTTGCGGATGTTTACGAAAGCGGTGGCGCTGGAGGACTGGTCGATCAGCAGCGGCGGGCCTCCCGCCGCAGGTGCGGCGAAGGCCAGCGGATTGGTGCAATAGACTGGCTTGGTACCGCCGGCGCCGGCAACCAGCGCCGGTCCGTTGGTTGCAGCCAGCGCCGCCAGTCCGCGCCCGGCCAACCGCCCGGCGAAATAGCCGAGCGCGCCGCAGGTATAGGCGTTCTTCTGACTGAAGATGGCGACGCCGAATTTTTGAGCCGTGTCGACGACGTCGTCAAAGGCGCGGTCGAAGCCGGGATGCGCCGCGCCACCTTTGGCGTCGGACAGGATGATCGCGCCGGCCGGGCGAGCGATCTCGGGCACGGCCTGACCGTCGATGCGGCCAGCCTCCAATGCTTCGAGATAGTCGATGAAATGCGCCAACCCAACCGATACTTGCCCTTCCGCTTCCGCGGCGACCGCCGACCTGGCAAGAGAATTTGCAACTTCCGCATTCGCGCCGGCAATCATTGCCGCGCTTTCGCAGAGCGCCAGCGCTTCTTCCATGCTGATCGTCACGGTTCCGGTCATTCAATTCTAGCCCAGTCGCGCCGGGATTCTCGCTTCGAGCTTGCGGAAGGCGAAGACGATGATGCCGGTTATGCAGAGATAGATCAGCGCGAGCAGCAGCAGCGGCTCATAGACAATGAAAGTGTCCTGCCGCACCCGCGAGGCGACTGCGTAGATGTCGACGACGGTGATGGTCGCCACCAGCGGCGTCGCCTTGAGCAGAAGCACCACCTCGCCGGTCAGTGTCGGCAGCACACTGTAGATCGCCTGCGGCAGCCAGATGCGGCGGAAGACCGTCCGCCGATGCATGCCATAGGCGCGCGCCGCCTCCAGCTGGCCGCGCGGCACGCCGGCGAATGCGCCGCGCATGACCTCGCCGACGTAGCCGCCGACGGAGAGCGTCAGCGCCAGCACCGCATAGGGCCATGCCTGCCTGAGATACGGCCAGAGAAACGAGTCTCGGACCCACGGAAACTGAGGGAACAGCGAGCCCAGCCCGTAATAAAGTAGCCAGAGCTGCAGCAGCAGCGGCGTGCCACGGATCACGGTGCAGAAGGCGTTGGCCGGCCAGGCCAACCAGCGCGGGCCTGTTGTCTGGACGAGGCCTAGAGGAACCGCCAGCGCAAAGCCGAGTATGCCGGTGACGACAAGGATCCAGATCGTTCGCCAGATGCCTTGGAGGGCCAAGTCGTAATAGGCCGGGATCCAGTCCCAGCGCATGAAGACAGCGGCCGATGCGACCAGCCCCAGGCCCACGGCGATCAGCACGATGCGGTGCGGCTGCAGCCAGAGCGAAGCACGCGCCGCGGTATCGACGAGGCCGTTTGCGGTCTGGGTAGTCATTGGCCACCCCCGGCGATCCGTGGCATGCCACGCCGGGCCCAGCGCTCGACCTGCGCGATGATGACGTTGGAAAACAGCGTCAGCAGGAGATAAAGCGCGCCTGCCGCCATGAAGAAGGTGAAATAGGCCTTGGTCTGGCCGGCGGCCGTCCGCGTCTCCTGGGTGAGTTCACTGAAACCGACGATCGCCAGCAGCGCCGTATCCTTGGTGGCGATCAGCCAGAGATTGGCGAGTCCGGGTATGGCGAAGGGCAACATGGCGGGAACGGTAATGCGCCGCATAAGCAGTCCGGGCGACATGCCGTAGGCGCGGGCGGCTTCGATCTGGCCCTGCGGGATGGCGAGGATCGCGCCGCGAATGACCTCGGTCGAATAGGCGCCCTGCACGAAGGCCAGCACCCAGATGCCGGCGACAAGGCCGTTAACGTCGATGCGAGCGTAACCAAGGGCTTCCAGGACGCGATTGATCAGGTCGGTTCCCGCGAAATAGAGAAGCAGGATCAGCACCAGTTCCGGCACGGCGCGGACGATCGTAGTGTAGACTTCCAGCAGGTCGCGCACGATCGGCCCGCCATACAGCTTGCCATAGGCCCCGCCGGTCCCGATGGCGAGGCCGAAGCCGAAAGCGCCGACCGCGATCACCACCGAATTCATCAGGCCGCGCAACAGATTGCCGCCCCAGCCCGGCGGCTCTAGCGCCAGGAGATCGAAAATACTCGCCTGCGACAGCGGAAGAAGAAACGCTTCGATCGGCCCGATCCTATTTTACGAGCGGGTCAATCCCGCCTTCGATGTGAACGCGGCTGCACGGATTTTCATCCGCGCAGCCGCCATCACAGCCGGTCAGCTGCCGAAAATGTCGAAGTCGAAGTACTTCTTGGTGATCTCTTCATACTTGCCGTTGGCGCGAATGGCCTTGATCGCGGCGTTGATCTTTTCCTTGAACTCCGTGTCTTCCTTGCGCACGCCTGCGCCCACGCCCGGCCCGAGGATTTCGAGATCTTCGGCGACATGGCCCTTGAGGTCGCAGCAGGCGGCGCCCTGCTCTGATTTCAGGAAGGCGTCGAGCGCGATCGAATCGGCCTGTGTCGCGTCGATGCGTCCGGCGGCAAGATCCTGATTGGCCTCGTCCTGGGTCTGGTATTCCTTGATCTCGGCGGCTTCAGTGAAGTGCTTCTTGGCGTAGGCCGAGTGCGTCGTGGAAACCTGGACGCCGATGATCTTGCCCTTGAGGTCTTCGGGCGTCGCGCCGAACTTCTCGCTCTTGGGGCCGACAATCGCGGTCGGCGTGTTGTAGTACTTGTCCGAGAAGTCGATCGTCTTCTTGCGCTCCTCGGTGATCGACATCGAGTTCATGATCGCGTCGATCTTCTTCGTCGTCAGCGCCGGAATGAGGCCGTCCCAAGGGATCGGGGTCAGTTCGCATTCGAACTTCGCCTCCGCGCAGATTGCATGGGCGATCTCCACCTCCCAGCCGGTCCAGTTGCCCGAGGCGTCGGCGGAATAGAACGGCGGATAGGCTTCCGGCGAAAAGCCCACCTTGACCGGCTCGGCGCCAGCGGCGGCGAGGCTGGCTATTCCGAAAGCCAGCGCCATCGCGGCGGTTGCGAGTATTTTCTTCATGTCACGCACTCCCATTTTGTTTTGGTTGATTTGTTCCCACTATTCGCCCGCAATCAGTGGATGTTGCGGATGAATTGCTTCAGCTTTTCGGACTTTGGATCGCCGAAAATCTGCTCCGGTGGTCCTTCCTCTTCGACCAGCCCGTTATAGAGATAGATGACATGGCTCGCGACCTGACGGGCGAACTTCATCTCATGTGTCACCAGCACCATGGTGCGGCCTTCCCGCGCCAGATCGGCGATCACCTTCAAGACCTCGCCGACCAGTTCCGGATCGAGCGCGGATGTCGGCTCATCGAAGAGCATGACGCGCGGCTGGACCGCCAGCGCCCGGGCGATCGCCCCGCGCTGCTGCTGGCCGCCCGACAGAAAGGCCGGATAGACGTCGCGCTTCTCCGCGAGCCCCACCCGTTCCAGCAGCTTTTCCGCGTTGGCTACGGCCTCGTCGCGCTTGATGCCGAGCACATGCACCGGCACCTCGATGACGTTCTCGAGCAGCGTCATGTGGCTCCAGAGATTGAAGCTCTGGAAAACCATGCCGAGCCTGGAGCGGATGCGCTCTATCTGGCGGCGATCGGCCGGCACGCTGCCGCCGTGGCCATCCGGTTTCAGCCGGATCTCCTCGCCATTCACACGGATAAGACCGCTGGTGGGGTTCTCCAGGCAGTTGATGCAGCGCAGCAGCGTCGACTTGCCCGAGCCGCTGCCGCCGATGATCGCCACAACTTCGCCGTCGCGCGCCGACATCGAAACGCCTTTCAGGACATGCAACTGGCCGAACTTCTTGTGCAGGTTCTCGACGTGAATGGCCTCGGCCGCGACATCAGCCGCGCCTGAAAGCGATTCTTCACCGGCATTGCTCATGCCGTATAGCCTTTGCGGCGATTTCGATTCCGGTGGAATCCCGTACCCATTACCCAAGTCACAAACTCGCGTCCCTGTGACAGGATGGACCGGGCGGCTTGCCTCCGTCAACCCGCCTGCCGTGGCCCCTTGCCGGGCGGTGGCGCAAAATGTTTAGTGGCTCCATGCCGCTGGCAAGACGGGAGGACGATTTGAACCTGCAGACCGGAAAGATGTTCGGATCTCAATCGATGGCGGCGCCGCTGAAGCGGGTGCTGATGCGCCGTGCCGGCAGCGCCATGCACGGCGCCGACCGGGAAACCTGGCATTACGGACCGGGCTTCGATGCTGAACGCGCGGCGAAACAGCATCAGGCGCTGGCCGAACTCGTCGCTGCATCCGGCGCCTCGATCGAATGGCTCGACGATGCCCAGGACGGACTGGCCGACTCGGTGTTTACCCATGATCCGTCGCTGATGACGGATCATGGCGCGCTTATCCTTTCCATGGGCAAGGCGCTGCGGCGCACCGAACCTTCGCTGCACGAGGCCGCCTACAGCCGCATGGGCGTGCCGATCCTCGGCCGGGTCGAAGAGCCGGGGACCGTGGAAGGCGGCGACTGCGTCTGGGTAGACGCCAAGACGCTCGCCATCGGCCGCGGCGTGCGCACGAACCAGCACGGCATCCAGCAGGTCGCAAATTTGCTGTCGCCGCTCGGCATCGAGGTTTACGGCTACGACCTGCCGCTCTGGCACGGCGAGGACGCCTGCCTTCACCTGATGTCGGTGATCAGTCCGCTGGCCGACGATCTGGCGCTGGTCTATGCGCCGCTTCTGCCGGCCGCATTCTACCAGATGCTTAAGGCGCGCGGCATCAAGCTGGTCGAGGGCGACGCCGAAGAATTTCACCTCTCCCACGGCCTCAGCCTGAACGTGCTGCCGACCGCGCCGCGCAAGGTCATCGCCGTCGCGGGCTTTCCCAAAACCAGGGCAGCCATGGAAGCGGCCGGCTGCACGGTCGAGACTTTCGAGGCCGACGCGTTGTGCATTGCCTGCGAGGGCGGGCCGACCTGCCTGACGCGCCCGGTGCTGCGGCAGTGAGCAACGAGAAAACCATCGGCGAGGCGCTGATCTCGCTGCTGGAGGCGCACGGCGTCGATACCGTGTTCGGCATTCCGGGCGTCCATACGGTCGAGCTCTATCGCGGCTTGGCGCGCTCGAAGATACGCCACGTCACGCCGCGTCACGAGCAGGGCGCGGGCTTCATGGCCGAAGGCTACGCCCGCGTTTCAGGGCGTCCGGGCGTGGCCTTCGTGATCACCGGTCCCGGCCTGACAAACACGATCACTGCGATGGGCCAGGCGCGCGCCGATTCGGTGCCGATGCTGGTCATCTCCGGGGTCAACGCCACCGACACGCTCGGCAAGGGGCTCGGCTATCTGCATGAATTGCCGGACCAGCGCGGCATGATGGAGAAGGTGGCGCTGTTCTCGCACCGGATCGAACGGGCGACCGAATTGCCGGAAGGGCTGGCGCGCGCCTTCACGCTTTTTGCAACCGCGCGGCCCGGTCCGGTTCATATCGAAATACCGACCGACGTCATGGGCAAGCCTGCCGGCGAATTGGAGGTGCTTCCGGGCAAATTTGTGCCCCCAGCGCCCGACAAAACCGCGATTGCCGAAGCGGCGAGGCTGGCGCTCTCCGCCGAAAACCCGCTGATCCTTGCCGGCGGCGGCGCCAAACGGGCCGGAGCCGAGCTGGCGAGGCTTGCCGAACGCCTCGACGCGCCTGTCGTCACCACGGCCAACGCCCGCGGGCTGCTCCATCGCCACCCGCTCGGCGTTCACGCCAGTCCGAGCCTGCAGGCCGTCCGCGCGCTGATGGCGGAGTCGGATTTTGTCATCGCCGCCGGAACCGAATTCGGCCCTACCGACTACGACATGTACGCCGATGGAGGATTTGTGCCGCCGGCCCGGCTGGTTCGGATCGACATCGGCCCAGATCAACTCGCGCGTCATCCTGTGACCGTTGGCATCCAGGCGGATTGCGCGGTCGCGCTTGACGCGCTTGAAGATGCGATCAGCGCAGCTGAAATCGCCGGCAGGACCCGATCCGGTGGCGGCGCACGGGCCGAGAAGGCGCGAGGCGCCGCCATCGCCGAGATCGGCCCGGCCATGCGCGAGCAGGTCTCCGTGGTCGAGATGATCCGCGACACGTTGCCTGGATCGATCATCGTCGGGGATTCAACGCAGCCCGTCTATGCAGCCAATCTCTATTACGATCACGACAGGCCGGGCGGCTGGTTCAATGCCGCCACCGGCTTCGGCGCGCTGGGCTACGGCCCGCCGGCTGCCATCGGAGCGGCGCTCGCCGACCCGAACGCGCCGGTGGTCTGCCTGACCGGCGATGGCGGCTTCCAATTCACGCTGCCGGAACTCGGTGCGGCGTTGGATGCTGGAGCGCCGGTCATTTTCGTAGTCTGGAACAATCGCGGCTACCGCGAGATCGAAACCTCGATGCGCGATGTCGGCGTCGAGCCGGTCGGCGTTTCGCCGGCACCGCCGGATTTTTGTAAGCTCGCCGAAGCTTACGGTCTGACAGCCAGGCGCCTTACATCCTCCGCAGAACTGCCGGCTGCGCTGCTCGCCGCGCGGGCTTTGAACAAGCCCTGCCTGATCGAAATTGCGGTCGATTAGTGCGGCTTTCCCCTGCCCCTCAAGGGGAGCTGAATGCCGCATCGTCCTACCCCCAAACAAAAGCCCCGCCGGATTGCTCCAGCGGGGCTTTTTCTAATTTCCCTGAAGACAGGGACGATTACTCGTCCTTGCCGCCGCGGTTCTTGAGCGCCGCACCCAGAATGTCGCCGAGCGACGCGCCGGAGTCGGTCGAGCCGTACTGGGCGACCGCTTCCTTCTCCTCGGCGATTTCCAGCGCCTTGATCGAGACCTGGATCTTGCGCGTCTTCTTGTCGAAGGCGATCACGCGCGCATCGACCTTCTGGCCAACCGAGAAGCGCTCGGGGCGCTGCTCGTCACGGTCTCTGCTCAGATCGTTGCGCTTGATGAAGGTCTCGACGCCGTGGTCGACGAGCCGGACTTCCAGCCCGCCTTCCTTGACGCCGATGACCTCGCAGGTGACGACCGCGTTCTTGCGCAGTTCGCCCGAGGTCGAAGCCTCGCCGACCGCATCGCGCGCCAGCTGCTTGATGCCGAGCGAGATGCGTTCCTTGTCCTGATCGACATCGAGCACCTGCGCCTTGACGATGTCGCCGCGATTGTACTCTTCGATGACCTGCTCGCCTGGACGGTTCCAGTCGAGGTCGGAGAGGTGGACCATGCCGTCCACATCGCCTTCGAGGCCGATGAACAGGCCGAACTCGGTCTTGTTCTTGACCTCGCCTTCGACGATCGCGCCGACCGGATGGTTGCGCGCAAACGCTTCCCACGGATTCTCGAGCGTCTGCTTGAGGCCGAGCGAAATGCGGCGCTTGGCCGGATCGACCTCGAGCACCACCACGTCGACTTCCTGCGTCGTGGACAGGATCTTGCCGGGATGCACGTTCTTCTTCGTCCACGACATTTCCGAAACGTGGATCAAGCCCTCGATGCCCGGCTCCAGCTCGACGAACGCGCCGTAGTCGGTGATGTTGGTGACGGTGCCGGTGATCTTCTTGCCGATCGGGAACTTGGTGCCGATCTCGCTCCAGGGATCGCTCTCGAGCTGCTTCATGCCGAGCGAGATGCGGTGGGTTTCCTGGTTGATGCGGATGATCTGCACCTTGACCGTCTGGCCGATGTTGAGGATCTCGGTCGGATGGTTGACGCGGCGCCAGGCCATGTCGGTGACGTGCAGCAGGCCGTCGATGCCGCCAAGGTCGACGAACGCACCGTAATCGGTGATGTTCTTGACGACGCCTTCGACTACCTGGCCCTCTTCGAGATTCTGAACGATTTCCGAACGCTGTTCGGCGCGGCTTTCCTCGAGCACGGTGCGGCGCGACACGACGATGTTGCCGCGGCGGCGATCCATCTTCAGGATCTCGAAAGGCTGCGGGTTGTGCATCAGGGGCGAAACGTCGCGGATCGGACGGATATCGACCTGGCTGCGCGGCAGGAAGGCCACGGCGCCGTCGAGATCGACGGTGAAGCCGCCCTTGACCTGGTTGAAGATGACGCCTTCGACGCGCTCACCCTTGGTGAACTTCTCTTCGAGCTTGACCCAGCTCTCTTCGCGGCGGGCCTTGTCGCGCGACAGCATGGCTTCGCCCAGCGCGTTTTCGATGCGCTCGACATAGACCTCGACCGTGTCGCCGACCTTGAGCTGGCCGTCCTTGGCCTTGGCGCCAAATTCCTTCAGCGGCACTCGGCCCTCGACCTTCAGGCCGACATCGATGATGGCCATGTCCTTTTCGATCGCGGTGATGGTGCCGCGGACGACCTGGCCTTCGCCGGAATGGCCGTCGGAAAACGATTCTTCGAGCATGCTCGCGAAATCATCGCGAGTGGGGGTTGCAGTTGACATATTTTCTCCTGGAACGCTCCGGCATTGTCGCTGGAGCCGGCGCCGTTGTTTGCGTTGCGTTTAGCTTGCCCGCATCCGGACCAAAAGGCCCTGGTGCCGCTTTCGCGGCGATTTCCGGCGCATGAGAATGCAGGCAGGCTGGTGCTTGGTCCAAATCCAGTGCGGCAGTTTCCCTCGGGGGAAACGCGGCCGGCCGGATTTCAGGCCTTGTCTCTTTTGGCCAAGGCATCGTCCACGATGGCTTTGGCTGCCAGAAACGCGGCCTCTATACCCATTTCCGACGTATCGAGCAAGTGCGCGTCGGCGGCGGGCTTGAGCGGCGAGTCGGCGCGGCCCATGTCGCGCTCGTCGCGGTGCACGATGTCGGCGAGGATTTCGGCGAAATCCGCCCGGCCGCCGCGCGATTCGATGTCGCGCAGCCGCCGTCCCGCACGCACCTCCGCGCTTGCCGTTACGTAAAGCTTCACATCGGCATCCGGGCAGACGACAGTTCCTATGTCGCGCCCGTCAAGCACCGCGCCGGCCGGATTTCGGGCGAAGGCCCGCTGCTTTTCAACCAGGATGCGCCGGACCTCCGGGATGACGGCGACCTTCGACGCAGCGTCGGCGATCTCATGCGCCGACAGAGTCTCACGGTCGAGCGCGCCTAGGTCGACCTGCCTTGCGGCTGCGATCGCATGCGCTTCGTCGTCAAGCGGCCAGCCGCGCTGCAGCATCTCATATGCCACGGCGCGATAGGTCAGGCCGGTATCGAGAAGCGCCAGGTGGTAATAGTCGGCGATACGCCGGGCGAGGGTGCCCTTGCCGGAGGCGGCGGGGCCGTCGATGGCGATGATCATCGATCGACACCGTAGCGCCGCACGAGGTCGGCCATTCCCGGATTGGCGTGAACCTCAGTGGCAGCGCCCAGCCCGTCGATGACCTCGGCAATGTCCGCTTTCGGCCGGTTCTGGCTTACCTTCCATTTGCCTTCGATCCCGGTGATCGCGATCTCCACGCCGATGATGCCCTTGATCTGGGCGTCGACGAATGCAGCCGGCGCATCGTCGACGCGCCAGGGCGCCGGCCGCCGATGTTCGTGTTCCCCGGTTAACGCCTCGATCTGGGTGCGCAGCCATCCGGAGTCATCGATGACCTTCGCGCTACCGCGCACCTGGACGATAGCGTAGTTCCAGGTTGGCACGACCTTGCCGGTCTCGCGCTTGGTCGCGTACCAGGAGGGCGTGATGTAGGCGTTGTCGCCCTGGAAGACGATAAGGACCGGCGCGCCCGCTGCGATTTCCTTCCATTGCCCGTTTGCCCGCGACATGTGGACCTGAAGCACGCCTTTAGGCGGGCCCTCGTCGACCAGATGAAAAGGCAAGGCATTCGCGGTCGGGCCATCTGGTCCGGCCGTGATCAGCAGGCCGAGCGGATGTGCACGGATCAACGCATGCTGAACGGAAAGGTCATCTTCACGAAACTGCGGCGGCTGGTACATGTCAGTCGATCTCCGCCCCCATCCCGGTCATCAGTCCCATGAATTCCGGGAAGCTGGTGGCGATCATCGCCCGGTCGTCGACCGTGACCGGTTTTTCCGTGGCAAGGCCCATGATCAGGAAGCTCATGGCGATGCGGTGGTCTAGATGGGTCTTTACCATACCGCCGCCCAACTCCTTGCCGCCTGGCTTTCCCCGCACGGCGAGCGAGGCTTCGCCCTCGGTGCAGTCGACGCCGTTTGCCTTCAGGCCATTGGCGACCGCCGAAAGCCGGTCCGACTCTTTCACACGCAGTTCTTCCAGCCCCTGCATCAGCGTCTCGCCCTCGGCGAAGGATGCAGCGACGGCCAGCACCGGATATTCGTCGATCATCGACGGCGCGCGCTCGGCCGGAACGCTGACGCCTTTCAGTTGTGACGAGCGGACACGCAAATCGGCGACATCCTCGCCGCCGGCATTGCGCGGATTGAGCAGATCGATGGACGCGCCCATTTCCAGAAGGGTGGTGATGAGGCCGGTCCTCGTCGGGTTCATCAGCACGTTCTCGATGATAATGTCGGAACCCGGCACGATTAGCGCCGCCACGAGCGGGAAACCGGCCGAGGAAGGGTCGCCGGGCACGGCGATGGTCTGACCGAAGAGCTTGCCCTGGCCCTCGATGCGGATGTGGCGAACGCCGTCGCGGTCGGTTTCGACTTCGATGTTGGCGCCGAAACCCTTCAGCATCTTCTCGGTATGGTCGCGCGTCATCACCGGCTCGATCACCGTCGTGATGCCCGGCGTGTTCAGGCCGGCGAGAAGCACGGCGGATTTGACCTGCGCCGAGGCCATCGGCACACGATAGGAAATCGGCGCGGCGGTATTGGGTCCGCGCAGCGTGATCGGCATGCGGTCGCCCGGCGACGCCTTGAGCACCTGGACGCCCATTTCGCGCAACGGGCCGAGCACGCGGCCCATCGGCCGGCCGGAGAGGGAAGCGTCGCCGACGAAGGTGGTCTCCATGTCATAGGTGCCGACAAGGCCCATGGTCAGCCGCGACCCGGTGCCGGCATTGCCGAAATCCAATGGAGCGGTCGGCTCGAGCAGGCAGCCATTGCCCGTGCCGTCGATGATCCATTCGGCGCCGCGCTTCTCGATGCGCGCGCCCATCGTCTTCATCGCCTCGCCGGTGCGCATCACGTCCTCGCCTTCGAGCAGGCCGGTGATGCGCGTTTGCCCGGAAGCCAGCCCGCCGAACATGAAGGAACGGTGCGAGATCGACTTGTCGCCGGGCATCCGGACCGTTCCGGCGAGCGCTTCCGATTTTTTTGCAATTGCCGGCTGTGCGGGCGAGTTGTGCGCCATATTCTTCCTCATGCGGAAACGGCGGCAAAAACCCGCATTTTCCTGATCTTCGCGGCGGTTCCTATCATGCGTCGGAGCCGTGGTCATCCCCCGCGGCGGCCGTCCCGAAAAGCCGGGATTTTGGCTTTGACAGACCAGGGAACAGCCGCTAAGGGGACCGACTTTCAAAGGCGAGGCTCAACAGTGGCGAAATCCGAACTCGGTACAAAGCGCATCGACCCGGAAACGGGCCGCAAATTCTACGACCTCAACAAGGATCCGATCGTCTCTCCGTACACCGGGAAGACGTATCCGCTTTCCTATTTCGAATCGGCCGGAAGCAAGATCCTCGAAGAGGAGGAAGAGGTCGAAGAGAAGGAACTCGACACCGAAGAGGAAGGCGCTGAAGTCGTTTCGCTCGAAGAGGCTGATGACGAGGCCAAGACCGCCGACGATCTTCCCGAGATCGAGGACGAGGAAGACGTCGACCTCGGCGACGACGATGAGAACGTATTCCTCGAAGACGAAGAGGAGGACGACGACGACGTTTCCGACATTATCGGCGTCGGCGACGACGACGACGTCTGAGCCGGGAATCCAGCAGCGCCGCACAATTCAGATCAAAGCCTGATGCAAAGGCTTGATCTGCGAACGGAGCCGGTTTAGAAGCCGCCTTCGACGACGGCTCGGGCCGGATGCCCGAGCAAGAATTCCCGCCGGAAACGGCGCCCGGCCTTCAAGCCGGAATGGGGCCATAGCTCAGCTGGGAGAGCGCCTGCATGGCATGCAGGAGGTCAGCGGTTCGATCCCGCTTGGCTCCACCAAATTTCCTCATTTTGCACAGGTTTGCGCTTCGGACCATCCGGTTCTGGCTTTTAGGCGCCGATCTGCGGATCGCATCCGACGGCAGACACCGGAGCCGAACTTAGGGCCGATAGTGAGGAGCCGATAGGCGTTTGCGCGATTGCCCCAAGGTACCGGACGCGCCGGGTCGCCCGCGTGCGTCCTACGCGTCGCTATCTAGTGATAAAGCAAAGCCCGCCTCGGCTCGACCGGAGCGGGCTTTGCGGCTTCTCAGGATTGTTACATCCCACCGATGTTCCGGCACAGCTCCGTGAACCTCACGTCGTCGTTTTTATCGCAGGCCACCACCAGGCTGGTCCTCTCGGTCTCGGGCAAGGCCAGGTATGTGGTCCTGATCTCTTCTACGGGACGCAGGGTCGTCATCTGCTCATCCACATAGAACTTATGGATGTTGGGCCCTTCGAGGTAGGTGGCGGCATCGGTTATGCCGCCGCCGCGATCGACGTCGGTTCCGAGCGGGTCCGGCTGGGTGGCACCAGTTTCCTGGGCGAAAGCCGCTCCGGAGAGCGAGAGAATTACGGAGAATGCCGTGGCTAGAAGAATCTTCATGGCGTTTTCCTTCCTGATTCGATTTCACGGGTCATCCGGTGACCCTCGGGTCTCCAACAGCCGCGCCGGTGAAAGGTTCCGTATTCCAGCCAAGGCGAAACCGCACGTTTTTGCCTGAAACCGACGTGATTTCCGTCATTCCGAGCAGCAAAACCGGTTTTTCACGCAGGTTTGATCAGCACCCGTCCAGGTCTTGCGCGGGGAACGAAATCGCGTGGCCAAGATTTTTCAACGGACCTCATCCGGGAGACAGCCGATGAAGCGCATTCTTGTCGCCCTTGCGGCTTACGCATTCTACAGATGGTGGAACAGCGAGCCCGAGCAGCCCGCCGTGCCTTCGGCGCCGCTAAAGCAAACGCCGCCTCGCCGCAAACCCGTCAATCCGAGCTGAGCCTTTTACACCACTCAGCTGTGGGCGAAGATGTCTTCCTCTTCCCATCCGAGAAGATCGAGCTTCGAGCGCGTCGGCAGGAAGCGGAAACAGGCCTGCGTATGCCGCCACGTCAGACCATAAAGAAATCGGCATTGGTAATTGCAAGGCCGGAGGCGAGCGTGCCGAAATGGAAAGCTCCGCCGGCCGCACTGCCGTTGCTGTCGTAGATCAGTTTTCCGGTGTCGGTCTCGTAGATGATGCGGTCGCTGGCGTCCTGCGCCGTGCCGCTGGCGTTACTGGCGAACTGAGCTGCCGTCAGCGTTCCGGATCCTGCGATCGTCGAAAAGATCGCGTTCTCCAGCCGTATGGTGTCGGCTGCGACGTTGAAGTCAGCGACCGTATCGACATTGCTCGCGCCGAGCGCGGTATCGAACATGAAAATGTCATTCCCGGCGCCGCCTACCATATAGTCGTTGCCGGCGCCGCCATTCAGGAGGTTGTTGCCCACATTGCCGACCAGCGTGTTGTTGGCCGTATTTCCGGCGCCGTTCAGATTGCCCGTGCCCTGCAGCTCGAGCCGCTCGACATTGCCGCCGAGCGTCCAGTCGATATAGCTGCGAACGGTATCGATGCCGCCGCCGGCATTCTCGACTGTTCTATCTTCCGTCGAGGCAACCACGAATATATCGTTGCCGGCTCCGCCGACCATATAGTCGTTTCCGGCGCCGCCATTCAGGAGGTTGTTGCCCACATTGCCGACCAGCGTGTTGTTGAGCGAATTTCCGGCGCCGTTCAGATTGCCCGTCCCCTGCAGCTCCAGCCGCTCGACATTGGCGCCGAGCGTCCAGTTGATATAGCTGCGAATGGTATCGGTGCCGCCACTGGCATTCTCGACGGTTCTGTCTCGGGCTGCGGCAACCACGAATATGTCGTTGCCGGCGCCGCCCATCATATAGTCGTTTCCGGCGCCGCCGTTCAGGACATTGTTGCCCGCATTGCCGACCAGCGTGTTGTTAAGCGTATTTCCGGTGCCGTTCAGATTGCCCGTCCCCTGCAACTCCAGTCGCTCGACATTGTTGGCAAGCGTCCAGTTGACGAAGGAACGCGCTGTATCGGTACCGCCTCCGGCCGCTTCGACGATAACATCGGCCGAGTTGTCGAGATAGTAAATGTCGTTACCGAAGCCACCGACTAGCTCATCCGCTCCGCCGCCGCCGTTCAGCACGTCGTCAAAGCTAGAGCCAATAAAAAAATCATTGTTGACGGTTCCAACGACTTTGTATCCTGAGGAGAGGTTCTGGCCGTCTACAGAAGCAGCACACTCCCCTGTCAGACGATCCGAGAAATCAACCGTGCCGCCAGCCCCGACAAGATTGAAAAGGATCACGGTATTAGGATAGATGGTGGAAAATATCGTGTTGAAAGCATTAATATGCGCCAAGCTGGCAAACACGTAACCGTTTTCGATCTCGAGAACTTCAACGTTGCTGAAGGTTAGTGAACCGAGAGCACTCGTTACGACGATTGTGTCTTTGCCTGCGCCTCCATCGATTGTTGCTGCCGTATTATCTAGGATAATAAACCTGTCGTCGCCGGCACCACCCCTCAACACATCGGAACCGCCGCCGTAAAGTGTGTCAGCACCATCGCCACCGTCCAGCGTGTCATCGCCGCCGCCACCGTCCAGCGTGTCGTCGCCCCCACCGCCGTTCAGCGTGTCATTGAATTCCGAACCTTCGAGGCGATCACCGTTGAGCGTGCCGGTAATGGTGATGCCGGATATAACGTCCTGGCCCGTCGCGTAGACGGAACGCGTACCTGTCACTCGCGTCGAGAAATCGAGGACGCCGCCATCTCCATCCAGAACAAATGTAATCTGCGTGCCAAAAACAGGTAAATTTACAATCGCGGCAAAGGAAGCCAGCTGCGGTATTTTGGCGAAGATATGGCCGGCGTCGATATTCAGCACCTCAACGTTAGTGAAAGTGGTATTCCCGAAATCGCTGCCTTTTACAGTATCCGTACCAGCGCCGCCATCGACTGTACCTGAATTGCCAAAGATCAGGAATAGATCATTGCCGGCACCGCCGTTCAGCGTGTTGGCCAAGCCGTTGTAGGCGCTGAGTGTGTCGTTGCCGGCGTCACCATTCAAAGTGTCGGCGCCAAAGCCGCCGGTCGAGAGCGTATCGTTCCCATCGCCGCCGTTTAGTGTGTCGTTGCCGTCACCAGCCCCGATCCAGTCCGCGCCGCCGCCCCCATTCAAAACATCGTTAAACTTTGAGCCGCGGAGTTCATCGCCATTGGCTGTGCCGGTGATGACAACACCGGACGTTGCGTCGGAGCCCGTCAGATTGATCGATTGGCTACCCGTCAGGCGTCCGGAGAAATCGACGGTGCCGCCGGCTCCGGCAAGGTAAATGGGAATCTGCCGCAGCGGATCGGTGGAATCCACAATCCTTCCGAAGGAAGCAAACTGCGATACACTACCAGAGAGAACATAAAATTCAGTTACGCTCAGAATTTCAACGTTGGTGTATGTAACAGTACCCAAGCCACCGTAAATAAAAACTGTGTCAATTCCTGAGCCGCCGTTGACCGTGCCGGCGGCGAGATGGCCAACATAGAAACTATCGTCGCCCCCACCGCCGTTCAACGTGTCGGTACCACCGGTGACACCGGAATTCACACCGTAGAAATTATCAGCACCCTCCGTGCCGATGAGAACATCGTTGCCTACCGTCAAGTTGTAATTCGCCATAAGCTCCCCCTGCTCATTGCGCCCGGCGGCGCAACGGCGCTATTGGATTCACCATCTGATATCTATGATGCCGGCGTGCGGAGGCACCCGACGCGTTCCTCGAATTGCTACCGAATGGAGTGCGTCAATCCTGCAGGATGACATGCCGGTCGGAACCCACTCCCCCAAGAAGAAGGTTTTCCAATCTTTTCCCCAGTGTCAATCCGCTACGCTGGGTTGAGCTGCGGAATTTGCTGTGCGACCAACGGGCACCGTAGGCTGCACATCCTCAGCTGTGCGCGAAGATGTCTTCCTCGTCCCATCCGAGAAGATCGAGCTTCGAGCGCGTCGGCAGGAAGCGGAAGCAGGCCTCGGCTTCCTCGGTACGGTTTTCCCGCACCAGCCTTCCCGCCAGCACGTCACGCAGCCGGTGCAGATAGAGCACGTCCGACGCCGCATATTCGAGCTGCTCTTGGGACAGCGTCTCGGTCGCCCAGTCGGAGGATTGCTGCGCCTTGGAGAGATTCACGCCTATCAGCTCGGCGCAAATGTCCTTGAGCCCGTGGCGGTCGGTATAGGTGCGGGTCAGGCGCGAGGCGATCTTGGTGCAGAACACCGGCTCGGCCATGGCGCCGAAGGCATGGTAGAGCACGGCAATGTCAAAACGGCCGTAGTGGAAAAGTTTCGTGATTTTTGCATCCCGCAAGATGGCGACCAGATTGGGCGCCTGGGTTTGGCCGGGCGCGATCTGAATCACGTCGGCGGTGCCGTCGCCGGGCGAGATCTGCACCACGCAAAGCCGGTCGCGGTGCGGCTTGAGGCCCAGGGTCTCGGTGTCGATAGCGACGGCGTCGACCTCGTAATGCGCGAGATCAGGCAGGTCGTTTCTGTGGAAGCGGATGGTCATGAGGGCCTCACCGGGTCAGCGCGTCGAGGATGCGGGCCCAGGAGCGCTGGCCCTTGTGGAAGGAGGACAGGTCGTATTTCTCGTTGGGCGAGTGGATGCGATCGTCGACGAGCGCGAACCCGGCAAGCAGTGATTCCATGCCGAGATAATTCTGGAAGTCGCCGACGATCGGAATCGAGCCGCCCATGGCGATCATGACCGCCGGCTTTCCCCATTCGTCGGACAGAGCCGTCTTGGCCTTTGTCAGGAACGGCGCATCGTAGGAAAGCTGGATCGCCGGCGAGCCGCCATGCTCATCGAACTCGACGGAGCAGTCGGCGGGAATGCGCTCGCGGACGAAAGCCCGCAGCGCTTCGCGGATTTTCTGCGGGTCCTGCTTGTGGACCAGGCGGCAGGAGACTTTTGCCGATGCTTGCGAGGCGATGACCGTCTTGAAGCCCTTGCCGGTGTAGCCGCCGGTGATGCCGTTGAACTCGCAGGTCGGCCTCGCCCAGGTGAGTTCGAGCACCGAGCGGCCCTTCTCGCCGGACGGGATCGACAGGCCGACCTCGCCGAGGAAGCTCTCGGCGGTCTCGCCCAGCGCTTCCCAGGATTTCAGGATCTGGGACGGCGTCTCCTCGACGCCTTCGTAGAAGCCGGGAATGGTGACGCGGCCGGTCTCGTCGTGCATGTCGGCCAGCACCTTGGCCAGGATACGTATCGGATTGGCTGCCGCGCCGCCGAATTCGCCCGAATGCAGGTCCCGGTCGGCCGCATGGACCGTGATCTCCTCGCCGACGAGGCCACGCAGGCCTATGCAGAGCGCCGGCGTCTCGCGGTCCCACATCGAGGTGTCGCAGACCATGGCGAAATCGGCCTTCAGTTCCGCGGCATTGGCTTCCAGGAACGGCTTCAGCGAAGCAGAGCCAGACTCTTCCTCGCCCTCGAACAAGATGGACACCTTGCAGGGCAGCTTGCCGTGGACTTCCTTATAGGCGCGGCACGCCTCGACGAAGAGCATCAGTTGGCCCTTGTCGTCGGAGGAGCCGCGGCCGGTGATGATCTTGCGGCCGGCGCCGATATCCTTCAGCGCCGGGTCGAATGGGTCGCTCTCCCACAATTCGAGCGGGTCGACGGGCTGGACATCATAATGGCCATAGAAAAGCACATGCGGCGCGTCCGGCGTCGGGCCGTCATGATGCGCCACCACCATGGGATGGCCGGGCGTGTCGCGGACGCTGGCGTCGAAGCCGATCGAGGTCAGGTCCGCGACCAGCCATTCGGCGGCGCGGCGGCATTCGGAGGCATAGGCCGGATCGGTGGAGATCGATTTGATGCGGAGCAGGCCGAACAGGCGCTCCACACTGTGGTCGAGGTTCCGGTCGAGGCGGTCGAGAACGGGTGGTAGTGGCAGCATTCAGGGCCCTTTCGAATCTGGCCGCACCCTAATGGGTCGCAACGGCCGCGAAAAGCCCGGAAAGATTGGTTCAGCCCTTTGCCGCGGGCAAAGAAATGCCGCCGTGGCGGAGGGGGAGACCACGGCGGCGGTACTTCAAAATGGAGCGGCAGCCCGGAGAGGGGGATTAGGCTGCCGCTGTGTCCGGTCTAGGCGGGGGACGGGCCATACTCCGGACTCGGCAAAAAACGCCGATGGCGATCATTTGGAAACCGGAAAGTGTTGATTCAAGGGCAACAACATTACAGTTTCGTAACAAACGCGTGATCGGTCCGGAATGTCAGTTGGTCGGCGCCGGACGGCTGCTTCCGAATGTTTGGAAGTGGACAGTGTTTGCCCTCCACGCTATCGCTTTCGCCATGAAAAAAGGCGATCACCTCTTCCTCGTAGACGGCTCCGGCTACATCTTCCGCGCCTACCATGCGCTTCCCCCGCTGACCCGCAAATCGGACGGGCTGCCGGTCGGCGCGGTGTCGGGCTTCTGCAACATGCTGTGGAAGCTGATGCAGGATGCGCGCAACACGGATGTCGGCGTGGTGCCGACGCATCTGGCCGTGATCTTCGACTATTCATCCAAAACCTTCCGCAACGAGCTCTACGCCGAGTACAAGGCGAACCGCTCGGCGCCGCCGGACGATCTGATCCCGCAATTCGGCCTGATCCGGCAGGCGACGCGCGCCTTCGACCTGCCCTGCATCGAGATCGAAGGCTTCGAGGCCGACGACCTGATCGCAACCTATGCAAGGCTGGCCTGCGAAGCGGGCGGCGACACCACGATCATCTCCTCCGACAAGGATCTGATGCAGCTGGTCGGCCCGACCGTGTCGATGTACGACCCGATGAAGGATCGCCAGATCGGCGTTCCCGAGGTCATCGAGAAATGGGGCGTGCCGCCCGAAAAGATGATCGATTTGCAGGCGCTGACCGGCGATTCGGTCGACAATGTGCCCGGTGTTCCCGGCATAGGGCCGAAGACGGCGGCGCAACTGATCGAGCAGTTCGGCGACCTCGATGCGCTTCTGGCTCGGGCGGGCGAGATCAAGCAGGACAAGCGCCGCCAGTCGATCATCGACAATGCCGAGAAGGCGCGGATTTCGCGCGAACTGGTGCGGCTGAAAAACGACGTGCCGCTGGCAGACGGGCTCGACGATTTCGCGCTGCAGCCGCCGAACGGGCCGAAGCTGATTTCGTTTCTCAAGGCGCTGGAATTCTCTTCGCTGACCCGCCGCGTCGCCGAGACAACCGGGGCGGAACCGAACGAAATCGAGGCGGCTCGCATCATCGTGCAGGCCGGCGCGGAGGCGCACGGGCCCGATCTGGATGCAGGCATTCTCTTTCCCGCCGACGTGGCTGCAGGCGCAGAATCTTCGGCAGCGCCCTCCGGCGGCTTCGCCGCCTCCTCGAGGGCGGAGGGCGCAACTCCGGCCGCGCTTGCCAAATCGCGCGCCGAGGCCGCCGTCGCGGCCAAGATCGATCGCTCGAAATACGAATGCATCCGCGATATCGCCACCCTGCAGACCTGGCTCGCTGAGGCGCGCGAAGCGGGCACAGTCGCCTTCAGGACCGAAACCACCTCGCTCGACCCGATGCTGGCCGAACTGGTCGGCTTCTCGCTCGCCATCCGGCCGGGACGCGCTGCCTATGTGCCGATCGCGCATCGCTCCAGCGAAGGCGACCTGCTCGGAGGCGGCCGGTCGCCGAACCAGGTCTCCTTCGATGAGGCTCTGGCGGCAATCCGGCCTCTGCTCACCGACCCGTCGGTGCTCAAGATCGGCCACAACATCAAATATGACTGGCTGCTGATACACCGGTTGGGCGTGGACATCGCGCCGTTCGACGACACGATGCTGATTTCCTACGTGCTCGACGCAGGCAATGGCAACCATGCTTTCGAAACATTGGCGGAGCGCTGGCTCGGCCATGCCGTGATCCCGTTCAAGGACGTGGTCGGCTCCGGCCGCAACCTCGTGACCTTTGACTTCGTCGAAATCGAGCGGGCGACAACCTATGCGACGGAGGGTTCAGACCTCGCCATGCGGCTGTGGCGCGTGCTGAAGCCGCGGCTGGTCGCGCAGGGGCAGGTCTCGGTCTATGAGCGGCTGGAACGTCCACTTGTGCCGGTGCTGGCGCGGATGGAGGGGCGCGGCATCTCGGTCGACCGACAGATGCTAAGCCGGCTTTCGGGTGAACTGGCCCAGCGCGCGGCAGCCCTCGAGGACGAGATCTACACGATCGCCGGCGAGCGCTTCACCATAGGCTCGCCGAAACAGCTCGGCGACATATTGTTCGGCCGCATGGGCTTGCCGCGCGGTAGCAAAACCAAGTCGGGGCAATGGTCGACGACGGCGCAACTGCTCGAGGAACTGGCCGCAGAAGGCTATGAGCTGCCGCGCAAGATCGTCGACTGGCGGCAGCTGACCAAGCTGAAGTCGACCTATACCGACGCCCTGCCCGACTACATCCACGCCGAGACGAAGCGCGTTCACACCTCCTATGCTCTCGCCTCCACCCCGACCGGGCGCATATCCTCATCCGAGCCCAATCTGCAGAACATACCGATCCGCACGGCAGAGGGCCGTCGTATCAGGACGGCCTTCATCGCTGAGAAGGGCAACAAGCTGATCTCGGCCGACTATAGCCAGATCGAGCTTCGGGTGCTCGCCCACATAGCCGACATTCCGCAGCTGACCCAAGCTTTCGCCGACGGCGTCGACATCCACGCGATGACGGCCTCGGAAATGTTCTCGGTGCCGGTCGAAGGTATGCCTTCGGAAGTGCGCCGCCGCGCCAAGGCGATCAATTTCGGCATCATCTACGGCATCTCCGCCTTCGGCCTCGCCAACCAGCTGTCGATCCCGCGCGAGGAGGCCGGCGACTACATCAAACGCTATTTCGAGCGCTTTCCCGGCATACGCGATTATATGGAATCGACGAAGGCCTCTTGCCGCGAGAAGGGTTATGTCGAGACGATCTTCGGCCGGCGGGCTCATTATCCGGAAATCCGCTCGTCGAACCCGCAGCACCGAGCCTTCAACGAGCGCGCCGCCATCAACGCGCCGATCCAGGGCTCGGCCGCCGACATCATCCGCCGCGCGATGATCCGCATGGACGCCGCGCTCGCCGAGGCGAAGCTTTCGGCGCGCATGCTGCTTCAGGTGCATGACGAGCTTGTTTTCGAGGCGCCGGAGGAAGAGGTC